>NZ_JBIWGL010000004.1:0-194330 GCF_044763535.1 Lysinibacillus sp. NPDC095746
GTTGGAATCCGTTCGACAATACGAATAATGAGTGATTGTATCATCGCACCGTAATTTAATTCACGTGGGGCACCACGTAACGTCTTTTTGGAAAACAGCTGAAAAACGGGCTGCACGTCGAAAGTGGCGAAAATTTCATCAAATCGACGTGAACTTTCCATTTCCAATAATTCTTGGATGCCAAATAGGCTCATTTGTTTTACAATAGTCATAGGGCATTCACCTCATTCTGTATGTTAGTTTCGTCGCTATCATTATACCGAATTTGGGGAGGTGCCCGTTTTTTATTGTTTTAGAACCCTTGATACTAAAGAGGTTAGAATTATGAAATTAACTCATCTATAAAAACTTTATTAAAAACCTAAAATTTATCATATTCCTTCCTATACATTTTTGCAATTACTCTCAATAATACATCATCTACTATAAGTTAAAAAGGGGGGGATGTGGATGAAATAATAACAATAGATCGATTGATTAAATATTTGTTATAAATTGCTGAAGGATTTTAATCGTGGGGGTTAATGGGTTTTTAAATTCTAAATGTATAGGGGGCTAGTTCTTAACGAACAGCCCCGTAACACTTACTATATAAGGATTTTCATTACTATTAATAATTAGAATCTGCAATTAATCCGTTCATAATAGCAACACCAGAGCTTGCTCCGATACGAGTTGCTCCAGCCTCAATCATCTTTTTCATATCCTCTAAGCTTCTGACACCACCAGAGGCTTTTACACCTAAATCTGGGCCTACTGTTTTACGCATTAATGCAATATCTTCTGCTGTTGCGCCTCCAGTAGAAAAACCAGTTGATGTTTTCACATAATCAGCACCTGCTGCCACAGCTAACTCACATGCTTTTATTTTTTCTTCGTCCGTTAAAAGGCAAGATTCAATAATTACTTTTACAAGTGCATTACCTTTCGCCGCTTCAACAACTGCAGCAATATCTGCTTGCACAAGGTCATAATTTTTATCCTTTAACGCACCGATATTGATAACCATGTCTACCTCTTTAGCACCGTTAGCAATCGCATCTTTCGCCTCAAATGCTTTAACTGCTGGCGTGTTAGCACCTAAAGGGAAGCCAATTACAGTACAAACTAAGACCTCTGAGCCTTGTAAAAGCTCGCTGCTATAATTTACCCAAGTTGGATTTACACAAACAGAAGCAAAGTTAAATTGTTTTGCCTCTGCACATAATTTTTCGATTTGCTCTTTTGTTGCTTCAGCCTTTAATAATGTGTGATCAATCATACGCGCAAAATTTTGTTCCATTTTAATAAACTCTCCTCTACCAACAAGTTGTACGTACCTCTTTGGCATCATAACATTTTTTAACGTTTCCGTCTAATTTCTTTTATAGTAAGGGATTTCTATAAGTTAATAAACGACATCTCTTCAATCAAAAAAGTAAAACACCGTCCAAAGTTCGGACGGTGCTTCTCTTCATAGTTACAATTTTTATTTTACAGTTTCTAAAACACGAACAAATTGTCCTTTAGAGTGTGGATATCCAGCTTGAATAATTTTCACCTTTACAAGCTGACCGATTAGGCTTTCAGGACCTTCAAAGACTACTTTTAAGTAATTATCTGTGTAACCTGTTAATAGCCCCTCTTCTTCACTTCCATCATGCACGAATTCTTCAGGAATTACTTCTAGTACTTGATCTTCAAAGCGAGAAGCATATTCCTTTGCTAATTGGTCATTTAATGCGATCAATCGGTGAACACGTTCGTTTTTAATGTCCTCGTCAATTTGGTCCTCCATACGCGCTGCTGGTGTACCTGTACGTGGAGAAAACGGGAATACATGTAATTCAGAAAACTGATGATCACGTATAAAGTTATATGTTTCCATGAACTCTTCCTCAGTTTCTCCTGGGAAACCTACGATTACGTCAGAAGTGACAGCTAAGTCTGGTAAAGCTTCATGTAGTTTAGTTAAGCGTTCACCGAAGAACTCCATTGTATATTTACGACGCATACGTTTTAAAACGGTATCAGAGCCAGATTGGATTGGAATGTGTAAATGATTAACAACAATTTTTGATTCGCGTAAAACTTCAATCACTTCATCTGTTAATTGACTTGCCTCAATCGAAGAAATTCGAAGACGTTTTAAGCCTTTCACATTTGCCTCTAAATCACGTAGTAGCTGAGCTAAATTGTAATCTTTTAAGTCTTGTCCATAGCCACCTGTATGAATACCCGTTAAAACAATTTCTAGATACCCTGCATCCACTAATTGTTGAGCTTGGTTCAATACTTCTTGAGGATCTCGAGAACGCATTAACCCGCGTGCCCATGGAATAATACAAAACGTACAGAAGTTATTACAGCCTTCTTGTATTTTTAAAGATGCACGTGTACGGTCTGTAAATGCCGGTACATCTAATTCCTCATAAACGCGATTTTTCATAATGTTGTGGACTGCATTAATTGGTTGGCGTTCAGTAAGATATTGGTCTATGTAGCCAATTAATTTTGTACGATCCTGTGTACCTACAACAATGTCAACACCAGGAATCGCCATAATTTCAGCTGGAGATGTTTGAGCATAACATCCTGTTACACAAATGACAGCGTCTGGGTTTTGACGAATAGCACGACGGATAACTTGACGTGATTTTTTATCCCCTGTATTTGTAACTGTACATGTATTAATGACATAAACGTCTGCTTGACGATCAAATTCCGTACGTTCATAGCCTTCTTCTTTAAATAGCTGCCAAATCGCTTCTGTTTCATAATGATTCACTTTACAACCTAGAGTATATAGAGCTAGGGTTTTAGGAAGCGTTTCACTCATAGTATATTTCATCCTTTCAACTTCACATTACATTGTGCTTCTTATCTTATAATTATTTTTTGATGTATTAATTTTAGACACGTGATTTATGATAACATAAACCTATTAAAATCAGTACATTTAAGATTTGGAATGACAAAGTTATCGTTGCCTAGTTATTTCATTTATAAAGTTTTTCCTATCGCTTGTGAGAAATAATATAAAATTTCTCTTTTCACAGACTTTTTATTTAATCTGATTTTAAAAAATAAATCCCACTAATGTATAGAGAAACATAGTGGGACAAAGTAATTTTACTTAAGTAAAAGTCTTAATATAGCTACTATGAGTAAACCAGTTGTTAAGGCAGTACCTATAATCCATACAAGTTGTTTATTGAAAAAACTACTTAATTTTGATTCCACAAATAATTTGGAAGCTATTTTGTGGTTTTTATTAAAGTCTGAGATAATTTGTTTTATCTTATCGTCTGAATGTATTTTTTGTATTGCTTGGAGTATCTCATTTTTTATGTCTTGAATATCTGATTTAGTGGCAACGTTTTTTTGTGCTTCGTCCATGACAGCAATACTTTGTGAGATATTACTTAATCACTTTGGGTTTTATCTGTTTTTGTCTCTAATCTTTCTATTCTATGCTCCATGCCGTTCCCTCCTCCACCACTACTCGAAGTTTTATGTACTTTTGGACTATTAGATACATCTGTGCCCATACGAACATTAAAATAATGAACCACTGCACTATAAAGCTCGTCGAAATCAAGAGGTCTTTTTGACATTTCATCAAAATCAGCAAGTGTAGTATCTTCTAATTCATATTCCTCATCAAAACTTTTAGTCTTCCAACCTTGGAAGACAGTTAAACGGTTATCTCTAAAAACAGGTCTGTTTTTTTACTACGTTCAACTTTTATTTCATTTATTATCTATTTCCTCTATTATATTTTGAATAGTAGACTCGAGTTTATCTATCGAACCCTTACCCCATTAATATCTTCTATAAAATCATCTAAGTCATCTTTATCTAGATAGTTAGACGATGAAACATACCGAGTAAAAGCGTTTATGAAGTAATTTATGACTGAAATCTGACTTTTATGTGTTAATTTATACTCTACATATGATTTATCAGCCCTCTGAGCTACATAATTTATTGTCATTCTCTTCCAAACTATCCGTTATATTAATTAACGTAGACACTCCGTTTTCATCAAGCCTTCTTAGTCGGTTAAATTTCCTTCTAAATTTGTGTATCAACAATTTATAATATTTACCGAATTTATATGTTTCACTATTACTATTAATGATACTTAAAGATAATCTAGAAAAAGAAAGTAATCGCAAAATATCGTCACTAATTTGTTCTCCGATATTTCCTCAATAGCGTCAAACCCCTCAACTAATCTTTCTTCATGAAAATTTTCTGTAATTACACTATCTATGTATTGTTGAGCTTTAGAATTATTTTTAGAAAAAATTTCCGAATTGGATAAGCTACTTAAAATTCTTTCTTCAATGCTAGTACTCATTTCAAATCACTTCCACATATAGTTTTAATACCATTTAACTAAATATAACCAAAATTACAACTTAAACATTTCACGTTCATTAAGCCAGTTATTAAACGGTACAGGACGTTCTCTATTTGGTGTTTCTTCTATATATGATGATTTACTAGTCTTAATACTTAATCGCTCTACAGCTTTACTATATGCCCCTACGAATACGGCTCTTAATGTACTAGCAACCGTCAGTACACCTTCTTTTATATCCTTAGCAATTTTTAATAGAACGTTCTTAGCTGTGATAAAGTCAGTTGCACTTTGAATCTGATCAGCTAATACACATTTATTTAAATCTTCTTTTAAGTTATCTGCTAATTGTAGTGAATGCATAAAATCAAATAGCATTACCTGGTACTCATTTATGTATTCTTTTTTCTTTTCAACTTGCAAAGCTAATTCAGTTTCTAGATTCATAATATTATTTGCTTGTTAAGAACCTAAAAGAATAAAAGAGTTTAAAGATAGGTTTTCAGATTGTTGCTCTTCAACCCTACTCTCGCAGGGTTTTCCAGCTTTTTCACGCTCAGACATTAACGCAGGGACATCATCGTAAGGTAGAATGATATAAATACTTGCACCTTGTCACCTTTACTTTTTACAGTCGTTTCTTTTTTGGTGATTCCAGTTTCGAAATAGCGCGATTAAATGTCTTTGTGCTGATCTCCAATGATGTAGCGATTGTGGAAGCTTTTAAATGACAAGCCCCTGGATGTTCCAAAGCATGACTATCAAGCTTGAAAACGATGGCACGTTCTGATTCAGTCAAATCATAGTAGCGCTGCCATGTGGTTCTCAACAGCTGTGTCCATATCTGCTATTGATTCAAATGTTTTGTAAGTTGATAAGTATTCAAACGCCATCGTTTTCACCTTAATTCCACTTAATAGTGTAAAAACTACACTATTTGATAATAATATATCTCATAAAAATGAGAGTGTAAATAGAAAATACACTAAAAAGTGAATTTATATTTCATTTCAGTGTATTTATAAACTATAATAGTGGTAACAATAATTATTGAGGTGGTGTAAGAGGCATGAGCATGGCAAAGAAGATTAAATTGTTGATGGTTGAAAGAGATGTAACAGCTACTAAATTAGCCGAAAAGCTAGGTACTTCTCAATCCAATATTTCTAATAAGCTAAAGAGAGATAATTTCAGTGAAAAGGAATTAGAGGAGATTGCAACTGCATTAGAGGCAAAATACGAGGCCCACTTTGTTTTAGAGGATGGACGTAAATTTTAAGTAACAAATAACTAATTAGGGTCGTCTGTTTTTATTATATGTTCTAATAGCAAGATTTTCCATAGAATTGAAACACATAATTCTGTAAGGATCGATAGCATGGATACAATAGCAGAAACAATAAAATTTGCAGGCTTTCGAAAGAAGAAAGTAATGGCAAAACAGATTCAAATGTTTGACGATAGACTGACGGAACAAGGTGAAACATTATTAGCTGTATGTGCATTTGTTAAAGGTACAAAAAAACTTTATGTTACCGACCAAAGAATCTTATTACATGAAATCAAAGGTATCGTATCCAATGATGAAACGAGCATTCCTTTGTCTTCAATTGGTAGTATCAACACAATAAGCTTGTTTACTTAAAAATTGAAATTCAGGAATTGAAAACTTAAAGACAGTGAATAAAACTGCGTCTACCCCATCTGCTAAAAAGGCTAAGGACATGTACGATATTGCCGATGAAATTCGTGAATTGAAGGAACTATTAAAGGATGAATTAATTACTCAAGAAGAATTTGACGCGAAGAAAAAGCAATTGTTAGGGATATAAATAAATAAAACGGTAGCCAAGGGAGTTTTCCACTGGCAACCGTTTTTCACTTTTAACATTATTTTCTCTTTAAAAATACAACTACAAGGAGAACACTTAATCCCAAAAATATTAAAATTGGCACAAAATCAAATTGTTTCTTCCAAATAGCCAGATAACCAAAATATGCATCTAATGAAAGTATAATAATTAAAAAAATTATATATATTATATTATTATATTTCATTGCAACACCCCAATTCTTTTTTCTAATTATTGAGGCTCAATATCATAAACAGTAGCCCAAGTCATATCTACAATAACTCCGCTCCCATTATTATTTGCATCTAAACGTGTTCCAAATAACCAAAAATAACCTGATGTTAAACCAGTAATGACTCCACCAGCAAGAAATACAGGGAACCAAGCACCAAGTCCACCAAGACCTGCAGTAGATATAGCTGCGCCGGCTGCTACAGTATTAGCATCAGTAATAGCCTTTTTAGTATCACAACTATTTAATTTTGTTCTATATCCCCACCAAAAAGATTCAGGTGATGTAGTTTTACCTTTAGGTTTACAAGTAGCTTTAAATAGCATAGGAGAATCACTTTGTTTTTCATTATTATCTTCAGATAAATCTTGAATAGTTAAATCTTGCGATACACTAATAACATTAGTTTTGACTTGTTGATTTAAATAGTTAAAATATTCTTGTTGACCTTGAATTAATTCATTATCAATACCAGCGTCACTAGCTGAATTTTCATCAAGGATTAATAAACCATCCTCAACATGTACGTAAGGCTCTAAAGCGAGTATATCATCAAAAGTATATTCTTTAACATCATTTACATTTTTATTTTCAATTACAGAAGGCTCATAACTTTGAGCAAATGCTGGTGTTACTGTTGAGAACGAAAAAACTGTTAATAAAGCTGCAATTAATATTTTACGCAATTTTAATTCCTCCATAATGTATTGTCAACTACAACAGAAAATGGTGTAGTGATAATATTGTAATTTTCCCACCATAGCTATAATGTTCTTTAACTCGAGTACCTATATCCTATCATTTCCAAAAAGGTTAATTCAACCCTGCATTTACGCCATTTTTTGGCGGTATCAAACTAAAATTTCGGCGG
The DNA here is from genome assembly GCF_044763535.1 of Lysinibacillus sp. NPDC095746. Lineage (NCBI taxonomy): Bacteria > Bacillati > Bacillota > Bacilli > Caryophanales > Bacillaceae > Lysinibacillus > Lysinibacillus sp. NPDC095746. The sequence goes on from NZ_JBIWGL010000004.1 coordinate 7,305, forward strand.
CGTTTTCCTCTTATTTGTGAAAACCGCCATATCACGCCAATGCCACCGTCAATTTTTGGCGGTATTTTTATTTAAATATAGGAAAAAGGAAATAAAATAGACCGATACTATTGACATTAGTTTTAATTCTTGTTCAATCAGCAATAATATTTTCATATTAAAAAGTTCACAAAATAGATAATTGTTAATTATTATGTTATTGAAATAAAAAGCCAGGTACCAACCTTTAAAATGAGTACCTGGGCTTAAAATCATTCGGTTACTATATTTGTTACCTGGGCTAACTTAGCTTTTTTAATTTTAGGCTTGTGCTGCTGCCATACCTGCAAATGTACCTGTTTTAACACGCCATTTAGATCCGTCCGGTTCAATATATGCAACCCAACCAAATCGATGTTTAAGTACATCTTGTACATTTTCTGCAGCTTGTTTGGTAGCGTATGTTCCAGTAAGTACACGATATCTATTATTATCTGTAATTGGTTTAGGTGGCTGTTCATTACCACTTACATTTTAACTATTGTAATAAATTGCGACCATGTAATTTTACCTTCACACATATTTCGAGGGCAATTTTTACCACTAAAGTGGTTGTGCTGAACAACATTTTGAATTGGTATATTTCCGTCTTTCATGATTTTAGCAACTAACTCTGCAGCATTTTGCATTACTTTTTGATAGTTACCATCACCGTTTACGCATACCTCTACTTGAATCCCTTGATTATTACCTGTCGTGCTTCCCGCGGCCCAACATCTCCAAGCATGTTCAAAAAATTGTACGGCATCTTTGTAATCTACTGTATAGTGGCACGATGCTTACGACTATTACCATTGTATTGTAATCGTGCGTGTGCGTCTGCATCGGCTCCTGATCGCGGATTATCTGTTTCATGGACAACGACAAACTTTTTAGAGTTCCCTTTGCCATAAGAGACCTTGTTAGCTTGTACATCTGGAACAATTTTTTTCGAATTGTACTCATTATTGTTCACCGTCCTTTAGTTTGTTATAATCCATTGCTTCCGTGCTATCTGAAACCCCTATTGTAGTTGGGTCGATGATAATACCAAGTAAACCTAAAATGCTTGGAATGTTCTCCGAAATCGCTGTTACCTGGTCGTTGTAAATCTTAATATCGACATAAAAAATGCCTGCTATTTGATTAGCAAGTACAATAAGTAATGCAATTAATGACACCCAAAACTGTTTACGACGAATACGAACTTTCCAATTAATTTTCATGATGCACACTTTTTGAATACCAGCTACTTTTTTCAATACAACAATTCGTACTTCATGATTATTGATACGCTTTGCAGATTCTTTTGAGGTTCCGTCAACCTCGTTTAAATGTTGATTCAATCTTTCTAAAAGGCAGTTGAACATTAGATGCAACCTAACATTCAACTGCCCTCTCGAATATTGGATTTTTATTAGTGCTCATTAAATATTACATAGTTGTTGTTTTTCCAAATAAAAGAGATACCTTTACTTGTTCTGCTCCTCTAAAAACTAGAGATTATTATAGACTAGTAGGAGGCGTAAGTCCGAAAAGATCTGGAGTTATTACATTAGTGCCTGCTCCAAGGCGGACTTGTTGAACTTGCAGTACTTTTACAGTAAGTTCCAGTACAATTTTTTCACGCAATGTGCTGAAAGTACATTCTGGTGCTGCCATAATTGGTGAGAAATCAAGTTCAAAGAAGTTTGCAGCTACTAACTCGCCAAATGGTTGTTCATTATATTTCACCAGGTTTTGGAAGAAAGCCTTATCCAATCGAGCATCCATTTGCGTTTTTTCATTAAGGAAGTTCGCTTCGGCAAACTCGGAAATTCCTAAGATTGGAGTAGGGCCTCCAGGTGTTTGTGGGAAAGTAAGGTCTGTAAAACCAGAAAACTGAACATCAGCAATTCTATCACGAAGTGCCCCATTACATGCAGATGAAGCATATTCTATATTTTTACGAATATGTCCTGCTACAAATAATTTAGCTCTTGTTACTGCAAAAAAGTCAGTGTTGTCAATACGTGCAAAGCTAACCGGTACTAATTTTACTTGATTTAAGAATACATTTTTTTTCACTCTTTTGATTTCAGTTGCTGCTGGAGTAAGTGTAATATCCGATTCCACAACGATTTGAACTGTTGGTTCTGCAAGTACAACTGGAACTTTAATAGTTGGAGTCGTAACCGGTGTAGCGATTACTGGAGTAATAGCACTAGTTAATGGTATTTGTTCAGTTGATGCCACTGGACAAGGTTCGCCTTTACTAACGTGATTAACTTGATTATCTAATTGATCACTCAAAATGTTCCCTCTTTTCATTTTTTTTATGAGAGTACTCATATCGCTAGAATATGTCGGGATTTAATCCATATATGGACATATACACTAGTTTTTTAAAAAAAGAGTTTTTTGAGCAGAGATATATGCTTAAGCATCCTTTAGATCTTAGGCACTCGAATTTTTTGGACTTGTAGCAAATGAATGATTATTTCTAATACTATGTTTTGACACATTTGATTTGAATGAATTAATGACTCATTTTGTGCAGGTACTACATTCCCAATGTGGGATGCTGTATATTCAATACTCTGATGAATATAACCTTCAATAAATAAATTCCCCCTCAGCGCTGAACATGTCCCATTACCTAATGATTGAGAAAATTGATGAGGAACGAATCTACAATTCGTTAATACTACCTCATTCGAGATATCTTTAACCCCCTCAATTCCTTTTTCAAATACGATATTCTCTTCAAGGCATATTTCTACTTTATATTCCCCAACTACAACTGGCGCTCTAATGTGCATAAAGTCACCGGAACCGTAAGAGTGATAATCGGTTTCTCCTTTTTTAGTTGATTGTGTGTTATGTAAGGGAATAACAACTGATTTAGACGGATTACTCTTCTGATTATTTTTATCATAAGTATCAGTTTTCATTAAAAATGTAATTTGATTAATTTTTGAGTGAACCAAACGACAATCAGGTTGGTCAGGATAATCCGTTGTAGTACTAAATAGTTTCGTTTCAAATTGCGGAGTTAGATGATTGGTTCGATCAAGAAAATCAAATGTATTTTTAACAACCTCCCCACAGATAGGAGCATGAAGAAAATCATCAATTTCTACGTGAGTAGAGAATGGGCTTTTTTTCGTTTTAGAATGTACTTCCCCTTGTACTGACCGAGGAAATGCATGAACACGATCTGTAAAATTGCTATTTTCCATCTCTTCTGAATCAATAAGACATATTATTTTCTTCCCAACATCGGATTCACAAGGACTACAATTTTCACGTTTAGAGTCTAGTTGGGTTGTAATATCCTGTTCTTCTACAGGCTTGGTTTCATCTGCATCGTCTAAATCAAGGGAATCATTCATTTCATCCCCTACATTCGTTTCAGAAGGATTAGATAGTTCACAATCGAAATCTACATGTGATGCAAAATCCTGCTCTTCCAAAGGTTCTATATTTAGGGGATCATTCATTTTATCCTCTATATTGGTTTCAGGAGGAATGACGGAATCTAAACAAGCTACAACATCCTGCTCTTCCATGGACTTGGTTTCATCTATATCTTCTGGATCAAGAGGATCATTCATTTCTTCCACAGGCTTGGTTTCTTCTACATCGTCTGCATCAAGAGGATTATCCATTTCATCCCCTACATTCGTTTCAGAAGGAATGACATGTGGTGCGAGGCCGGATTCACTTTCTTTTTCTATATCAAGTAAATCATTTATAAAATCGGAATAAGGAGGTTTCTGTTGCGATGCTTGATCCATTTCGATGGGTTCAATTTGACAATTATATTTTTGTTCGGAACTTATCTCTTTCATCACTTTATAGTTAATCCATGGAGTTTGCATTCGTTCACTCCCAAATAATGTTTATTGTGAAACATTTGATCCATAAAATCCTACGATAAGAGAAACATGTTCAAAATCGTTTTCTTCAGGAAAAACTCACGAAGTAGTTCATTTACTTACGTTGCCATGGATTGCTAAAACTGCCCTTTTCATTTCTTTTAATGTTTGCTAACAGCTAAACACTTTTTCTTCTATTTAAATGTGTAAAGTTTTAATGAATGCTCCTTTTTTGAATATTGTCAAACGATTATGAGCTACTTTTACTTTGATCTAGGTATTTGCACTAATTACAATCCATTCTATGCTTTATTTTCACTTTTGTCACAGATTACTTCCCAAATTTCGGGTAGCAATTAAGATACCCATATTTTGAGAGACGATAGCACCCAAAATTTTATCTATCCACTATTTTTAATACAAAAAGCAGTTGAAAGTTGGATTTATCCGAACTTTCAACTGCCATTTAAGGTTTTTTTAGTGCCTACGAAATGCCCGTTCTTGTCTATTTTGCTCCTCTAAATCCGAGATTAACAACAAGGATTAGAAGGAGGAGTCGGAGTTGGCGTAGGAGTAGGAGGACTAACTGGAGGAGTAAGCCCTGTAAGAACAGGAGTTATAACACTAGTGCCTGCTCCAAGACGAATTTGTTGAACTTGCAGTACTTTTACTGTAAGCTCTAGCACGATTTTTTCACGTAATGTGTCGAAAGTGCCTTCTGGTGTTGCCATAACTGGTGAAAAATCAAGTTCAAAGAAGTTTGCAGCTACTAACTCGCCAAATGGTTGTTCATTGTATTTAACTAGATTTTGGAAGAATGCTTTATCCAATCGAGCATCCATTTGCGTAGTTTCATTAAGGAAGTTCGCTTCGGCAAACTCAGAAATTCCTAAAATCGGAGTAGGGCCTCCAAGTGTTTGTGGGAACGTAAGGTCTGTAAAACCTGAAAACGGAACATCGGCAATTCTATCTTGGAGTGCCGCGTTACATGCTGCTGTAGCATATTCTATATTTTTACGAATATGTCCTGCTACAAATAATTTGGCTCTTGTTACCGCAAAAAAGTCAGTAGTGCCAATACGTGCAAAAGCAACAGGCACTAGTTTCACTTGATTTAGGAATACGTTTTTTTTCACTCTTTTGATTTCAGTTGCTGCAGGAGTAAGCGTAATATCCGCCTCCACAGCAATTTGAAGTGTTGGTTCTGCAAGTACAACCGGAACTTTAACAGTTGGCGTCACTAACGGTGTAGCGACTATTGGAGTAACTTCAGTAGTTAATGGAATTTGTTCTGTTGATGTTACTGGACAAGGTTCGACTTGATTAACTTGAAAATCTAATGGATCACTCAAAAAAATTCCCTCTTTTCATTTTTTATAGTATTAGGAGCGCTCTATATTAGAATATGAAGAACTTAAAACTATATATGGACTTGTATACTAGTTATTTACTTATAATAAAAATGAGTTGAATCTAATTTGTGTTTTAAAGCTTTTCTTTAAACTCGGTCCTCATCTGAATGCTACAGTTAAATCGCTGAATATTCACTTTCTTCATGTAAACAAATAACCTGTAGCAATTAAGGTTGCAGAATAGATTTATAGAAATTACAAAAATAAATAATTATTATTAAGATATTTACCTCAGTTCATCACGAGAGTTAAAACGATAAAAAACGAGCTTTAAAATCGTATATTTGTCACGACGAAACCTTAAACTATACAAAAAGGTGAATGCCTTATGTTTTGAGAAATATAATTTATGATAGAAGTACAACTAGAAATAATTAAGTGAGATGCTTCATTATTTCTTAGAGCTTTCTTTTAAAAATAACTAACTGCCAAGTTCCTAAAATAAAATGAATGTCAATGATAATAAGGAGAATCTACCCCATAAACCATTCTAACGAGTCTGTTTTGGACTACAATGTAAAAGAGCCGATTCATTTTTTTTGAATCGGCTCTTTTTGTTAGGATTATTAATAAAATCCTTGTCGTCCTTTACTATTCCTCAAACCTGACTGCACTAACACGTCATTATATTGCAGTTTAACTATGCACAGCCATTGTTTGAAAAGGCTCTTTTGACAAGGCTAAATGCCTATTTCATTCAAATTCATAAGATATTGCAGACAGTGCATATAGTGGCGCTGTTTCTGCACGTAAAATGCGGGGTCCTAATGACATCGTTTGGGCACCGGCTTGAAGCAGTGCATCTGCTTCTTTTCTAGCAATGCCACCTTCTGGACCAAAGATAATAAGAACGGATTTCGACTTCTTGTCATACACTTTTTTTAACTTCTCCGCAAATCTTGTGCGTTGCTGTGCTTTTGCATCCTCTTCATCTGCTATAAATACGGCGTCGAAATGGCCAACTTGTTCCAGTAGCTGTTTAAAAGAGATTGGTTCATAAATTTCTGGGATATGTGTACGATGGGATTGCTCAGCTGCTTCTTTTGCAATTTTTTGTAGTCGCTCTTGCTTTTTGGCACCTTTCTTTTTATCCCATTTAACGATGGAACGCTCTGCTTCAAATGGCATTAGGGCAAACATTCCAAGCTCCGTTGCCTTTTGCGTTATAAGTTCTAGTTTATCGCCCTTTGGCAAACCACATGCCACTGTTACATGAACAGGTAACTCTGGAGAAGGAATAATTTCACCTGTAGTTTGAACGTGTACCTCATCGGCATCGAAGGCTATAATTTCACATATATGAGCGGTATTTTGTGCAACGACAACGATTTTGTCGCCTTCTTTCATACGCATTACTCGTTCAATATGTCGCGCATCCTCGCCACTAATACGTGCTTCCTCAATGGTCGTCTCAATAAAATAGCGTTGCATGTTACCATACTCCTTTATAGCAAGAAGAGAAAACGCCAAATCGCCAGCACTCGGCTCACGATTTGGCGCTTCCTCAATCAATTTATTGTGGTCGACGGGCAATGATCGCTACCCAATCTTCCATTAGTAATACTTCTTCGATTACAAACCCTGAAGCTTCTAGTGCTGCTTTTACATCATCACGTTTCGCACCGATGATGCCTGAAGTGACATATAATCCACCCGGTTTAACAACTGAAAATGCATCGTCAGTAAAGGACATAATAATTTCTGCTAAAATATTAGCCACAACGACATCAGCTGGTTCCTTAACTGTATCCAATAGATTTCCATGGAATACAGATACTTTATCATCTACTTTGTTTAATGCAACATTTTCTTGTGCTGAACGAACAGCTACTTCGTCTAAATCAAGTGCATGTACGCTCTTAGCTCCTAGTAAAGCTGCACCAATTGATAGAACGCCTGAACCCGTGCCGATATCGATCACCGTATCGCCCTCTTTTACAACCTTCTCAAGCCCTTGTAAGCACATAACAGTTGTAGGGTGTGTTCCTGTACCAAAAGCCATACCAGGATCTAATTCAATTATTAATTCATCTGTTGATACTGGTACATATTCTTCCCATGTTGGCACAATTGTAAAGCGTTCAGAAATTTTTACAGGATGATAATATTGCTTCCATGCTGTTGCCCAATCTTCCTCGTTAACCTCCACAATCGATACAACATTTTCACCAATATCGATGTTGAAGTTCGTTAAATTTGTTATAGCCGCCTTAATTTCTTCGACTGTTTCATTTAAAAAACTAGACTCCGATAAGTACGCCTTAACAATAACACCATCTCTCGGAAAATCCGCTTCATTTAGCGCATAAATTTCACCATACTGATCCTCTCGTGGCTTCGCAAATTCTGCAGAATCCTCAATAACTACACCACTTGCCCCTGCTTCATGCAAAATATTCGAAATTGCTTCTACCGCTTCATTTTTTGTATGAATGGATAATTCTGACCACTTCACGTAGCTCTTCAGCTCCTCTAATTATTCACCTTGGAATTTTTTCTTAATTTTATCGAATAGTGAGCTTCCTTGTTCTTCAGGAATGTCACCACTGATTTCCGCAAATTCACGTAGTAATTGCTTTTGTCTTTCCGTTAATTTTTCTGGCGTTATAACTTTTACTGTTACATATTGATTCCCTGTACCATAGCCATGTACATTTTTGACACCTTTGTCTTTTAGACGGAATTGTGCACCTGACTGTGTTCCCGCAGGAATACGTAGTTTTACTTTTCCATGAACCGTTGGGACTTCTATTTCATCACCAAGAGCTGCTTGTGGGAATGTCAGTTTTAGTTCGTAATAAATGTCATCGCCATCACGTTCAAACTCTTTATGTCCTTGAACGCGGAACATAATATATAAATCCCCCGCCGGGCCGCCATTTATACCTGGCTCACCTTGACCAGACACACGGATTTGCTGACCATCATCTACACCTGCTGGAATGTTCACTTTAATTTTCTTACGTTTCTGAACGTTCCCTTCGCCACGACAAGTTGAACATTTTTCTTTAATGATTTTACCTGTACCATGACATGTAGAACAAGTACGACGATTCATCATACGGCCGAAAGGTGTATCTACAGCTTGATTTACTTGACCCGCACCTTTACATGTTGAACATGTTTCAGGTTTAGTACCTGGTTTTGCACCCGAACCGTGGCAAGTATCACATAATTCATCTTTAGGAATTTCGATTTCTGTTTCTTTCCCGAAAATTGCTTCTTCAAATGTAATATTCATACGATATTGAAGGTCGTCACCTTTGCGTGGTGCATTCGGATCCTGACGGCGACCGCCACCACCAAAGAATGAGCTGAAAATATCCTCGAAGCCGCCAAAGCCGCCGCCTCCGAAGCCACCACCAAAGCCTGCATTTGGATCTTCATGGCCAAATTGATCATAGCGTGCTTTTTTCTGATCGTCACTTAAAACTTCATAAGCTTCAGCGATTTCTTTGAATTTTTCATCTGCACCCGGCTCTTTATTAAGGTCAGGATGGTATTGTTTTGATAATTTACGGTATGCTTTTTTAATTTCATCTTTAGAAGCCGATTTCGTTAAACCAAGCACCTCGTAGTAATCGCGTTTCTCCATGATTCACACTCCGCTCTTTTTGCATAAAATCTATTGTATCACGCAGTTAAAAAAACTGCCTCTATTTTATTATTAAATATTCATTAAAAATGTTGCATATATATTTTTTCACATTTCTCATTCATACCTATGCACCTAGATGATTAAATGTAAGTGGATATATTTAAGATAAAGAGAAAAGCCAAAGCCGCAAGCGGTCTTTGGCTTCTTCACTTAACTGTGTTACTTACTATTATTTATCGTCTTTTACTTCTTCAAAATCAGCGTCTACGATATCATCTTTTTTACCAGCGCCAGCATCTGCACCAGCATCGCCACCTTGAGCTGCTTGAGCAGCTGCTGCAGCTTGTTCATATACTTTCATAACTAATGGCTGTAATACGCCTTCTAGTTTTTCTTTAGCAGATTTAATGCCTTCTAATTCGCCAGCTTCAAGCGCTTTTTTCAGTTCATCACGAGCATCTTCAACAGATTTTTTCTCATCTTCTGTAATTTGTTCGCCTAAGTCCGCAATTGTTTTGTCAACTTGGAACACTAATTGGTCAGCTTCGTTGCGAAGATCTGCTTCTTCTTTACGTTTAGTATCCGCCTCAGCATTTGCTTCAGCATCTTTTACCATACGCTCGATTTCTTCGTCAGTTAAACCAGAATCAGATTGAATCACAATTGTTTGTTCTTTGTTTGTACCAAGGTCTTTCGCTTTAACAGATACGATACCATTTTTATCAATATCGAATGTTACTTCGATTTGTGGTACACCACGTGGTGCTGGTGGGATATCTGCTAATTGGAAGCGACCTAAAGTTTTATTGTCTGCCGCCATTGAGCGTTCACCTTGTAGTACGTGAATATCTACTGCTGGTTGGTTGTCCGCTGCAGTTGAGAATACTTGTGATTTAGATGTTGGAATCGTCGTGTTACGGTCGATTAATTTTGTGAATACGCCACCCATAGTCTCGATACCTAATGAAAGTGGAGTTACGTCAAGTAAAACTACGTCTTTTACATCACCAGTTAAAACGCCACCTTGAACAGCAGCACCCATCGCTACAACTTCGTCAGGGTTTACACCGCGGTGTGGCTCTTTATTAGTTTCTTTACGTACAGCTTCTTGTACTGCTGGAATACGTGTAGAACCACCAACTAAAATTACTTGGTCAATTTCAGATGTTGAAAGACCTGCATCAGATAATGCTTGACGTACTGGACCTACTGTACGGTTTACTAATGGTAATGTAATTTCGTCAAATTTTGCACGAGTTAAAGCAATTTCTAAGTGCAATGGACCAGCTTCACCAGCAGTAATGAATGGTAAAGAAATTTGAGTAGATGTTACACCTGATAAGTCTTTTTTCGCTTTTTCAGCAGCATCTTTAAGACGTTGCATAGCCATTTTATCTTTAGAAAGGTCAATGCCATTTTCTTTTTTGAACTCTGCTACAAGATACTCGATGATAGCATCGTCGAAGTCGTCCCCACCTAGTTTGTTATCACCAGCTGTTGCTAATACTTCAAATACACCGTCACCTAATTCAAGAATAGATACGTCAAACGTACCACCACCAAGGTCAAATACTAATACTTTTTGATCTGTATCTTGTTTGTCTAAACCATAAGCAAGTGCAGCAGCTGTTGGTTCGTTGATAATACGCTCTACTTCTAAACCTGCAATTTTACCAGCATCTTTAGTAGCTTGACGTTGAGCGTCGTTGAAGTAAGCAGGTACAGTAATTACTGCTTTTGTTACTTTTTCACCTAAATAGTCTTCAGCATAGCCTTTTAAGTATTGAAGAATCATTGCAGAAACTTCTTGTGGCGTATATTCTTTATCTTCCACTTTAACTTTTTCAGATGTACCCATTTTAGATTTAATAGAAATAATTGTGTTAGGATTTGTTACTGATTGACGTTTCGCTACTTCACCAACTTGACGTTCGCCATTTTTAAACGCGACAACAGATGGTGTTGTACGGTTCCCCTCTGGATTTGGAATTACTTTTGGTTCTCCGCCTTCAAGTACAGAAACACAAGAGTTTGTTGTTCCTAAGTCAATACCGATAATTTTGCTCATAAAAATTTCCTCCTATTATTTAAACGCAAATAATGCGTTTTCTAACTAAATGTAATTAATTAAATAGTACTAAGCCTATTCGTTTACAGATACCATTGTTGGGCGTAATACACGATCCTTTAACATATAACCTTTTTGAAGCTCGCGTAAGACAACACCTGTCTCTTTTTCACTATCTTGCTCCTGCATGACAGCTTGGTGAACATTAGGATCAAATTGCTCACCTTCAGCTTTAATAATTTGTAAGCCTTCCTTCTCAGCAGCTTCTATCAGAGAACGGTACACCATTTCAATACCTTTTACGATGGAAGCAGCTTCTTCAGAAGTCGCTTCAACTTGTAAGGCACGCTCAAAATTATCAATTACTGGCAATAAATCAGACAGTAAGCTTTGCGCGCGATACTTTTCAGCGGCCTCACGATCAAGTTGATTGCGGCGGCGAATATTATCGAAGTCAGCACGTAAGCGTAGATGACGATTTTCCTCGTCGTCTAGCTTTGCCTGTAACTCGGCTAGCTTTGCTTCATACTGTTCTTCGATTGTTAATTCGGCTTTTTGTTCTTCTACTACTTCTGTTTCTTCTACCTCATTTTCAGCTTGTAAATCCTGTACAAGGTCTTTGCTTTCAGTTTTTTCCGTCACTTTTATCCTCCTCATTATCAATCACTACGATTCTTCGTAAAGGCTTGTGTTAAATCCAAGCGTATTACGTCTAGTAAAGCAACAACACGTTTATAATCCATTCGTGTTGGACCAATAATTGCTATAGCCCCTTGCTGATCTTCACCAATAGAATAAGTGGTCGTAATGACACTACAGTTTTCCATTTCTAGTTGTTTATTTTCTGAACCAATACGAATGTGAATGCCCGATTCATTAGGATGGAAGAGTGACTGCACTTGGCTAGTCGTTTCCATTAAGTCCAAAATCATTCGGACTTTATTTAAATCGTGGAATTCAGGTTGGTTGAACATATTTGTTTTACCACCATAGAAAATTTTACTTTCCGAATTATGCATCGTCGCTGTCACGAGAGCGTGAATAAAATCATCCGCTGATTGAACGTGCTGCTGTAATACTGTTAGCACCTCAGCTTCGAGTTTTTTATGAATATCTTCTAATGAAACACCAACTAGTCGTTCATTTAAGATATTAACCATTTTCTCTAAATCAGAAGCGGTAAAATTAGGCGGTAGACTAAACATGCGATTTTCAACATGCCCATTATTCGTTACGATAATCGCTACTGCTGTGTCGCTAGAAAGTGGCACAATTGAAAATCGTTTTACTCGATGTCTTTGAACATCTGGTCCTAAAAGAATCGATGTATACGAGGTCAGTTCTGATAAAATATTGGCTGACTTTCTGATAATATGCTCTACTTCTACTAAGCGATCGTTAAAAATTGATTGGATTTGCTGAATATCCCTTGAATTAATGCCTTGGGGATTCAACAAATGATCTACATAAAATCTATAACCCTTTTCCGAAGGCACTCGACCAGAGGAAGTGTGCGTTTTTTCTAAGAAGCCTAATTCCTCTAAATCCGCCATTTCATTTCGAATTGTGGCTGGACTAAATGTAATCTCTTGCTTTTTGGAGATTTGGCGAGAACCTACCGGCTGTGCAAACATAATAAAGTCGTCTACGATAGCTTGCAATATTTGTAATTGCCGATTTGTTAGCATGATTATCACCTCTGTTAGCACTCAACTAAGAGGAGTGCTAATACTATTATTAAGTTATCAAATCCTACATTTTATGTCAATGATATCGCTCAATCTTCTAGTAAAAATTGTTGAAATACTTCGTTACCTACAAAGCGACCTTTTCGCGTGAGTCGAATTCCTTTAGTATCCTGTTCCAAAAGACCTTCTGAAACTAACTTTTCTATGACATATGAGTAATCCCTAGACATTGATTCGTTAAATTTTTCTTCATATATAGAGTGTGTAATTCCTTCTGTTTTACGCAAACCTAAAAACATTTGCTCTTCGCGTTTCTCGTTCTCTGTTACAACATGCTCATAGACAATTGGTAGTTCCCCTGCATTTACTGCATCCATATACTTTTTCAATGGTCCATGATTTGAATAACGCTGGCCCGCTAAATACCCATGAGCACCAGCACCAAATCCTGCATATTCATCATTTTCCCAGTATATTTTATTATGTTTAGAACTGAAACCAGATTGAGCAAAGTTACTTATTTCGTATTGTTGAAGTCCATGCGCCTCCATCTGGTTCATTAGCACATCGTACATATCAGCTTCAAGATCTTCAGTAGGTAAATGGAGCTTCCCTTTTGTGTATTGATTATAAAAAATCGTTTTTGGCTCCACTATTAGTGAATAAGCAGAATAATGTGGTATTTCAAGAGCGAACGCTTTTTCTAAGGTGTCCTGCCATTGTGCCATCGTCTGACCCGGCAACCCGTACATTAAATCCAAACTAATATTTCTGAAGCCTACCTTTTTCGCCAAGGCAATTGTTTCATAAACATGATTGTTACTATGAGTACGACCGATTTTCTTTAACAACTCTTGATCAAAGGATTGTACACCCATACTTAAGCGATTTACACCACCGTCAAACAATGCCTGCATTTTTGCTTCTGAAAGCTCATCCGGATTGGCCTCTGATGTAAATTCTGTCACATTGTCCATCGGAATATACGTACGAATAAGCTCAAGAAGTCTATCTATTTGTTTAGGTGATAGTGCTGTTGGTGTACCGCCACCAAGAAATATCGTTTCGATGTGCTTAAAACTCTCGGGATATTTTTTTGTCGCAAGCTCCATCTCCTTGCCAAGCATTTCTATATATTCATCTACTGGTTGATTTTTAAAATAAAATTTATTGAAATCGCAATAATTACAAATTTGATGACAAAAAGGAATATGAATGTAAACACCTCGTGCCATAGCTATCCCTTCTTTCTCGTTAGTCTTTTCCATTTCCTCATTATAAACAATAGCGGCACGGAACGCCATGAATCAAGTTAGTAAAATAACTAAATCAAAACTATGTTGCGTTAATACCAATCTTTTGAATTTCTACAATATACAACATTTGAAGTTGAGACACTTTCTGTATGAACAGCAATTAGAGTATATCGTAAAGAAACGCAAAAAAATAGTATGCTTGAAGGCTCCTCAAGCACACTATTTTCCGCAAAATTCTAAAGCTTGTAACGGCAATATTTCAGCCGCTGCTAACCATTAAATTTCTCGCCAATCTCTACAATATTATATGAAGAAATTAGCGATTCGAAAAGAAGCGTTTATCCAAGCTTTCAATTCATTTCACAAAAAACAAAACCAATGCAATAAATGGTTTTGTTTTTTGTATCCTTAATAACATACAATCCCTACGAAAATGCCAATTAGTACGAGCAAATAAGGTTGAACTTTCCAACGCATCAAGCACCATAATAAAGCGGCTGCAAGTACTATATCTAGAGCATTTTGAATTGTCTGTGTCACAATCGGATGAATAAAAGCTGCAGCTAGTATTCCAACAACTGCTGCGTTTGCACCAGCCATCGCCCCTCTTAATCCGGCGAAACGATTAAGAGCTAACCAAAAAGGCATTGCCCCTATTATTAACAAAAATGCCGGTAAAAAAATAGCTATCGTAGCGATAATAGCCCCAGGGACTCCAGCAATGACCATGCCTATGTAGGAAGCAAAGGTAAATAATGGACCTGGGACTGCCTGTGTCAATCCGTATCCTGCTAAAAAATCTGAAGAACTTATTAACCCACTTTGGACAAACTGTGCCTCTAGTAAAGGCAATACGACATGACCTCCACCAAACACTAATGCACCTGATAGATAAAACTTTTCAAGGATTGTAAACCATTCATATTGAATGAGTGAGCTAACAATTGGTAAACCAACAAGAAGTATAATAAACAGTGCTAAAAAACATTTACCTGCCGTTTTTGAAATAGGTACAACCGTTTCTTCTGGGTTCTCTTTATGATTGATTTTCTTTAAAAATTGATAGCCGAGAAAAGAAGCCACAATAATAGTCGTCACTTGAGCAAGTGGATGGATCCACAAAAGCACTGCCATCAGTGCCAACAAAGCGATTATTAGATGGCGAATACTTAGGATTAATTTTTTTGACATATCAAAAATAGCTTGTGCAACAATCGCAACGGCCACCAATTTTAAACCATGAATCCACCCGATATCCATCTCTGTATGTACAGAGAAATACGCAAATGCCATAAGTAGCAAAACTGACGGCAATGTAAAACCAACAAATGACACAATACTTCCAAATAAACCGCCTCTTAATAAGCCAATCCCCATCCCTACCTGGCTCGATGCTGGCCCAGGTAAAAATTGACTGAGTGCAACAAGCTGACTGTAGTCATGATCAGATAACCATTTACGCTTCTGAACATATTCATTTTGAAAATACCCTAAATGTGCAGTGGGGCCACCAAAAGATGTACAACCTAATGTAAGCGAAACTAAAAAAATCTCCCATAACCTTCGCAATATTTTCAACTACTTTCCATGTCGTCTATATTTATAGTACTAGAGGTAATCAACCGTTTGGTTTAAGATATTGTAAAGTTTGAATATGGGCGTTATGTTTGTTCTTAATCTCCAATCTTGATGGCAGAGCCAAATTCACTTCCATTTGCAGCTACCGGAATAAGCTCATAGCTCTTTCCCGTTAAATATAATGCATCGAGGCGAACACCCCACTTTGTATACTCTTCATTCAAAGGATATGCTACGTTAAATGGCCAAGATTCCCCTGCTGCTGATTGGATTTTAAAATGCAACGCTTCATTTAGTAAGCTTTTCTCTGAATGAAAGTATATCGTTGTTGATATTGGTGTAGAAACAACCTCCTCTATTGTTATTTCCTGACCATCTAAAAGCTTTACTTTTTTCTCAACAGGGAAGACCTTTCTATCTTCTTGTAATTGCTCTTGTGAAGCTTCCACTTGAAATTCCCACGGCGCGTCAATCTTTTTTTCGCCGTTCCAGTCGTTATAACGAATATCTAAGTTTAATATTTTATCATCTGGTAGTTCACTTAATTTCACACTACTATAGATCGTATAGGTTTTATCAGATTGCTGGATAGTCTGTCCTCCATTTCTAACCGTGAACTCTTTTCCATTCACCAAAACCTGTGGAAAGAAAAAGGTCTGGTAGTCGAAATTTAAGCCTTTTACTGGCTTAAAGGTAGCATTCAGTAGTATTTGGTTATCATCAATTATTATTTCATTTAACGTTAAACGTCCGAGACTATTTTCAGCAGTTTTATCGATCACTGTTTTGTAGGCTTCAAAATTTAAATCCTTCTTAAACAAAAAATAATAAACAATAACACAAGTAGCTACCAATAAAAGCAATACAACAATAAACCATATTTTCCGCCCTCGATTTTCCTTAGGCTCATTCTCGACAAGAAGCATATCATTGGACACCATGTACACCTCATTTTAAGAAAGTATGTCTTCACAAATGCTTTTTATTTATTGTAGTTTTCAATTGGACATTATATAACCTCTAACGATGTCAAGGTTTGGCTGATTTCACTATGTATAATTTTAGTTTTATCCGAACACATTGAGGAATTATCGCGCAACTTTTGAATTTTATCGACATCCACCTTCCTAGGAGTAAAAAAAGATTTACACACAAAACTGTGCGTAAATCCTTTATCCCTACTCTTGATGACGAACCTTTTTGGCTTCTTCCATTAAATAATCTACAAATAACTCATCTTTCACTAACCATGCTTGATAATTTCTTTTTAAAAACCATTCTGCTTCATAAAAACTTGTAAAGATTTGATCTAATGGAAGTTTATTTTTTTCAATTACCCAATCAAAATCACTTATTGAATATAGGAGGAAAAATTCTTCCTTTAGGTTTTTATACATTGTCCCGAAAGAAGAGAACCTTAAATTATAGCGATTTCGTTTCGCATCCTCTGGTATTGGTGCTATATGAAATATTTGTGCCACGTACTGCTCATAAGCTTCATCTGTTAAAGAGCAACCCGCTGCTTTTTGATGCCCTCCCCCTCCGAATTCTGCTGCAATTGCCGAAACATCTATGTGATCATGAATGGTACGAAATGAAATTTTTTTGCCACCCATATTTAATATAGCTATAAAATCGAGGTGTACATTTTCTTTTCCCAATTCATTACCAAGCTCTGAATGATACGATTCTGCATAAACCACACCCGTAAAATAGTCTCCTATCGATGTTTGCACTAACTCCCTTTTTTTTCGACGGATGTACCGTTCTATCTTCTCCTCTTCCATTGTTAAAATTTTCTTTTCAAATTCATCGAAGTCAAAATGTTCGCTAGTCTGTAAACGTTCAAGCATTTTTTCTTCAAATTCTTCGATGGATACTAAAAAAAAGAGTGCATTGAGTCGACGTGCTTGCTGATTATCATTCTTTTCCCATTCCCACGTATCGTACTGTCTCACTAACTCTACAAATTCTGTGATGGAGTTCCTTTGTTCTAAAAATCCATGTATAACAAGATACTGATAAAATAAAGACGTTGCGGATGTTAAATTGCCCTTTTCATCTTCTATCGATACTTTACCCCATTCATAATCATTTAAATGAAAAGCCGTTTTATGATGATCAAGTAATTGAACTTTGCCCGTTGCGATATAATAGTCGTTTAACCTCCTTTCATTTTCCTCGTTTGGAGATAAATCAGTAATAAATAAAAATGTATCTTGATCGTTATTGTCTAAAAAATACTCAATTTCGCGGTCCAATGCTGAAATTGAATTGTACTTAACCTTTACTTGATTTTGAAAGGCAAGCTTGGCTAAAATCCCGCAACCTACTCCATCTAAATCATTATGCGATAGCAATTTATACATTTTTTCACCTCAATATTAGTATGGTTTATCAGTGAAAAAATTATCGGTATTGTAAGACATATTTATGATGATATGCTCCCATGAAAAAATTTTTAACTAAAAATAGATTAATAGATATTTATTACCTTTAATAGTTATAAAGCATTAAAACATTCACCACTCTTAAATAAATCAATATTATTTTTAAAATAGTATTTATTGTAAAAATTTTTACCGCATTATAGCACTTTCCCATCATTAGCTTTATAACAATTTATTAAAAAAGTCATAAAAACCTTTTTAATTCAACATTTACGAACATAATCTATTATAATATTTTTCCAAATATTATACTCTACGCTAAATCAGATTATTTGGAAATAACTGAAAATAATTATCCTATAAAATATAAATTCATTTTTTGTTATAATATGTTATTATTATTTTAGTAAAACGACCTATTTTTGTTAAATAAAAAATAGAGGAAAAACGAACTAAAAAGGATGATGACCATGAAAAAAATCCAACAATTATTCCAAAGCGAAGATGGTAATATCGAACAAAGAGAGAATTTTTTATCCCTATTAGAGAAAATTGTTACATCATTAGATGAGTTAAAAAACCCAAAAACAACAACTCTTGGACCAATGAAAGAGCGCTCTGACAACTTTTATAAAGAGTTAATGCAAGAAAATCAAGTACCAACTTCAGGTGTCGGACTTGATCAGGTTGTGAATGATTTAACGCAATTGATGCAAGGTCATCCTTACCATACACGTAACTTTGTAACAAATGTTTTACCGATGGCTAGCATTCCTGGTATATTAGGACAATTTACAAATGCGCTGCTTAACGGTAACAATCTATGGGATGTATACGGACCTGCTGCCGCAGAATGTGAGGTAAAGGTAGTAGCAATGATGTCGAAATTAGTTGGCTACGACTATACTCAAAGCTTTGGGTACACAACTTGGGGTGGACAAGGGGCTGTTTTCAGTGGACTTCGTCTTGCGATTGCTAAACAATTCCCTAACGCAAAAGAAGATGGCGTACCAAATAATTTATATTGCTTTGCTTCAGAAAATGCGCATTACAGCTTATTAAAATCAATTGAAGCAGTAGGCATCGGTAGCAAACATTTAATTCGTATTAAAGCTGGCAAAGACCATTCAATGGATATCGAAGATTTACGTATGCGTATGACTGAAGTGATCGAAAATGGTGGTATTCCAGTGTACGTAGTTGCTACAACAGGCGCTACAGATCAGTTTGCCATTGATGATGTACAAGCAATCAAAAAAGTTACAACTGACCTTGAACAAAAACATTCATTAAAACCTATACATATTCACGCTGATTCAGCTTTAGGTGGTTTTTACGCATTTTTCAATGATTATGATTTTAAGGCAAATCCACTTCAGTTAGAGACTAATGTTTTACAAGCACTGGAACAAATTAAAGAACGTATGCAATATCTACCTATTGCAGATAGCCTTTGCTTCGACTTCCAAAAGCTTGGTCAAACGCCTTATTTAACAAGCTTATTCCTAATAAAAGAAGGAAAGCATTTACAACTATTAGATATCGAGGACTTCGACACACCTTATGTTGGTAACCGAGGCTATGGTTCTTATCATACAGGTTATACATTAGAATGCTCTCGTATGGGTAGTTCAATTGCTATTTACGCTGCATTACAGGCGTTTGGTAAAGAAGGTTACCAACAAATATTGGCAAATTATGTGCGTGTAAATTTAGCATTCCGTGCGCAGTTAGCTGAGAAAACGCCAATGTTACAAGTAGTCAATGAGTCTAATATTGGACCAGTTACAGCATTTCGTTTGTATCCTGAAGGCTTTAATTGGAAAGCTGAACAATCAGGTAGCTATACACAAGATCAGATTGAATATATTAATGGCCTTAACGCTTCTTTATTTGAAATTATAGGAGAAGGTCGCGACGAAGTATTTTTCGGTGATACTACACGAGTTTGCACTGTCAACACTAGCGATTCAAAACAACAAATTCCAGTCGCTGCCGCAAAATTCTTTTCAATCTCTCCTTATACAGAGACAGAACATATTAGTGATATGATTCATTTTTTACAACAAAAGGTGAAAGTATTGGAGGATGTTAAAGTTGAGTATAGTCAAAAAATTTAAAAGCTCTTTACTCTATAAATATATTGCTAGTTTTACTATTCCAATTGCTATTATTTCGGTAATATTTAGTATCGTATTATTTATTTCGTCTTATCAGATTATCGATAATTTTGTTATTACACAATTTGAGTCATCATTAGAGGTAATATCTCAAACAATTTTTGATGATATAGATAAAGAAGATGTCAAAGCTGCAGATAACGGCGAAAAAGATAAATATGAAGGAATATTAAATAAGTTAAATGAGACAATGAACGAGTACGATATTCAAAATGCTTACATTCTTTCACGTGCAAATGGCAAAGAACATATTGTGGCATTAAGTAAGAAAGATGATTATCAAGAGAGCTATGTTTTTACTAAGGACATGAATGAAGCGCTAAATACTGGAACCGTTCAATCTAGTGATATTTATAAAGATGAATACGGTATTCATAAATCCATTTTTATACCATTTAAAGATACGGATATTCTTTTTGGTTTAGATATGGACGCTTCCTTCATTTCTAAACTTCAAACGAAAACTCTTTGGACTTGTATCATTATGACCGTGATGTTTTTGATATTCGGTTTTATTGTGGCTTATTTCATTAGTAAAGGCATTATAAAGCCAATTAAAAATATGACTAACTATGTTGGTAAGGTGGCACAAGGAGACTTAGCCGTTGAACCACTTCAAATAAAGGGTTCTAATGAAATTGCCCAGCTTTCTGAAGGCATTGAAAATATGACAGAAGACTTACGCTCACTTATTCAACAAATTGCCGAAAATGCTGAGCAAGTAGCTGCTATGTCTGAAGAATTATCGGCAGGTTCTGAGCAAACAAGTGCCTCAATTCAACAAATCACATCTTCAATGCAAGAAGTAGCTGCAGGATCAGATAAACAAACTTCCGCTATTGAAGAAGTAGAAAGTCATATTACGACAATCTCCACAAAGATGTCAGAAGTTGTATCGAGCGTGAATGATGCCACTACTAAAGCATTTAGTGCCTCTTCAATTTCAGAAAAAGGCAATACGACGATTCAAAGTGCTACAGAAAAGATGGTTGTCACATCTAATGCTATTCAAGAGGCTTCAAAAGTCGTGGAACGTTTAAGCACATACTCAAATGAGATTGGCGACATTGTAACCTTAATTAATGAGATTACAGATCAAACTAATTTACTCGCTCTAAATGCTTCTATTGAAGCAGCACGTGCTGGTGAGCATGGTAAAGGCTTCGCGGTTGTAGCTGAAGAAGTACGAAAACTTGCTGACCAATCATTAGCAGCAACCAACAGTATTCGAACACGTATTGAAACGATTAAGGAAGAGTCTGTACAAGCTGTAAAATCTATGGCAATTAGTAACAGTAACCTTGAAGAAAGCTCCATTACGTTTAATGAATCAGGTGAAGCCTTTAAAGAAATATATTCGCATATTACTTCTCTTACTCAAGAAATGGATGCTGTCAATAATATCATTTCCAATATTAATGACGGGGTTAGCAATATTGCCGTTTCTGTAGAGGAAGTTGGTGTAATCGCTGTTCAAGCATCAGGAAACATTCAAAATGTAGCTGCCGCTTCCGAGGAGCAGTCAGCTAGTATTGAGGAGATTACGGCGTCTTCAAATAATTTAGCTGAGATGGCTCAGGAACTTCGTAATATCATACAAAAATTCAAATTATAAGAATAACGAATATCAAATATCCGCTATATTTTCTAAAGGTGAGTTTTGCCTTTAGAAGATTATGCGGATTTTTTCATTAACGCTTAAAAGTTCTTCTCTAATTTTAATGTCCTCTTGTTCATCCAGGCAATCGTTTCTTCTAACCCTACTCGATATGAGGTACGTGGTAAAGGGCCTATTTCCTTTTCGTATTTTTTCCCACTTAAAATGACTGGTTCTTCGGTTAAATACAACATTTCGACCACTTCCCTCATATTAGGGTTAAATGTTCCAATAAATTGGATCATGCCTTTAGAAATTGTACGAATGCCTTTTTTGTAACCTGTAATTTCACGTAAAATTTTTACTAGTTCTTCCCCTGTAATTGGATGAACGGCTGGCACGTTCCAATTCTGATTATATGTGTCGTCACGTAAAGCAAGCTCAACCATAGCCTTTGCGCCATCAACTGTATAAAGGAATTCCCTTTTCACCTGCATATTTCCTACAAAATTGGCTTTTTTACCTTGTGCTACATTTTTTAACGTTTCATAGAGTATAGTATTCTCTGCATTTGGTCCGTATAAATCCGGGAAATGTACAATTAACGAGGGTATATTACTGTTTTTTAATTTATTTTCCATCATTAAACGAATTTTCCCTTTTTTCGTTTGTGGTTCCTTTTTAGCTTGCTCTATTACAGGGTTTGTTGATTGTCTTCCATAGGCATAAATATTATCTACTAGTGCAATTTTCGCTCCTCTCCTTTCTGCTATGTTAATCACCATGTCTACGCATCGCATATGGCGTTTTTCCCAATCTTGATATGGAAAGCTAATAGCATGAAAAATAATATCCACACCATTTGAAGCTTTCATCAAATCCTGTTCATTAAATACATCACCCGAAATGATTTCTACATTTTTGTGATGCTGAAAAAGTGCAACTAACTTTTCTTTATTTCTAGCCAATGCCTTCACCTGTATATTTCGACTTACTAGTTCATTTACTAGTGCATATCCCATACCACCAGATGCCCCAATAACCAATGCTGTTTGCAAATTAAATTACCTCCCCTATTAATTAACCAGTGGTCAAAATAACTATTAAATGAAGCTCTAGATTTTTTTACTAGAGCTACTTTCAATATGTGTTAAAGCCTTAATAAGAAATTTTGCATGTATATCCACTGCTTCTTTCGCTTCCTCATAATTTTTTACATAATGACGATAATGTGTAACAAATCCATGAAGAGCAATAAATGTAGAATGTATATCTGAAATCAGCAGTTCTTTCCTTGATAAGGACTGTACAGCTTGTGCAAATTTTTCATAACTAAGATTCGCTGCCTCTTGCGAAAGCCCATCAATTTCACTATCCCTCATTATAAACATTAATTCATACTGACTTTGATTATTTAAACCAAACGCCATATAACCTACAAAAACATTCAGTAATTTAATGTTATGATCTTCAGGACCGTTCATATTTTCATCTAAAGTATTATTTAGTTCAGAAAAATAGTCACTTACTATTGCATAAAATATTTCTGCTTTATTTTTAAAATGATAGTAAATAGCCCCATGACTACAACCAAGTTCTTTCGCAATACTACGCATTGATACTTGGTGAAAGTCCTTTGTGATAAATTGCTTATGAGCCTCATTTATAATCATTTCTTTCGTCAAATCTTTTGTTGACGGCTTACGTGGCGACATAATTATCCCCCTTATTGACCGGTGGTTAATAAATAGTATATAGTTGTTTTCATTTTTTTTCAATATGACACTAACATGGAACAAAAATAATTTCGGGAGCTAAAAAACAATCTCTTACCACTTGAGAGTAGGAGATTGTTTCTAACAACTTTAAATTAAACTTTTCACAACTTTTGAAATAACAGCGCCTTCAGCCTGACCAGTTAACAAAGGTTTTGCAATTTTCATTGCTTCCCCCATGTTCATTCCTTTCGCAATGCCTGCTGCCACAAGTTTTTCTGCAATTTCTTCTTCAGTTAATTGCTTCGGTAAAAATGATTTTAAAAGTGCTAATTTTGCTTCTTCTTTTTCAATCAAGTCCGCTCGCCCTGCATTTTGAGCACCCTCTAAAGCCTGATTTGTTTGCTTCACTTCACGATTTATAATAGCCATTTCCTCTTCAGACGATAAAGCCTCCCCCTTTTCTTTTTCAGCTAAATCTAGAGCAGACTTCAAAAGCGATAATACGCCTTTTGCTAATACATTCTTTTCCCTCATTGCCTGTTTTAATTGTTCAAATACTTCTGTTTTTAACAATGTTTTCACTCCTTCGTGACATCATTATACCATAAAAAAATACCGTAACCTTTAGGGATACGGTAGCATGTGTCACGAAATTATGCCGAGGCATAATTAATTCTATTTTACTTGTTAAGCATAGATACTTCAGCTTTTGTCGTTATTAAATCCGATGATATAATATCAAATTTTGCATCTACAAGATCAATTTTTCGACTTAAATTTTGTTCAACTTTGTCTAATCTTTTTTCCAACGCTTCGTTTTTTTCTTCCAGTCGTTTCTCAGCTACATCAATTTTTCCTTCTAATCTCTTCTCAACTGCTTCGATTTTTCCTTCTAATCTCTTCTCAACTGCTTCGATTTTTTCTTCTAATCTCTTCTCAACTGCTTCGATTTTTTCTTCTAATCTCTTCTCAACTGCTTCGATTTGTTGTTGAAGATCCGATTTCATGTCTTGCATTTGCTTTGAAAGCTCTAAAATTGCTTGAAGAATCGTATGTTGGTTGACTTCTTGTTCCATTTTTGAGTTCCTCCTCTCTTATATATTTATTACATTATCTATTAATTTCACGCATTACTCACAATAAAAATAGGTAGAGTTACATAAGCAACTCTACCTTCATTCTATCTACGATTTATCTTAAAGTCAAAGTATTAAGAGATGGAATTTGTTAATTTTTCATCCGTTAATTTCACTTGATATAATCGTATCACTTTATATTCCTATTATAAACAGATCCTTACAATCACTTCTCAAATTGCCATGGTACCAGTATTTTACTCCAATGAAACTGACTACATTAGCAATATCTAGTGATTTATTAATCTCTGCCATTTACCCAATAAACAAAACCAATAACAGCTCCACCAATAATATTACCTATTGTAACAGGTAATAAATTTGAAATGGCTCCACTAAACGATACTAGTTCACCATGAGGTATGAGGAGCGCAAGGGAAAACAATGTCATATTTGCTATACAATGCTCAAATCCAATTGTAACAAATGGGAAAATACAGCAGAAAATCATCACTAATTTTCCAGTCTCTGTTTTTAATTTATAAGTGCACCATACGGCCAAGCATACTAGCAAATTACATAAAATACCTCGACATAAAAGTTCAACGAAGCTACCACTCATCTTAGCTGTAGCTAGTTTTTCAATGTAAGCTGCTATGTCTCCGCCTGCAAGCCCCGAGTAAAAAAATAATGCGGCTGCTAACAAAGAACCAAAGAAGTTTCCTATGTAACTAAATGTCCAAATGCCCAACATCTCTAATGGTGATGATTTTTTTGATAGTGTACTAACCGTTAAAACTAGATTATCACCGGTAAATAAATTGGCTCCAGCCATCATGACCATACTAAGTGCCACACCAAATGATAACCCTTGTACGATCTTCATACTTGGTACCCCAGCTGGACTTAATAAGCCCCCTATAGTAGTGATGAGCAAAATGCCAAATCCAATAAAAAGTCCGCCGAAAATAGCTAACAATAAATAATTAGCAGGCTTTTGCTTCATCATGTTAATTTTTGTTTCAGCTGTAATACAAACTGAAGAAATTGTCTCTTTCATACTTTCATCTCCCAAACAACATCAAGCTAATTTAATAACTCATTTTTAACGCTGGTCTTAAGTAGTCATCGGTTTCCACTCTAACCAACTTTTATACAAGGCTTACATTTTAACAAATTATTATTCCAAAATATCGTTAATTAGCGAATTTAAAGTAAATTCCTCCAAATATACATATAATCATGCACTATTACTTCTATGAAGACATCAATTTGTATTTCGAGTTACCCGCTTTCGCATAGGCATAGTCAAGAATAATTCGTATTTCTCGCAGTACTAACCAAAAATAATTTTTGATTAATATTTTTTTCAAATTATTTAATACTTCTATTAGTGATTTTATCATTGATATGGATTTATATTGATATGATCCCAGCAATTCCTACAAAATAAGTAGCATTAAATCAGTATGTAAAAGAGCAACAGCTAGAAGCCAAAATTATTGTAAAGCTAGAGTATTTTAATCCTACTAATAGTGTGAAGGACCGTGTTGCTAAAGCGATGATTGAGGATGCTGAAGCTCGCGGCGTGTTGACAAAGGATAAAACAATAATTGAAACAACTAGTGGCAATATAGGTATTGGTCTAGCAGCAATTGCAGCTGCAAAAGGCTATAAGCTTCGAATTTACATGCAGGATAGTGTAAGTGAAGAGCGAACAAAGGTAGTTAAACGGAACGGAGGTTGTACCATTTTCAGATGTTCCAGAAATGGTAACTGCCTTTGAGCAAACAGATGGTGACTTTGTTGAAACGATTAAAGTATTTCGATAAACAGTCGTTGAACAAGAAGAAAATGTTGTATTTTAAATCAGCTTGATATTGATGCCAACCCAAATATTTATAAGTTAACAACTAATCCTGAAGTTAGGGAGGATACAGACGGACAAATTGATATTTTTGTAGTAGCAATTGGCACAGGTGGTACGATAAGTGGAGCTGGTGCATATTTAAAATCTAAAAATAAAGCTATTCATTATTGGTATAGGGCCTGCTGTTAATTCCATTGCAACAGTGGATCATCCAGATATCATTGAAATCACCACCGCTTCTCCGATGCTGACGAGGCTCGCGCGCTATCGAATGTTCATTTAGAAATAATTGATGAAGTACTCGGGGTGGAAACTGAACAAGCTTATGAGGCGGCACGTGCTGTTGTGAAGTCAGATCGTTATTAGTAGGTACTTCATTTAGGTGCCGCTCTATTTACCGCTACAGCCCTTGCAAAACGCCCAGAGAACAAATGGAGACGGATTGTGGTCTACTTGATTTATTTTAGAAACAAGCGCATCGAAGAATACAAAGTAGTTTAGACATCTATAAAAAACGAAGGGTAAATTAACTTACCCTTCGTTCATTTCAATAACTTGTTAAAAAAATCTTTCCTTTAGTTTTTTTAGACGATTCAACGGCCGTTATCGCATTTTTAATGTCTAATAAATCATAATGAGAATCCACTGCCATCATTTTTAACTTACCACTATTAACTAGATTGATTAAGTGATGAAATGTACTTTGCCATCTTTCTATCGAAACTTGCTTGTTCCAATGACGTAAATGAAACATATTTGCCTTTACATTCGCCTCTTTAACGATTCTTTGCCAATTCACTTGTACACCTGATAAAAGACCAATCGCTATAAAATTCCCTCCAGCTTTCAGACAGCAGGCAAGATCGTAACCTGCTGTTCCCCCAATAGAATCAATTGCGGCATTAGCCCCATTGCCATTTGTTAGTTCCATTACTGTCTCATAGAGTGGTGCTACTGAAGTATCTATTACATAGGAAGCGCCAAGCTGAATTAAATCGTCCGTATGTCTATTATTTCTCGTTACCGCGATTAGTTGAAAACCTAACAATTTTGCTAGCTGAGCAAATATGTGCCCAATTGCGGACCCACAGGCATTCACTAATAAAATATCATTTGGCTGCAATTGTAATATATCCGTACATGTTACCCAAGCTGTCATTGGATTGATATACATTTGCGCTGCAGTAAAATCATCTATTGAATTGGGAATAAGCACTGCAAATTCTGCACTTGTTTTTACAATCTCCTGCCAAGTTCCTTCTCCACGTAAAGGTAATACACGCTTTCCAATAAGGTCCTGAGAAACATACGGACCTACATCCTCTACAATACCAACCCCTTCATAGCCAGGAATAGTTGGTAAAGAAATTCGATGAGCATAACTCCCCCATATTGGTATTAAATCTGAAGGGTTAATAGGTCGCGCCAGCATTCGAACAAGAATTTCTTGTTCTTGAGGGGGGTGAATCGT
Source organism: Lysinibacillus sp. NPDC095746 (assembly GCF_044763535.1). Lineage (NCBI taxonomy): Bacteria > Bacillati > Bacillota > Bacilli > Caryophanales > Bacillaceae > Lysinibacillus > Lysinibacillus sp. NPDC095746. The sequence continues at coordinate 35,085 of NZ_JBIWGL010000004.1, forward strand.
TTTATTTTCAAACTTGAGAACTTCCCGAGGGCTTCCAAATTCATATAATTTAATGCTTTTAGCTTTCAAAAAATTAACTCCTTTATAATTGATTATTAGCATTTTTTGCAACTACTCCAAAATGAAACCTTCCAGAGGTTTTCCTTATCCTCACCGATCATTGTCTTCTGCATCGGGCTTTTATGAGCGATTTTTCTCCCATTCCATTGCGAATATTAAATATTCCCCTAATCACTTTTCGAATAAAAATACTTTTTTATTCAATGACAATTATAAGGAGATTTAATGGTCCGATGGTGTTTTAAAGCTGTGAAATGGTAAAATCACCGTCTTCGGTCATACATATTTGCAAATTTTTATTAATTTCTATCTTAATAGGACTAATAATTGCTTTTTTGTCAGAAAAATACCAAACACGTTCACTTGGTCCTAAAAGTAAATTTGCTCCATCCTCATAATTCCCCATAAATGTGAGAGCATTTGAGCAAATCCCGTTATGATTCATTGGCGTTATACCGTATTCTTTTAAATGATCAGCTACTAAATAAATAGCATCCGTCGTTAAATTCATTTCGGCAATATTTAGTACATGCTTGGGTGAAAAATACTCTGCATCCTGTTTAGGATTTACTTCCTGCCTTGAAATAAGCTCAATAATATTTCCTTCCGGATCATAAAAATAACAAGAATAAGCCTTTAATGTATCAAAATATACTTCATCCTGTCCCTCTGACAATAATAACTCTGCATATTCTTTTACCCAGCTTTTCGCTTGTTTAAATAAATTACATGGAATATTTAGCGCAAAATGATATTGTTTTTTTACCAAATACGGTATTTTTTCAAAAGTAATAACACTTTCACCAACAGCTATATCAAAAAAATTATCCGTATTCTGTATTAATGAAAATCCTAAATGATTGCAGTAAAATTCCTTCATTTTATGTAGATCATACACATATAGTATCACCTTCGTAATCTTCATTCGTAAAACATCTCCTTTGCAATTATTAGCATTTACTATACTTATTAAAATAAATATCTTCCTCATGCAAAAGAATGAAAATTACTTTATAGTTGGATACGATCCCCTCTGCTATTTGGTTGTGAAATGACTAAAAACTCTACCTCTTCTTCCGAATCATTACGCATCTGGGGCGGTTTAAGGGGCGGCACTTCAATTCCTTCATTCTTTTGTAACACCATTCGTTCTCCTTCGATATCCATTGTTGCTGTTCCAGATAGTACAAAGAAAAATTGTTATGCATGATGGTGATAATGATTTACCTCTACTGTTTTAGCAGGCATACGTCATGAATAATACTGAGATCATTATTTTTCACTAAATGCCAACCATCACATTGTTCTCCCCATCTATAATGTTCTGCAACTTGTTTGCTAATTTTCAAAACTGATTTCACCTTCCTTTTATTTTGATTATTATGGATATTTACCTAATATTTCTATAAAATATAAAATAAGTATTTTTACTATGACGCAGTAGGGAGTGGAATCGTTGCATATCAAAAAACAATTGCTGGGCACTGCTCTCGGCTATGTGCTGGCATTATTCATTGCATATATCTTTTTCGATTATTTTTCCTGGTCGTTTACTGTAGGTTCTATTGTAGGTATTTGTTTATTTGCTCTAATTTTAATGTTCATGAAAAGGAGATAAATCCCCTTTTCATAAAGTATTTAAAAATTTTTCGAACTTGTTGGCACTCAGTATTTCATGTGTTATAAATTGGGCATTGTAAAATAAGCCAAAGGTTGTCCATATGATAGGTGCATTCTGTGCTTCATCTTTCGTCCTTAGTTGATATGCCTGAAAAGGAATGCCCCTTTTCTCAGCCAATTTTTTTAAATCATCTATAACGCCAACTGCAAAAGGGCATTGGGCAGTGAAGTATATCACAATACCACTGTTATTCGATAAAGCATTTTTCACCTGCGGTTTAAAGGAAGGATCGTCGGCATAATCGTTAAATTTATAGACAGCTAGCTGAAAATAAGGTGCTGCTTGATCTACCATTTCAAATCCCAAATGTTCAAAAAAACGCTTATCACTTAGAAATGGAAGCTTTTTCTCTCCCACTATATGGACGATGCCATCCATACCTTGCGCTAATGCATCTTCCTTACACTTTTCAATCAATTGTCTAGCATAGTTTTGATTTTTGAATTTTCCTGAAACCCATAGGCAATTGATATACATATAATTCGGTGCATCGATAGGAACCCAAGCTTGATTTGCCGGTAAATATTCAATAAACACTTTTGCCCGGGCGTTTAAACGATAAAAAATTAGCCCCTCATCCATACGGTTCATCAACCATTCTTTCTTTTCCTTTACAGCTTCTTCGTATTGCTTTGAACCGAGTGCGCAACATATATGTTCCTGTTCAATATTGTTTCTAGTAATTTGAATATAATCCACTTTACTATTCGCCTCTTTACTAATCTAATTTGATACTACTATTTTAGTATATCGAAGGTAGAAAATGGATAGTCTATAATCTGGAGTTCACGACAAAAAAGCGAACAATTTAAATAAATTTATCACTTTATTTTTTTAAGTAAACCTTATCGTATCTACACATAATATAGTCATTATTCTTCTATCGCTTTAACATAAACCTGCATTAAAAAAGATGGTTTCATCTTTCCTTTATGCAACTTTTTTTCACACTAGTTATTTAATCGGAGATAGGAAAAAACGTTGCTATAGACCCACTCGAAGTTTACTTGGTATCATATTATCAGGAGGTGATTTCTGGTGAATTCATCAAAAATTGCATTTTTATCAGTTTTAAGTAATTCAACTGTTGTCATATTAAAAATTATTGTTGGATTGTTCACAGGATCAGTTGCAATTGTATCGGAGGCAATCCATTCACTTCTAGACTTACTCGCCTCTTTTATTGCCTTTCTCTCCGTACGGATTTCCAGTAAACCAGCCGATAAAGAACACCCCTACGGACACGGAAAGGTTGAAAATATTTCAGGAACAATTGAAACACTTTTAATTTTTGTTGCTGGGATTTGGATTATTTACGAGTGTATTCATAAAATTATCGCTCCCACACCAATAAAACTCCCAGTTTTAGGAATACTGGTCATGTTATTTGGCGCCTTGATTAATTTTTTTGTATCAAGAATTGTTTATAGAACTGCAAAGAATACTAACTCTGTTGCCATGAAATCAAATGCACTACATCTACTTACAGATGTCTATACATCATTAGGTGTTGCATTGAGTTTATTGATTGTCCATTTAACTGGTTGGTATATTTTAGATCCGATCATCGGAATATTATTAGCAAGTTATATTATGATGGAAGCTTTCAAACTGATGAAAGAAACATTTCCTCCTTTAATGGATGCACGATTATCGATGGAAGAGGAAGAACAAATCATTCAAATTATTGAATCATTTAAAGATGAATACATTGAGTATCACGATTTTCGAACTCGACGTTCTGGGGCGGAAGAATACATCGATTTCCATTTAGTCGTAGCATCAAATGAAAGCATTGAAACCGTTCATAATTTATGTGATCGTATTGAAGAAAAGATTAATACGCATTTTCATCAAGCCAATATTCTGATTCACCTAGAACCGGAAAATGAAAAAATAAATGAATGATGCCAATAACCAGGTTTTTCAAAGTACCTGGTTATTTGTTTTATCGCTTAGCTGACAGACACTGAGGAGTTGCGTCAAAAGGACGACAGGGAAAGAAAATTTACAATGGGATTTGGAAAGCAAGGAGAGTAGCGATTTTTCTGGTTAGCAATTGACGAAATTGGCTAGAGATACATACACTTATGACTTTAAATAACAAATGTGATTTCATAAAGGTCGATACTTTAAGTTTTCAGGCATTAGATTTTTATCAAAATCACGGATATCAAATCTACGGTACATTGGACAATGTCGGGAGGGATTATAAACACTACTATTTAAAAAAGGATCTATCATAGGCTTACAAAATTTCCTTGTACCTATTTGAAACGAAGAATGAAAATTAATGAACAGATGTTTTTGTGAGAAAGCGTAGCGTCAGCAGGAGATGTTGGTCACTTAGTCGGTGTTGCTGTCGCTTCGCTTTCGATACTGAAAATAATTGTAACTGTCATTTCATTTACGTTACAAAAAAATTTACTGTAGGGAAGTTAAATTTCTCATCGTTGTAGGGAATATATATGATGAATTTTATTAAAAATAAACGTCTCCTTTTCCTTCATAAAACCATTTTTTTCAGCCACACGAATTGATGGTCCATTTTTAGGATCAATAATACTTATTAATTTATCTTGTCCTAACTGTGAAAATCCATATTCCACACAACTTTTAGCTGCCTCAGTTGCGTATCCGTTAGACCAATATTTTTTATGAATATGGTAGCCCACTTCCACTTCAGTTTTTCCATCTACTACTTGTTTAACGAGGCCACAATCTCCAATTAATTCATTCGATTCTTTTAAATATACTGCCCATAAGCCATATCCATCTGCTTGATATCTTTGTTTATTTTTTTTAATCCAATTTTTTGTTTGTTCTAAATTAAATGGAGACGGATAATACTTCATTGTTTCAGCATCAGAAAAAATGGCGTAAAGGACAGAAATATTGTCATCATGTAATTCTCGCAATTCCAACCTTTCTGTTTCCATAATTATCAATTTAGTTCACTCCTTAAATATGTAAATTATTGATCCCTATTCTAGTTTAGAAGAATCATTCCGTATTTACAAAAATATATATTTATTTCAATCTGTCAATTAACAATATTTTTAAGATTTATGTAAGGATAACGAAAAAAGAATGTAATTTTAAAAATCTATGCTAATATATAGGAGTTTAAAATAAAACGATAAATACTATATAGGCGAGGTGTAGGTTTTTTATGTATTTCGGGATTATTCCGCTCATCCTATTTTTTATTTTTTTGTATTCTTACTTGAAAGATCCCAGAAAGATAGTAAATGGCTTTTTATTTAATATTTTTTTCTGTTCATTTCTTTTATTTTGTACGATTGTTTCTTTAGCATCTGAAAACAATACTATAAAGCTTTTAGTTATTATTCCTTTAATAGCACTTTTCTTTTTGATACCTTTTGGAATTGTAGCTTTAATGTTCGGCCTATTTCTAAATGCAAGAATTTTAATGAAAAGAGAAGGAAGACGCCTAGCAAATTCCTTAACATTAATAGTAGCTATTATTATTTTATTATTTATTGTCATGCCTATTATTAGTCCATCCAGTTTGTTATCTAATATATTTCAGCCTGTTTTTGGAGGAATATTTCTTATTGCTTGTTATTTCTTGATTCATTTATCCAACTTTCTATCTGCATATTTTCTCTATCAGTTTAATAAACCAAAGTATAACCAAGATTTTATCATCGTGCTAGGCAGTGGTTTAATTAACGATAAAGTACCACCACTTCTTGCAAGTAGAATTAATAAAGCTATTGATTTTTATCAGAAACAAGCAGCAGTTAACGCACCACCAACAATTATTTTCTCTGGAGGACAAGGTCCTGATGAAAATCTGCCTGAAGCGGAAGCGATGCAAAAATATGCTGTTGAAAAAGGCATTCCTCTTGAACATACAGTACAAGAAAATCGTTCTGTAAACACCTATCAAAATATGTTATTTTCGAAACGGATTATGGATACGTTAAAACCAGATGGTAAATACAACAGCATCTTTACAACGAATAATTTCCACCTTTTCCGTTCTGGTCTATACGCTAGACAAGCTGGCTTGAATAGCCAAGGTATCGGCTCAAAAACAGCTTTTTATTATTGGCCCAACGCAATGGTTCGTGAATATGTGGCAATTATTGTAATGTGGCGAAAAAGACATATGAAAATTGTTGGGACAATTCTTGGAATTTCTCTACTCCTTTCTTTATTTGGCTTATTATTCTTCTAGTTAAATAAAAAAATAATCAACAAAGGGTACTAAAATCGTAATTTTCTAGTACCCTTTTATTTGTCGTTGACAGTAAATGTTTCCTCCAGTATCCATAAATAGGACATGTAACAATACTTTCGTACATAACATCTATTTTAAATGCGACCAAACTCCATTTCACTATTTAAACTGCTTCGAGTTGTTTTCGTTTAACTGTCAGCATATTTATAAATAAATTTCTTATAAAACAGACATTGAAAAGTTGCATAGTGGTTTTTAACTAGATTTATTGAGGGAGTGACAATGAATGCACTTACAAAAAAAATCGTCTTGGTTTCTTGCATTATTAACTCTAGTAGCGGTTATTTCAGTGTTTTCTTTGTTGGATTCACCAAAACAATCAAAAGAGGCTATTTCCTGGACAGAAGAAGCTGATCAAAAAGCTGCAATACAGACTGTTTCGAAGGAAGTATCTTCATCCAGCCCTTTATTTAAAGAAACTCGTCTACAAGTTAGTCACGAAAGAAATCAACTTCGCCAAAAGTTAACGCAAAAAATAACGTCAGGGGAGTATTTTATTGACGAACAAAATACAGCGTCTATGGAAATCGATACTCTCCTTAAAGAAGAATCTACAGAGGGACTACTTGAGATGCAAATCAAATCATTAGGCTTTCCCGATGCTTTAGTACGAATAGAAGGAGCAAACATTTCCGTAACCGTGGTGGCCAATAAATTATCAAAATCTCGAGCAAATGAAATTATTTATCTAGTAAAAAAAGAATGCGAGGATGCAAATGTGCAAGTAAAATTCAGTGCAAATAATTATTAAAAAATGGAAAAAAGGGGTCTTCATTTTATTTACGAAAAACTGCGCTTTAAGGAAATACCATTCTAAGACGCTGTAGCCCCCTCTTGCAGGAAGTATCTTTATCACAAAACCAAACCTTTCTACATAAATACTAATTCTCAGTATAAAGATACTTTACCAAAGTAGCCAATTATCTAAAATACCCGTCTATTATTTTTAGATTGTGGAAGACCATCACTCTAATTTCAATATGGCTGTTAGAAAATGGCCACTGTTTGGAGTAGCTCTTGAAAATCCTATATGGAGTTTTATATGTCTGTGTATTTTTACTGGACGTTCTCTGTGCGCTTTATTCTCAGAATCGCTCAACATTCTTATGCCCCTACAAATAACAAAGTAGTAACTACAGAGGCATCTTCATGTTCATTTAATTCGGTATAACCTACCGCAAGAGATGCATTACAACAATATTATTATCAAGTTAATAGCCCTTTTCCCGTACTTTCTCGGACATATCATAGCGATGAAAGGAGAAAAATTTATGTGTATTAATAAAGATAATTGTAATTGTTTATCAACTAGAAAAGAATGTGATAACTTTGGACCGTTTGTGGCTAAAAATTTTAATTGTATAATTTCGGAAATCGAAAACGGCGAAGAAAACAGCGGCGGTTCAATCATTCCTTTTTCCTCTGGAAATACACAAACTGTAGTTGAAAATATACTCGGCAATAATCTTGCTAGTCTTATAGGGTTTGGTACTGCTATAGACCTTGTACCTATTGCAAATAATACAATTAATTTAACTGGACTTTTAACTGAAGCCTTCACCGTCCCACGTGCAGGAAATATTACTACTATTTCAGCTTCATATACTGCATTAGGGGGACAGGTTGAATCAGGATCTGTAACAATCCGTGCTCAAATTTTTCGTGCCCCTATAGGAAGTAATAGTTTTACAGGTACAAGTGCTAGCGTTGATTTAGCTCCAACAATTACAGAACCTATACCTTTAGGTCTTTTAGTATTTGCATCCGCTAATATTCCACCAGTACCAGTAGCTCCAGGTGACCAATTATTAATGGTATTTTATATTTCTTCGTTACCAGGAGATACTACCGTTGACCTTATTCTTGGTACTGCAAGTGCAGGAATTAATATTGTTTAAAATTTCTAATTGGATGAAGTGGAAGTTTTACAAATGAATATGCTATCCCCATTCCTATATTAGTGGCTTGGGTGCTGCGATTTCAGATAATATAAATAAGAAATTTACCTTCTTTCAGCAGAAGCTAAGCTACAGTATCTTCTTTCATTACAGTGTTTATTTTTAATATATTTCTCAGGCTATTCACTATGCAAAATAACTTTTCCTTCATAGTAATAGTAATGTAAAGCAATTATCCTCCTTTAGTGTGAAGGGTCACTCCAATCCCAAGTGACCTTTTTTATTGTCGTACCCCACTAAAATATTACTTGCTTGATAAATTTTTAATGCCTATTATGACTGGATGAAAACCCCACTCCTTCGCTACAGCCTACATATTATATAGTGTAGAAAGGAGGATTTTATTATGGGATACTATGGAAACGTAGGTAATTTTAATAATTATTACTGTGGCTGTTATGGTGGCTATGGCCGTGGCTACGGTTCATCATTTGCGCTGATTGTTGTTCTATTTATTCTTCTAATTATTATCGGCGCTACTTTCATAAATAATGAAAACTGTTAGCATCCTTACAAAACTATTAGTCTTTCTCACCTCTTTAAAGGGTCGCTTCCTGCCTAGTGACCCTTTATCGTTTGTTACTTTTTATGTCTATGCATTAACATAGTCGATGTTTACATGACCATTACTGGCAACTCTATTAATCTAGAATTTATGCTGTCCGAGGTGAGTCTTTCTCATACGCGCATATTGGAAGGATCAAATCATGGGTAATAATAAATTACTGAATCTTGTATTTATAAAATACATGAAAAAGGACACTCCTATACTCAGGAAAAGTGTCCTATAATTGAATAATGATCAACTTCTATTATCTGTTATTCTTGAGATAGTTTTATTAGCTTTTGCTAGGGTGAATTAAATTTGTTTTTCGAACCTTTTAAGAGCCTCAGACATTCTGTTAATAATCTCGTCAACCTGTTGGCTTGTAATAATAAGCGGTGGAGCAAGAGCAACTGTATTTGTTCCCTTCCAATCGAAGTAACGTAATTGCAGCCCTAAGTCCATGCATATATCAGTATATAGAGCTGCGGCATGTACCGAAGGAGCAAATGGGATGCCGTTTTCAGGATCTTTAATTAGCTCAATACCGGCCAGTAGACCAAGTCCTCTGACATTCGTTATATGTTTATGATTGCTTTCGAGATACTTAAGTCCTTTTAATAACTCTTCACCGCGAAGCCTACTATTCTCAATAATTTGATCTCTTTCTAATATTTCAAGTGTCTTTAAGCCAACCGCGCAAGCCATCGGATGTCCACTATAGGTGAATCCATGGAACATCATTTCATCTGATTGAATAAATGCTTCTCTTACATGCTCTCTCATAATTACAGCACCTAGGTGAGCGTAGCCACTTGAGATTCCTTTTGCAACACATAAAAAGTCCGGAACAATGTTCCAATTATCTACACCAAAGGTCTTTCCGGTTCTTCCAAACCCACAAATCACCTCATCTGCAATAAGCAAAATGTTGTGTTCGTCACAAAGTTTGCGAACAGCTTGAAGGTATCCGTCAGGAGGGAATCTTACCCCGCCTGCACCTTGGATTGGCTCCAAAATGACAGCGGCTATAGTGTCGGATCCTTCTGATTCAATTATCCCACGAATCGAACGCGAGTAATTTGGATCACTTTTGTCACCAAGTTCTGCATTCAAAACATGCGCTGCAGCTGTAAGGAAGTTCGGAGCATTGGAAGTCGTAAATTTGTTGAATCCCTCGATTCCGGTAGCACTTGTGGCACCTACTGTAACCCCATGGAATGATTGTTCAAGAGAAATAATTTTAGTTTTCTCTGGCTGGCCTTTTACTTTCCAATAAAAACGGGCCAGTTTAAATGCTGTATCATTAGATTCCGAGCCTCCCGATGTGAAGAAGCAAACATTCAGATCACCAGGTGCTAATGAGGCCACTTTTTGTGCTAAAAGGATAGCGGGTTCATTGGATTGTCCGCTGAATGAGGAGCTGTAAGAAAGTTTTAACATCTGCTGTTTTGCTGCCTCAGCAAGCTCTTCATTCCCATAGCCAAGGTTAACATTCCAAAGCATCGAAACCCCATCAATACGCTCTTTCCCCTCTATGTCTTTCAGATAAATTCCTTTACCTTCTGTAAAGATTGTTGAAGGCCCTGATAAATAATGGGCTCTCGGTGGTGTAGTTGGATGCAAATAATGTTTTTTATCAAGTTCTGATAATTCCAATTTACTTAGGTTTTTTCGCTTTGTAACGTATTGCATATTTTATTCCTCCTTTAATAGACAAATATAATGAAGCATTCCTAAGTTGCGATATCAATAAATTTTTTCCAAGAATAGAGCTACTGTTTTACTAATTGAAGTTACGTTTTCATCCTCTAGCAGGCTCTCAATAGGGTATATAAATAGCCACATTTTTTTATTTCCTTTGTGTCTCTCTCCTTGCTCACGATATTTTCTGAATGGGTAGAAGATTGTTACTTTATTTAACTAATATTTTGCCCTTCTATATCTGTTAAGAGTTTCTTGGATTCTTTTGAATACATAGATCTTATCGCTAAATAACAAACACCCATTCCCATCCAAATAAATCCAACCATTTTTCCGGCTGTTGAAAGCCCCCACAAGATATAAAGACAAACCGACATTCCAATTAACGGAATAATCAAATATTTAACGATATTTTTTTGCTTATTTTTTAAATAGTAATGATTCATTACACAAATATTCACGAAAGCAAATCCTAATAATCCACCAAATGCAACTAAGTCGGATACAATTTGCAAATTCAAAGATACTGCACCAATAATTCCGATTATTGACATTAATAAAATATTATTAATCGGTGTTTTATACTTTGGATGGATATAGCTAAAAAATTTTTGAGGGATGACATTGTCACGTCCCATCCCCAAAAGCAGACGACTTGAAGCTGATTGGCTAGCTAAGGCGCTTGCAATTCCAGATGCGATAATCGTAAGTGTAATATACGTCTGAAGGAACCCTCCCCCTATAGTCTCTAAAACGTTGAAGAAGGCTGTGTCGGGATTATCAATAGCTAAATAGTTTCCTACAAGAATCACTGCTAAATAAGTTACGGAAACATAAAATACCGTTTGAATGACACAGGTAAACAAGATGGCCAAACCAATTTTATTCCCCCCTACGTTCGTCTCTTCAGCCAAGGTTGTAATAGCATCAAAACCTAAGTAAGCGACAATAACAATAGCTGCCCCGCCTATAACTGCTCCTATTGAAAATGATTCACTATCATAAATTGCCTTATAGTTTATTAAAGTTAAATCACCCATTATAATATAGTGACTTGCGCTGACAACGAAGGCAATCACCGCGATAATCATGAGGAGCACTAAAACTGAATTCAACTTAGTAGCTATATCAATGCCAATTATATTTACAAACGTGATTGGGATAGCGAAGATGAGAACCCAACCCCAAACCGGGATGCTTGGTACAAGGGCGTTTGCAAAACTTGCACTGATCAAAAAAGTTAGCATAGGTATCAACAAATAATCTAGGAGCATTCCCCATCCAGCTATAAATCCTATTTTAGGGTGTAGCGCTTTATGGGCGTAGGTATAGGTTGAGCCTGCAACTGGGTAAGCTTCAACCATTTTACCGAAACTGTACGCCGTAAATAACATTGCAACAAAACCAAGAACATATGACAGGACAGAATGGCCCTGTGATACCAATGTGATAATTCCAAACATTGACATCGCTGCAACTGGTGCCATAAAGCCAAGACCAAAAATAACTAAATCTCGCATTTTTAAACTTCTTTTTAGACTTTGCCCATCTGATAAAATTTGAATGTTCTCTATTGATTTTTGTGTTTCTATAATCCCTACCCCCATTGGCATATTATAATTTTGTTATTTACCCTCCATACCAATTCAGGTATGCTTTGTCTAACTGTCCATAGCCGGCACTCCTACATCACGTCCGAAACCATTTGTTTCATCCCTTTGAAAGATGTTGCATGGTTTAAAAAACTGTATACTAACTGTTTCTACTTTTATAACACGGGCCATTCGATGACACACTTTAACTCATTTTGATCCAAACCCCAAATGCTAGCGCCCTAAACAGTGTCGTTTGCTCTTTCCAAGGCATCCGCCTAAAGCTTTCCTAGCAGCTTTGTCTGTAAGGTCCACAACTTCTGGTTAGGCCTCGGGTAATACGGCATTTACGTTCTGCCTAACACAACCTGAACCCATTACCACTAATAAACAGTTCGTATTTCGTCTTTTATCTGACTCCCCTCTTTTGTTTTGTTGATTGCCGATTTTTCCTTTGAACTGTAGTAAGAAAAATAAGCACTCTTTATAGTAATTACAGATTATCAGATTATAATAATTTGATATTGTAAAAATCGGAACATTCCAAATTTTTAACCACTAATTCTTCAACTATGCGCTTATTGAATGTACTTAAAAAAGGGGCAGGGACAATAGTATTTTAACTACTAAAGTAAAACCCGAACAAATTTACAAGACACGCATACGGTGTTTTGCCATTGTTCGGGTTTTCTAAATATATTCCTTCATTTATTTGAAAGAATTCGGCTTTCGCAAAGAGTTATTTGTTATATCCCACCTCTTTAGCTTTACAAACATTATTTAGCTTGTTTTCAGGCAACTTTTTTGTCCGGTTAATTGATAAGGTGTCATGCATCCAAAATTTCGAAACTCATGAATTAAATGGGCTTGGTCATAATAACCATTCTCATGAATAACATCATTTAACGTATAGTGGGTTGTCCTCAGAAGCATATTTAGGGATGATTGGAATCTTACTATTTGGCTAAATAATTTTGGGGAAATACCAATATGGTCTTCAAATTGTTTTCTTAAATATCTAGTTGAATATCCTACTTCTTCTGCAAGTTGAGTTATGGTAATATTACCTCTTGTCACGTATATATTATATAATGCTTGTTTTATTAGTTTTGATGATTTATCAATCTCAAAAATTTGGCTTTCCAATATTTCATTGAATATATTGACTCTCTCCATAAAACTTTCATCGGTTACTACCCGTTCTAAAATATTCGTATTTACAGGAAACATTTCATTTAAGGAAATTTCTTTATTTATAAGGTCTTTTATACCGAATTTTAGTTTCTTAATATCTAGGCATGGCAGAAAACGAATACCAAAGTATGTACTGTTTGGGACAAGGTTAATCACTCTACTTTTAGTAACGCTTCCGCAAATATTTCCGTAATGCTGATCACAATTAATGAGAATATCGATACACCCATCCGGGATAACAGAAATTCGATTACTTACCCCTCCCATTTTAAATTGGTAAAACAGAATAGATGGTTGATTTGGTTTCATTCTAACTTTTTGTTCAGTATAGTAATCTGTCTGAAATTCAAAGTCAGGCTGAGACGGCAAGTAACTAATTATTTTCGAATTTAAAGGATTAATCAATTTTATACCACCTTTAATACAAATTCGTAAACGCTTACAAATCGATGCTTAATATGTGATAATTTCCTCGGTTAATCGAATAACAGCTGAATCAACGGTTTACAGAAATTTCTTCTTGGATTACCTAACTTGTTCTTACTTAGTAGAGATTTCATATGCCACCTCTTTACGAACGTTCGTAAATTAGTGTAATAAAAAAAGGAAAAATAATCAACAGAACTGTCGGAAAATTTAGATAATTAATCATCCTCCCCCATAGTTTCTAATTTTTTAGCGGGAAAATTTTAAAACAGCTATTAAGAGCGCTTTTCCCATTCATAAACATTATCGATCACTAATTTAAAAGCCTGTATTCCTTATCCACTCAAGGTTACAGGCTTTTCTAACAACAGGTTTATGAACGTTTTATGCTTTATTGAGAAATATCTTCAAATCTAAATTAGAATCTTGCTGTCATCCTAAAACGGATAATCTAATTTACTCGTCTGTACAGATACCCATTTCGCAACAGTAAACTCATCTACAATCCATTCATATCCAAAACGCCCAATTCCACTTTGTTTCACTCCACCAAATGGAGCATTTCCTTCTAACACTGCAGGCATATCATTTATATGTGTTGTACCAGATTCGATCTCAAGAGCTAATTTTTCTCCTCTTTCTAAGTCACTAGTTATAATGGCAGAGGATAATCCATATTCCGTGTCATTCGCAAAACGAATGGCCTCTTCATCATTTTCGGCCGGAATAATTTGTGCAACAGGACCGAAGATTTCACAAGATGCAAGACATGAATCATTAGGTACATCAACAAATACAAATGGGGAAATAACATTCCCTGTACGGTCACCTTCTACGGCAACTTTTAATCCACTTTCCTTTGCTTTATTAACTAAATCCATAATTTTATCAGCTTGTTTTTCATTTATAACAGGTCCAATAATTGTGTTAGGGTCCTTGGGGTCTCCTACTGTTAATCCCTTTACTTTTTCTACGTATCTAGCAACAAATTCATCATAAATATCTCGATTAACAATAATTCGGTTTGTAATCGCACAGATTTGGCCACTATGCAAAAATTTTCCGAAGATGGCGACTCTCACTGCTTGTTCTACGTCGGCATCTCCTAAAACTACTAAAGGATTATTGCCTCCTAGTTCTAATGCCATTTGTTTTAATGTTCCGCCTGTTACCTTATTAATATGTTTTCCTACTGCAGTTGATCCTGTAAAACTGATAAACGAAGAATTCGTATTTAACAAGAATTCATCTCCTGATTCTTGAAGATCGGTTAAAATTGAATTAAACACTCCAGCAGGAAGCCCTGCTTCTTCGAAAGCCTTTGCAAAAACTTGCCCACCAACTATTCCAACTTGGAGATCCGGCTTATGAACAACACTGTTCCCGAGAGCAATGGCAGGGAAAATTGTTCTTGTTGCCATGTTAAAAGGAAAGTTAAAAGGTGTGATGGACGTAATAACACCTAAAGGTAATCGATATACACGGCTAACCTTTCCTGGTGTAGTAGATGCATAATTTTTGGGTGTGTATATTTCATCTACCATATTAATAGAATCTTTAATGTCACTAACCCCGAAGCCAAACTCAATATGAGCTTTAAGTAATGTTCCACCTGTTTCCCGTGTAATTAAATCCAAAATATATTCTTTATTTTTCTCTAAATAGTCTAATGCTTTCGTTAAAACCTCTCTTCTTTGTTCTGGAGTAGATTTAGCCCATTTCTTTTGTGCAGCTTTTGCCTTATGATATGCTTCTTTTATTTGCTCAACATTCGCTAATTCTACAGATGTAATAGTCGATTGATCATATGGATCCTTTATTGCATACGTTCTTTTACTCCGCCCCTCTACCCATTGACCCCCAATATAACTTTTGTTTAGTGTACTTGCCCATTCCATGCAGTTCACATCTAAAGCCTGGTTTTTTGTCATTTAAAGTCCCCTTCCTGAAATAAAATCTATACTTAACGCGATGTAACCTAAATTGTAGGTGCTGTTAATTGTTTTTTATTGTAAAAAGCGGAACTACCATTATCAAATGATAATTAAAACAAAACTAGATAGGGCTAACTGCCTTCTTACTTTTTAAAACGCTTATGAATATTGTTATATTTATATGTTCCTTCCTCACTGAATTCAATCAATTCCATCGATAATGCTAGATATCGACTAGTATATAGATCAGCAAAGTGATCCTTTATTACTTCGAAAAGTTCGTCACAAGTTTCTTTCTTATGTTCAGCAGATCTTCCCGCCCCAATTTTTAAAATAGCATGAACAAATGCATCATCTTCTGCTCCATCTGCTACTCGGTAATCTTGAAGTTCAATTGCTCTTGATCGAATGCCTCCAGTCGGAAAAAGATTACTACGGCTAATCAAAACATCGTTCACTTTTTTTAGCAAATTTGGAATGTCTGCTTCTTTCTTTATGTTATCGGTATACTCAACAATAAAATGCGGCATGTTTTCATCCCTTTCACTGACTAAAAATGGCGTTCTCACTTTCTGTTCTTAAGAACTGTTTTTCACTAATAATAGTATTTACTAGTCGTCCCACACCTTCAATTTCAGTAATGACTTGATCCCCTACCTTTGTATCAACTAAGCCCTCAGGCGTACCTGTAAGGATAATGTCGTTTTTATTTAATGTCATAAAACTACTTAAATACGCAATCAATTGCGGAATACTAAAAATCATATCTTTCGTTGTGCCTTCCTGCGTCACTTTTCCATTTACATAAGTACGCAAAGTAAGGTTCATAGGATCTTTAATATCTTTTGCATCGACTAGCCATGGACCGATTGGTGTACAAGTATCTCTATTCTTTACTTTTAAGTTCGGACGATAATAGTTTTCTAAATAATCACGGATGGCATAGTCATTTGCAACGGTATATCCTGCTACATAATCATAAGCGTCTTCTTGTTTAATGTTTGTCCCGGAACGACCAATGACAACTGCAAGTTCACATTCATAATGCATATTGGTAGCCTCAGCTGGTCGGTAAGTCTGACCTCGATGACCAATAAAAGTATTAGGGCCTTTTAGAAAAACTAAAGGTTCTGTTGGTGCTTGAAAAGCAAGTTCCTTTGCATGGTCTGCATAATTTAGTCCTAAAGCAAAAACGGTTCTAGGTTGTACAGGTGGTAGCCAGACAACTTCCTCTTCAGAAACAATTTGTCCATTATCTAGTTTCAGGTGACCATCATTTGTTTCAATTGCGTGATGAATAACATCCTGAAATACTACACGTGCATGTTTCATAATAATCGCGCTCCTTTACCAAACAATGAGATTCTCATTTAACTGGATTTTCTAAATAACCGATTCCATCGATTTCAATTCGTACCAGGTCTCCCTCTTTCACAAGCGGAGGATTTTCAGGTACCCCAACTAGCAAAACATCTCCCTCATACAGCGTCATAAATTCCGAAATTTCAGAAATCAACTGTGATACAGGACGAATTAAATTGGCCGTTGTATTCTTTTGTTTTAATACATCATTAACGAATACAGTAATCGTTAACTTATTAGGGTCAGAGATTGCATCGCGTTCAATAATCCATGGACCTACAGGGCAAAAGTTATCTCTCGCTTTTTGTTTAACAGCTGGTCGATAAAAACTCTCATGTGGAATACTTACATCATTTACAATGGTGTATCCTAATACATGATCTAAAGCTTTTTCTTCTGTTACACGAGTAGCCTTTTTCCCAATGACAATGCCTAGTGAGGCACCTATTTGCAGATGTGATGTATCCTTGGGTAATGGAATGGAAGATTTAAATCCAGTAATGGTGTTCACTGGTTTTATATATAAGACAGGCGTTTTAGGAGGCTGGTTATAAGGTTCTTTCGTTAACGATGAACCTAATGCCTTAAGCTCGCCACTATAATTTAATAAAGCCCCATAAACTGTACCCGAAATTGGCGCCTCCAAAGAAGACTGCCCTACTGGTATATTTCTATCACCGAGAATAATTGTATTGCTTTGAGGATCTACTTCCACCTCTTTTGTGTGAAGGGCTTCACTAAATTTAATAATTGCCTTACTCATAACGATTCACTCCTCTTATCAATTTCGCCTTGGCGTAATTAGCGTCCGGATTTTGAATTGTGCCAGCACAATTCATTCCTTTGAAAATCCGTGACATCCGCCGGAGGCTTTAGGCCAACACGATGTTGGTCACTCAGGCGTTTTCACAGGATGTGAAGTTCTTAGCCTGGGTTCCTCTATTTCAGCAGGTGTTTGGACACCCACTGCAAAGGTACCAAAATCGCATTCATCTCACCACCTATAGAGGTGGGAGTCTTCTGCGAATGAAGATAAACTCGTAAATTTTTCTGATGATTATTTCATCTTATTGAACTTGTAAAACGATCACTAATGATTAACTACACCTTTAACATCATTACCTATATTTGACTTAACGATAATTTCTGGAAAATTATCTGCTGCATTTTTTGACTTACGGGCCCCTATAAGGGTACCAATATAGCAGCCTAAAAAACCTAACGGTATCGAAAGAATTCCTGGTGATGCTAGAGGGAAAATAGGATGACCAGTAAATAGGGCTACACCTGGTTCTGGGTTCCAAACATTTGGACTTACCATTACTAGACCAATCGTGCTAATTAATCCTATAAGCATCCCAAAGATTGCTCCCGTTTTGTTGAACTTTCTCCAAAAAATAGTTAATAAAATAACTGGTAAATTCGAACTCGCTGCTAATGTAAGAGCGATTGAGGCTACAAAGGCAACATTAAAATTTTGCAAAAATAGTGATAAGGCAATGGCGATAGCAGTGATGACAATCGAAGCAAGACGTACCATAAACATTTGCTGTTTTTCAGTTGCTTTCCCGTCTTTTAAAATTTCGTTATAAAAGTCATGGGAAAATGCTGTTGCTCCCGTAACTACAATTCCAGCAACCACTGCGAGAATAGTAGCAAAAGAAACCGCAGAAATGAAAGCAAACATAAAATCTCCGCCAATATACTTTGCTAATAATGGCGCTGCCATATTCCCTGCTGAGTTAGCCTCTATAATACTCGAAGTTCCAACTAGCTTCGCTGCGCCAAACCCAAGGAAAATGACCATAATGTGGAACATGCCCATTATCCACATAAGCCAAACAACTGACTTTCTGGCTACCTGAGCATTAGGTACAGTTAAAAAGCGAACTAATACATGGGGTAGACCTGCTGTCCCAAGAATGAGCCCAAGTGTTAAAGAAGCAGCATCCCAACCGTTTTTATATTTTAAACCTGGATTTAAGAAATCAATTCCAAAAGGAGTGGCGGTTTTCATATCTGTAAAAATGCCAATAAAATTAAAATTAAATTTCCACATAACCATGACAAACATAATAAAGGTTCCACCTACTAAAAGAATAGCTTTAATAATTTGAACCCAGCTTGTTGCGGTCATTCCTCCAAATAAAACAAAAGCTAACATAGCCACACCAACAATAAGGACTGAAATATTATACGGAATACCTAATAATAATTTGAATAAAGCTCCTGCAGCAACGAGCTGTGCAAGCATATAAAAAACTGAAATAATAATTGTATTGAAGGCCGTTACACCTCGTACTTGTTTAAACTTAAATCGAGCAGTAATCATGTCACCTAACGTATATTTTCCAAGATTTCTTAATGGTTCAGCAACTAAAAATAAAATGACAAGAAACGAAACGAGGGCACCGTACATGAGGAAAAATCCGTCATATCCCGTTAAAGAAAAGGCTCCAATTAACCCTAAAAAGGTAGATGCAGACATAAAGTCTCCAGCTAAAGCAAGTCCATTTTGCCTAGCAGTCAGACCACCTCCAGCTGTATAAAAAGAACCTGCCGTTTTTGTTTTTTTGGAAGCATAGTACGTAATAAAAAGTACCCCTATTGACATGAGTACAAAAAGAAGAATAATGTCCCATCCCATATGTCTACAGCCCCTCTTTTACTATGATTTGCTTTACTTTTTCGTCAAATTCAGCAGACTTCTTTACATAAACACTGCATACCCCAAATGACATAAAGATAATTGAAATACCGTAAATCCACGCCAACGTAATGTCTCCTATTACTTGAACGTTTAATATATTTGTAAACAAGGCTAGGAATGGTAAAGCTAGTGAATAAGCCAAATAAAAAATTGTGTATGAAATAATAAACTTTTTCTTATCTAAAAGTAGTTGTTTAAAATCCTCTGAAGTGGAAATTTTGTCATAATCTATTTGTTTGTTATCTTGTTGTTCGATGTCTTTTTTTACACTACGCTGTTCTTTTACTAGCTCCAAATTGATAGCACCTCTTTCCTAATAATTCAATAGGGTTCTTACATGCTTCTAATTCTTCCATTTTTAATTTCTATTAAAAACCACTAGTTTTAGCTCGGTCATTTCTTCTACAGCATATTTTATTCCTTCTCTTCCCATTCCACTTTCCTTCACACCACCATAAGGCATGTTATCTACACGAAACGTTGGAATATCATTAATCATTACGCCTCCAACATGAAGGTTTTCAGCTGCAGTTAACGCTGTATGAACATTATCCGTGTAAATCCCTGCTTGAAGACCATATCGCGAATCATTTACTTGTTCAATTGCTTCCTCTACTGCTTGAACTTTATTGATGATAACAATTGGAGCAAACACTTCTTGACACGAAACTTTTAAAGAAGACGCTGCATTTAATAGGACCGTTGGCAATAGAATATTTCCTTTGGCGATTCCCCCAGTTGCTACTTCTGCCCCATGTTGTGTCGCCTCATGAATCCAATCTAAAGTACGTTCTACATCTTCTTTTGAAATAAGCGCTGAAACATCCGTACGTGGATCTAAAGGGTCACCAATTTTGAGTTGTTGAGTTGCTTCAACGAATTTTTGCACAAATGTTTCGTACAAACTTTCATGTATATAAATGCGTTGTAATGATATACATACTTGACCTTGAAAGGAAAAGGCTCCCTTCACACAACGATTAATAATTGTATCTATATCGATCCCTTCATCAATAATAACCGCTGCATTTGAACCCAGTTCTAATGTCACACGCTTCAGTCCTGCTTTGTTTCGAATACCAATCCCAACTGCTGGGCTTCCGGTAAATGTAATGGCTGCAATTCTATCATCGGTCACGATTTTATCCCCCACGACTCTTCCGCTTCCAGTAATCACATTAAGAGCTCCATTCGGTAAACCAGCCTCCTGTAACAACTCTGCTAAAAAGAAAGAAGATAGTGGCGTTTGACTTGCTGGTTTTAATACAATTGTATTTCCTGCGGCAATGGCAGGACCTACTTTATGGGCAACTAGATTCATCGGGAAATTAAATGGAGTAATCGCTCCAATAACCCCAATAGGTTCACGCACCGTATATGCTACTCGTTTTTCTCCACCTGGTGCAGCATCCAATGGAAGTGTTTCTCCATGAATTCGCTTTGCTTCTTCAGCTGCAAACTTATACGTTTGTATTGTCCGTTTCACTTCTTCGATTGCAGTAGCAATTGGTTTAGCTGCCTCTAAAGCGATAATTTCTGCCGCTTCATCTAAACGCTTCTCTAACAAAACTACCAAACGTTCCAAAATAGCTGCACGTTCGTGAGCTGGCATTTTCGCCATGACTGTTTTTGCACGAACTGCAGCTTCAATTGCCTCATTCACTTCTTTGTCATTAGCCTTAGGAATATATGCAATAACATCTCCAGAATATGGAGATGTTAGAGATGCCTGTTCAGTGGCTTCTTGCCATTGACCATCAATATATAAGTTTTTCTGTCTTGCTTGTACTTTTAAATTCATAGTCTACTCCTTTCTGTTATAGCCTACTATTAATTAGATCACTAGCTCATCTTTTTTCATGTATTCATTCATGCCGTATGACTCATTCTGCTTGCCATATTTATAGCTTAGCCACTTTACCTTTATCCGCTTCTTATATGGGAATACAGAACAATCTTTTAATTGTATTAACAATGAAGTGTGTTGCTCATTACTAGCTATTTGGTGGCAAGTTCCCTCATAATGAGTACCATCTATTTCAACTTGAATATGGTAAATACCAGGTTTAGGCATTCGGTATCTCTTTTTTACTATTAAGTTAAGAAACTGATGTTTTTTGTAAAAAAGAGAACTTTGATTCATTTCCCCATTAATTTCATAATAATCACCAAGATACATAGGAATCATTTGCACATGACCTTCATCAAGCAATTTTCGGATTGCTGTGGAACTAATTTTTTCATCAGAATGTTGGATTTTTGGAACAGTCGTTACACCCAAACTTCCGGGATTATACTCCGCTAACGTTTTCATATTACCGAGTCCTTTATAGCCATAATGATAATCAAAGCCTGCTACAACATGTATACATCCAAGTCCAATAATGTATTGTTCAACAAAATCGTTAGGAGAAAGACGGGCAAACTCAGGGCTAAACTCAACAACAAATAATTTTTCAACCCCCAGCTTTTCAAATCGATCTTCTTTCAAAGGAAGCGGAGTTAAATAAGTCATCGGCTCCATATGAGGAAAGAGTATATCTTTTGGGTGCGGATAAAACGTCATAACACCAAAGGCGCATTGTTTTTGCAAAGCAATTTGTTTTGCTGTTTCAAGAATTTTTTGATGACCGATATGAACGCCATCAAAAAAACCGAGAGCCAAAACACAAGCTTCCATTTCAGTGCATGTTGATTGATCCATTGAACTTTTGATATAAACCGTCTCCATCGTTTGCCCTCCCCTTTTATGTTAAGTTAGTTGCGGTGCAGTAATCTGGCCATATTTCCCTGCAAAGAATGTCAGAGGATTTCCTTCACGAAGGACAATATTTTCTACTTCTCCAAGGAACAGCGTATGGTCACCAGCTACTTGCTTTCCATATACATTACACACAATATTTGCTAGCGCATCCTTTACTACCGAGATGTCGTTTAGGCGGTCAAATTCAGGTTCACGTTTTTCTTTGATCTGACCAGCGAATAACATAGAAATTTCTTGCTGGTCTTCTGATAAAATATTTACCGCAAATTTACCGGAGCGGTTAATTTTATCGAGCATTTTTGCATTTTCTTTAATCGATATTAGTACGAGTTTTGGATTTAGCGACACTGACATGAAGGCATTTGCTGTCATGCCATGAGGCTCTCCATCAATGTCTGTTGTAATAACGGTTACACCGGTTGCAAATTTACCCATCGCATCTCGAAATGTACGATCATCCATTAAAATTCCTCCATTCTTTTTATTTAAATAACCAGTTCTGGTTTGCGCTGTGCAAGATTTGGTGCCTTGGCTTGAATTTGTTCATTGGTTTCGATATCTAAAAACGGAGATGTTTCATTAAACCAACTGTCCGGTGCTTTTGCACCCCATAATGTTTGACGACGTGGGTCATTTAAATCCCATCGAATTGGCTCGAAGTCATTGTCACTTGTTAAGTAATCTCCGTTATACAGCTCAATGCGGTATCCATCTGGATCTCTTAAATACAAGAAGAATGCATTGGATAAGCCGTGGCGTGCTGGCCCTCTTTCTATGTTCTCTGAATAGCCAAGTGAAGCTAAAACATCGCAGCAATGAATGAGAGCAAGTGGATCAGGTAGCCAGTAAGCAAAGTGATGAAGACGCGGACCATCTCCGTTCATAAAGGCTTGATCATGTACAGTCTGTTTGCGGTGAAGCCACGCAGCCCAGATACTTCCATCTTCTATCGTTGTATATTCAGAACATGCAAAACCTAGCTCTTTGATAAAGAAGTTATAAGCTTTTTCTACATCCGGTACAGCACAGTTTACGTGGTCAATTCGCTGAATTCGGGCACCGCTGTATAAATCGTAGCGCTGAAGTAAGCGCTCGGCTTTTTCAATTTTGCAGAAAAATTCAAGGGGCATCCCTGAAATATCATGTACATGCAGTGCACGTCCAAGAGCATGCTGAGTACCTTCCTTAAGCCACTTTGTTTTTAAGCCTTTTGCTTGAAACAATTCAGCTAGACGGTCAAGATCTTCTTCTTTTGCTACTTTGTAACCGAGTGCGTGTACCCCTAACGTCTCGGACTTTTTAAGAACTAAGCTGTGGTGTGTATGTTCTTCAAGTCCTCTCAAATAAACACAGTCATCCTTTGTTTCCGTTTCAATCATGCCGAGCGCTTTTACATAAAAATCTTTTGAACGGTCTAAATCCTTGACGTTTATAACCGTTCTGGCAATTCGAATGATATTGAAATCCATACTCCTCATCTCCCTTAGTCGATTAATTAGTTATTTTTAACTAACGCTTCTGATCGATTCAAAAATTCCTTCACACGATCAACATATTCCTGTTTGTCATACCCGTTATAAAGCGTACTTGCCATTCTAATTGGATCACCAAAGAAGAAGCGCTCATAAAGTGTTTGTCGGGTACCGAATGAACTGATACATACATCCCATGCCAAACGATAAAGTTTCACACGATCATAAGCATCGCCAGTGGCTGATTGTAAATACTTATCAAGATCCGGGCGAATTTCGGAATGGAAGTCTGATTCTGAAGGGATTGCCATTAAGCCACTTGCCCCCATTAATTGCATAATTTCTGTAAAGCGAGGGTAAATTTTCGGGAAGTAATGACGTGCTGCATTTAACGGTGCAAAATCTGGTGTCATAGTCCCCCATCTATCCACTTTTGCATTTGCTTCGGCAGCAACGACATATGCTTTCATCGTTTCAAGTGCAATAATTACTTCAGAGATTTTCTCCTGTATATGTTGGTATTGGCCAATATTAATTGTCTCTGCCATTAATTGAAGAATACCAAGGACAAACTCTGTTTTCGCGATATTTTTTGATACAACTTGATGTGTCATATGAACAACTGCATTACTTTCATTGTAGGCTTGGTTGCACACATTCACATCACCAAGGGCAAAGACTCGATTCCACGGAACGACAACATCATCAAACACAACAATGGTATCCATTTCTTCAAAGCGAGATCCTAGTGGATGGTCGAAATGAGACTTACCATAATCAAAAGATTCTCGACAAATAAATTTCAAGCCCGGTGTGTTATTAGGAATAGAAAATGCAAACGCATATGGATTTTCTTCAGCTGATTGTTTTAACAGAGTAGATGGGAATACCATGATTTCATCGGTAATACCACCTTGCGTAGCAAGTAATCTTGCCCCTTTAATAACGACCCCTTCGGATGTTTTCTCTTTAATCCTTGCTGCAATATACGGATCTGGAAGCTGTGCTGAGTTAACTCCCCTATTGACTTGCGGCTGAATCAACGTATGTGTTAAAGATAAATCATTTTCACGGCAATACTCGTAGTAGTTGGTCATGTTTTCGGCATAGATGGAATCCTGTTTTCCAAACATTTCTGCAGCTGAACCATACGCCATCATCCCAACATTAATGTAATCAGGGGAACGCCCCATCATGCCACCATTATATTTCGCCCATTCTTGCATCATTTTGCGACGCATCACTAAATCTTCTTTTGTTTTTGGCTGCATAAAAGATGTACCAACCCGTTCACAAGTTGTCGGAGATTCATATGTCATGTAATCCTTTTTGTCTGGATCATGTTGCAAATCGTAAAGTTCTGCCTGAGTTTTCATAACTCCTTTAAAAGCTGGATGTTCAGAAATCTTCCCTTCTACGCGTTTGCCATCAATCCATATATTTGCCTGTGCATTATCAACTCTTTCAATATATTGCTCTCCTGTTTTTGCTGGCATATTGTTTCCCCCTAAAAAAATAGTTGTTTACTTCCCAAATTGCGGAATATGATGGTCACCTATAGCAACATGGATTACCTTTGGTTCTGTATAAAATTCAAACATTGCGTAATGCCCACCCTCTCTTCCAATTCCACTATCTTTCATACCGCCAAATGGAATTCGAAGATCTCGTACGTTTTGAGCGTTAATCCAAAGCATACCTGCTTCAATAGCATCCGCCATACGATGTGCTCGTTTTAAATCTTTTGTCCATACAAAACCAGCTAGTCCGTAAGATACGTCATTCGCCATATGAAGTACTTCTTCATCTGTTTCAAATTCGATTACGGCCATAACGGGACCAAAAATTTCTTCCTGACATACTCTCATGTCATTTTTGGCATTCAATAAAAGTGTCGGTGGTACAAAATTACCTGCCTTTACCTTTTCCGGAACCACTCCCTGAACTACTTCACAACCTTCTTGTTTAGCGATTTCTATATATTTTTTTACTTTGTTGTAGTGACCTTTTTCAATTAGCGGACCAAGCTCAGTTGACGAATCCATTGGGTCACCTATTTTAATGTTAGCGACACGTGCTTTTAATTTTTCTACAAATTGATCTTTAATATTTTTATGCAAGAATACGCGAGAATTGGATGTACAACGTTCCCCATTAAAAGAGAAAATCCCCCATATTGCTGCATCTAGAGCTCGTTCAAGATCTGCATCATCAAATACAATTAAAGGTGATTTCCCACCAAGCTCCATCGATGTTTTCTTTAAAGTATCCGCAGCGTTTTTAATAATAGTGGAGCCTGTAGTCGTTTCACCTGTAAATGAAATCGCTTTCACATCTGGGTGAGCAACAAGAGCAGCCCCTGCTGTTTCTCCAAAGCCATGAACGATATTAAAGACGCCATCCGGAACTTGAGCTTTATGAATAATTTCAGCTAATTTATTTGCAGTCAATGGTGAAAGTTCAGCTGGTTTTAGGACGACTGTATTGCCAGTTGCTAATGCAGGCGCTACTTTCCAAGTCTCTAACATGAATGGGGCATTCCATGGCGTAATTAACCCTATAACACCTAATGGTTTATACACTGTATAATTAATGAATTCACCATCCATTGGATAAGATTCGCCATGCAATTTTGTCTCCACCATTCGTGCGTAGAAACGGAAATTTTCTGCAGCACGTGCGGTTTGATTTCTTGTTTGGCTAATTGGCAAACCTGTGTCTAATGATTCTAAAAAAGCAATTTCCTCAATCTCCTCATCGATGATATCTGCAATTCTATTAATATAATTCATTCTTTCTGTCAATTTCATCTTGCCCCACGGACCATTCACAAACGCTTCTTTTGCAGAAAGAACAGCTTGATTTATATCCGCTTCACGTCCCTCAGCGATATAGTTATTTATTTCATTGGTAAATGGATTTTTATTTTCAAAAGAAGCACCTGATTGACTGTCGACAAACTGTCCATTAATATAAAGTTTTACATTTGCTACTTGCTTGTGTTCGTGATTTTTTTGACTCTCAGATACTTGAACTTGCATGTTATTACACTCCCCATTCTTCTCTTACTCCTGTAACGAGGAGTAAGAGAATTTTTTAGATTTTGAATGATTATTTAGTGACAATCGCATTTGATAACATACCATATTGATTTAAAACTTCACGAATCTCGCTTTGAAGTGCCTCAGATGGTAAATCCATTGGCTTACGTAAAACTGGCGTAATTTTACCCATCATGCCCAGCGCTGCTTTTACTGGTCCTGGGTTCGTTTCTTTGAATAACACATCATTTAATGTCATCAATTCATAATGAAGATTTAAAGCTTTTTCAGCGTCGCCTTCCTCCCAAGCATTGTGCATTTCTGCTACTTTCGCTGGCGCAACATTTGCTGTGGCGCTAATAGAACCTTTTCCTCCGATTGTTAACATTGGGTAGCAAAGAAGTTCAATTCCTGAGAATAGACTGAAATCTCTACCACAATTCAACAGCACCCGATTGACATGTTCAAAATCTTTATTTGACTCTTTGGCACCAATAATGTTCGGGCAATCTTCAACGAGTCGAGCCATTGTTGTTACTTCCATATTCACCCCTGTTCTTCCAGGAATGTTATAGATAATAATCGGAATATCCACGGTATCGGCAATAGCTTTAAAGTGTTTATATAAAGCTTGCTGAGAAGGCTTGTTATAGTATGGAACAATGACCATCGCTGCATCCGCACCCATTTCTTGAGCAGCCTTAGTTAGTCGAAGCGCTTCATTATGATTAACAGATCCCGTTGCTGGTATAAATGGAACTCGTCCGTTAATCGTTTTACTTGCAGTTTCCATCACAAGCTCTCTCTCTTCGATCGTTAGAGAACTAGGCTCCCCAGAAGTCCCGGTTACCGAAATACCATGGCTCCCACTTTCTATTTGCCAGTTAATTAAATTTTTAAATGTCTGTAAATCTAAGCTTTCATCTTCTTTGAATGGTGTAATAACTGGTGCAATCGAACCTTTTATACTTTCTTTAGCTTCTCGAATTCTAGACATTATATCTTCCCCTTTTCTACCTTTTCATGGAATCGCTTTCAAAAATAATGTATCATTAAGTTTGAAATATTTAAAATATTTAAAATGTTTGTAACGTATATAAAATAAATATGCTTTCTAAGGAGGAGTTTCATGGATTTAAGACAATTGCGATACTTTGCCACTATTGTTGAAGAAGGGCAAATCACTAGAGCAGCAAAGAAATTACATATGGCCCAACCCCCCCTTAGTCAACAGCTAAAAGCGCTGGAGGAAGAACTTAGTACTCGTTTGATCGTACGAAATGGAAAGAATATAGAACTAACACCAGCAGGAAAAGTTTTGTATAAAAGAGCTACCAATCTGTTAAGTCAGATTGATGAAACAATTATGGAAGTGAAAGAAGTAGGAGAAGGTCTTAAGGGTACTTTATCAATTGGATCTGTAAAAACATGCTTTTCTTACCTACCTGAACGCATTCGTTTTTTCCGAGAAAAGTATTCAAACGTTACATTTCGTTTATACGAAGGAGATACTTATCGATTATTACAAGATTTAAGGAATAGGCATATTGAGGTTGCGATAGTCCGATTACCTTTTGAATCAGAATCTGACGACTTATCTTCACTGCCATTACCTCCAGACCATTTTGTAGCTGTTATCCCTGAGACGTGGAATTATGAAAATACAATAAGACTAGAAGAACTTTCAAGAATGCCCCTAATGTTGCTACAACGTTTAAAGGGTGTTGGTCAATACGAACTGGTTATAGAAGCTTGTAGAAAATATCACTATGAACCAAACATTGTCTGTCAATGTTCAGACGCTGATATGATAATGTCCCTAGTAAGAGAAGGTGTCGGTGCTTCTTTACTTCCAAGGTCTGTCTTACGTTCATTTTCTATGAATGGCCTAAAAATATTGGAGCTTGAAGAACTTCGTATTCAATCAGATTCGGCCGTTATCTGGTTGAAGGATCGTTACATTTCAAAAAGTGCTGTTAAATTTATTGAAACTTTTAAGAGGGAATACAGTTTAAATTTTTCACAAGTAGAATGACGCAAATAAATCATTTCAAATTTTTAATACTCACACGTTACTTATATATATATTGCGGAGTCAAAAATAAGACAATGATCTCTTTTGACTTCTTTTCTAGTATGATGGTAATTGCCGCCGTTTTAAAATTGCGCTAACAATTTATAAATCTTTTGCAATGGAATCAAACATATCTGCAGCATCTCTTGCCATCTTTTGAGTTAAATGGACGTAGCGGTTTTCAGTAGTTTTTGCTGATTTGCTGTGTCCTATCTATTTTGGACAGTTTTTATAGGTTGTCCACTTTCACTCAACATTGTTGCGTATGAATGGTAATTGAAATCGATTGTTCTGATGAAGAAATCTTTTTATTGTTTGTTCTGTAAGTTTTTTTCGGAAAACTGTTGAAAGATGCCCTTTTGCAACCCTCCAGCCTTCCTTAATTACACACCAGCTAATACATTTTCGTTATTAAATGACAAAAAGGCAGTTGAAAATCAGATCCAGCCGCATTTTCAACTGCCAACTCAAATATGTGATTTTTATTAGTATCCATTTGATTTACAGGGTTGTTTTTTTGATTACATTTTGTTGCAGTTTAACTGCGTTTTTTATATGTTCTGCTCCTCTATAAACTAGAAATTATTATGGACTAACTGGAGGAGTAAGCCCTGTAAGAACAGGAGTTATAACACTAGTGCCTGCTCCAAGACGAATTTGTTGAACTTGCAGTACTTTTACTGTAAGCTCTAGCACGATTTTTTCACGTAATGTGTCGAAAGTGCCTTCTGGTGTTGCCATAACCGGTGAAAAATCAAGTTCAAAGAAGTTTGCAGCTACTAACTCGCCAAATGGTTGTTCATTGTATTTAACTAGATTTTGGAAGAATGCTTTATCCAATCGAGCATCCATTTGTGTAGTTTCATTAAGGAAGTTCGCTTCGGCAAACTCAGAAATTCCTAAAATCGGAGTAGGGCCTCCAAGTGTTTGTGGGAACGTAAGGTCTGTAAAACCTGAAAACGGAACATCGGCAATTCTATCTTGGAGTGCCGCGTTACATGCTGCTGTAGCATATTCTATATTTTTACGAATATGTCCTGCTACAAATAATTTAGCTCTTGTTACCGCAAAAAAGTCAGTAGTGCCAATACGTGCAAAAGCAACAGGCACTAGTTTCACTTGATTTAGGAATACATTTTTTTTCACTCTTTTGATTTCAGTTGCTGCAGGAGTAAGCGTAATATCCGCCTCCACAGCAATTTGAAGTGTTGGTTCTGCAAGTACAACCGGAACTTTAACAGTTGGCGTCACTAACGGTGTAGCGACTATTGGAGTAACTTCAGTAGTTAATGGAATTTGTTCTGTTGATGTTACTGGACAAGGTTCAACTTGATTAACTTGAAAATCTAATGGATCACTCAAAAAAATTCCCTCTTTTCATTTGTTTAGTATTAGAGAGCGCTCTCTATATTGCTAGAATATGTAGCGGTTAATTCTATGTATAGACGTGTATACTAGTTTTTTCTTATTTTAAAAAAGGGATATTTTAGAATGTACATCAAAATGCTAGATACTCACCATAGTTAATCTAGTTTTATGTTTAGTTACCTTTTTAACTGAAGAATTTCAAAAAAATAATAGTCAAAAGTAGAAGCAATATTACGAAGAAAGATTTTAGTGTATGAAAATGCTGGAACCGTGTTTATACTACAAGATTAAAGAGCTTAAGTTTTTGGATGGAGGACATACAAAAGCCCAGTCTTAAATCAATGTAATCTCATAACGATCCTCCAAATCTTATATTTCATAGCGTTCAGTAGTTTGGTGTTACCAATACAATCGGTTTACTCTCAAAACATCCGTTAACAAAATCTAATAACTTTGCCCAATACTTCCTTTTCTATCCTCGTCATAAGTTTTATGTTTTTTTCAAAGTCAACGTCAACTAACTCTTTTAGTTGATTTCACTATGTCTACAAATATCATCTGTTTGTATATCATCCTTATAACCGGTGAAATAATACATAATCGCTTTTTTGGCATTATTAGCAGCTAGCATTTTAGCACCATCACTTATATTCAATTATTTTAAAGTTTTGAGTCATCTTAATACCCGTTTTCAAAAGGGTAATATCTTTCTGCCACGATTGATTCACCCTTTTTTTCTAAAATTCTTGATTTTTGTGGTACAATTACCAAAAGGAGGTTTGTAAGAATTATGTCATTATTGTTTTTTCTTGCTCCATTCGCCTTTGGAATTTGGTTTTTAAATAAGTTCATTAGCTTACTGGAGGAACAAAACAGCTTGCAGAAGGAACAAAATGAAATTCTAAGAAATATATCCAACAAGCTAGATAAATAGTATACATAAACGGAAAATACCCCCTTTTATTGAACAAAAAATCTTTCATATGCTCATCATTGTTATCTTAAAATAAGCTCATCTGCTCATATTTTTGTTTTTTGAAAGGGCGTTCACCATTTTAGATATGACGTGCACCGTTTTCACCTTCTTCCGCGCTTATTTTGCATCACCACATTCGCTTCTTCCTCATCAATTGGTTCAATAGGTTCAATATATTCAAAACAACTAGTATCTCGTGAAGAATTAAAAAAAATCAAAAGAAAACCTAAGACGTATTAATAGTGTTATTCGCCTTTAATGCCGTTTTTTCGATGATGCCTAACTCGACTAATTTTGAAATAACACGGTAAACTGTCTTTGTACTGATCTCCAATTGTTGCAGCTTTTACATAACAAGCCTCCGGGTATTCCAATGAATGACTAGCAAGTACGCTCTGATCAGTGAAATTGTAGTAGTGTATTGCCACGTGGTCATCAACATTTGAATCCATGTCGGTTGTTGTATAAATATTCAAATGCCATCGTTTTCACCTCACTTTCCAGTTCACCAAAAAGTGAATTTATAAGATTTAATAGTGTTAACATTTATTAATGATGTGGTGTAAGAGACATGAGCATGGTAAAGAAAATTAAATTGTTAATGGTTGAAAGAAATGTAACGGTTACTAAATTAGCTGAAAAGTTAGGTACTTCCCAATCCAATTTTTCTAATAAACGAAAGAAAGATAATTTTAGTGAAATGAATTAGAGGAGATCGCGAACGCATTAGATCAAAATATGAAGCTCATTTCGTTTTTTTAGAAGATGGACGCAAGTTTTAAGTAACAGATAACTAATATTAGTTGTCTGTATTTTTTTATGTACTTTTGACAATTAATTTCCTAAAATAGAAATATAGGGGAGGTATTTTAAATTGAAGAAAAAACTAATTGCATTAGTATTAAGTTTAGGGTTAGCTGGTTGTTCAAACGATTCTACAAAGGATGAAAAGTCTAAAGTGGATTCTACAAAACAAGAAACAACTGCACCTGCAGCTAAAGAGGAAACTTCATCTGGCAAATTAACGGAAGAAAAATTTAAACAAATTAAAGAAGGCATGACGTTTGAAGAAGTATTTAATATTGTAGGATCAAAAGGAAAAGTAATTTCTGAATCAGGAACAGATGGTGATTCAAATCATACGGTTATATATGAATTTGAAACAGACGGGTCTTTCTCGACTGCCAATATGACATTCCAAGGCAATAAATTAATCAATAAAACTCAAATAGGTATGGGTTCATCTGATGTAAAAATAACAATTGACCAATTTAATAAACTTGAAAATGGTATGACTGAAGCTCAAGTTTTTGAAATTCTCGGTGGTGAGGGTGATTTAATTTCTGAATCAGGTAATTTCAAAATATATACCTATACTGGTGAAAAAACATTATCTAGCATTTCTATCACTCTTCAAGATGGTAAATTATTGAACAAAACACAAATGGGATTAGAATAAAACTTTTGTAAAAGCTGCTCGTTATGAGTAGCTTTTTTATATGTACTAATAGAAGAATTTCGCATAATTCCGCAAGTAGCGATAGCATGGATACAATAGCAGAAACAATAAATTTTGCGGCTTTGGATAGAAAAAAGCAAGATAGATTCTATTTCTTTTTTAACTTCCAATGCTTCTGATTCATATTCGGTATTAGATAGTAAAGTGATTAATCGTTCTAATGGTTTTAAAACTGTTTCTTTATCCATCCAATCATCCTTTCTTATAACTTCAAGACTGCATCAAACTCCGCCCTATCGGTTACTAGTACATGCCACTCTTCTTCGGTATCTAATGTTCCTGAGATACTTATTAAACCCTTTAACTAGTCCATCATTATTTGTATGGCTGTTTGATATAGTCTTCAAGGCATAATAAAAAGCCACAACTCATTTAGAGCGTGACTTCTTCAAAATCTTCTAATATTCACTTTTCAAAATTGATAATATGGCAAGATCAATATACTTCCCGTTTTCAAATTCATGTTGTCTCAAAACACCTTCTTGACAAAAATTTAATTTCTCCAACAATCTTATAGATGATATATTTTCTGGTTCTACTTTTGCCTCGATCTTATTAATTCCCATTGACGTAAAGGCAAAATGGATTATGCTACTTAAAGCCTCTTGCATAATACCCTTTCCCCAATATTCAGGTTTTAAATCATATCCAATTTCTATTCGGTTATGTTCATTTTCATAATTCAAATAACCACATGTTCCAATCACTTTTTTGGTTTTAGTTTCTTCGATTACCCATCTTAGACCTGTCTGTTCTTTGAAAATTTTATCATACCAATTTATTTCATTTATTGCATCTTCTACTGAAGTAAATAATGTTAATGGAATATACTTAACTACATTTTCATCAGAATAAAGCATAAAAATATCTTGGGAATCATCAACTATTCCTTTTCGTAGGATAAAGCGTTCCGTTTCCAACTTAGGGAAATCTTCAAAATTGAACTCCATATTCATAATAACTCTCCTTTTATTTCAAATTGATACGCATACCATTATGAACCTTAACATTGTATGAAGGTCAAATTAATTTAAATAGGAATAAAAGTAAGACTAAAATGAAGTTTATACAATTACTAATAAAGTTGCAAAGCCACACCTTGTTAGATGTGACCTTTCGAATTAAAGAATGGTATCAACTTGTTTACCTTTATTTGTTAGTTCTATTTTTACTTTTTCTTTCTGTTCATCCGAAACTTCAATTGTCGTAATTTTTATATATCCTTGACTTTCAAGCGTTTCATATTCTTTTTGATATTTAACATAATCTGGATCATCTGTCGTTAAACTTAGCTCTTTTTTTGGATTATCTCTTGAAAAAGCTTTTACTCTTAATAATGTTAAACCTTCTCTACTGATTCCTTGCATTATCATCACCTCCCATCTACCTATCTATCATATGCTGAGTGGGAGGTATTGTCATTATAGGAAATATAAAGAATGATAAAAAGCCACGCTTGTATTAACGTGACTTGGATAACGACTTCCTTGATTTTGATTCTCTATGGTTCAGAAATTCCATTTGCCAACAGTAACAGATATATAAATATTGATAACGGTATCATAAATGTAATGTTTGAAAGAATACTGAACACCTTTACAGTTATATTTTTAGACTTAACCCCTAAAATTAACGACACAATAAACCCAATGTCTATCAAAACATATAAGAAAATTGGAATCCATAAATTTATATTCGGAGACCTAAATACAAAGAAAATAAATAATGCAACTAAGAACAAAACTAAAGTAAAAATGATTGGATAAAACTCTTTATGTTGTTTCAATATATTACCTCCTTTCATTTTTGTTCTACCAATTATAATGTAAATGGAAATGACTGTCTGTAATATAATTAATTTTGATATAAAAAGAGACTACCAATATAGTAGCTTGTTTACGTAATACACGTACAAGTAATGTGTTTATTTTGTAAGGAAATTTTGTTAACGCATTTCCGTGCGCTTTTGTTATTACTTCACAATATCAATTTACTACAGATTTTTGCGTAATTTACTATATGGTACAATTACGCTTTTTTGACCATGAATATAAAATCAAATATTTTCTTTTTGGAATAATCATTGAAACAATTAGGGAAATACAATATCCCTATAAGATACCCTATGAACGGAATCAATCCGAATAAAATAGGGAAAGCGTCAATCATATACGGATCTTTTATATACACAGCTCGTATTACAAAATAATTAAATATCAGCTGAAATAAGTATAATAGAATAAACATTACATCCACCCAATCTTCTAGCCGTTTCGTCAATCAATGCATTCCGTTTACGTAATACTCGCTGGACTGACATATATAATTCATCACCGATATGCTGCCACTCGTAGCACTCTGATTTATCACGATAACGCATATCAACAATGGTTTTCTGGTCATGATCTAAATTCTCGTACATATTCTCAATGGTCGAAACAATTCGTTTTAAGTTTTGATACAGTGTATCTTCAGCAAGAATCGTAGCTCTGCGCCCTGTTGTATCAGAAATACCATTACTGCGACCACCGCCAATGTTTGTATCTGTTTCTTTATATGGATTAAGTAACTCCCATTCGTGAAACTGTAATTGTTTTTTATATTCATTGAGATTAATCCAGTAATCTTCAAGTTTTTGTATATCGTGTCTTGATAGTTTGCTCATACGCCCTCCACAATTGATGTGTGCCATTTCTGTATTTCACTACGCGATAACGTAGGCATGTGCAGCACCTACCTTGTTTTATATTTATTTAAAACTGTACTTTTATTTTTAAATCTATTTCACAGGTATTTCACTATACAAACATAGCTATCACATCATAATAATAGTAAGGTAAAGCTAATTTAGCCTTACACATCCTATCCTTTCAACTAAGGGTCACTCCATCCCAATTGGCCCTTTTTTATGGTCTTATCTCACAAAAATATATTTTTTAATGCCCATAGCTGAATAGTCTAACAACCATACTTCTTCAATACAGCCAACATATTCTATATTATAGAAAGGAGGTGTGTCTTATGGGATACTATGGTGGAAATGTTGGTGGCATTAATAACTGCGGCTATGGCGGCGGTTATGGTAATGGTTCTGCATTTGCCTTAATTGTTGTTCTATTTATACTTCTAATTATTGTCGGCGCTACTTTCTTGAATACTGGATATTAACATTTCCAATTTAAGGGTCTCCATACCGGCCTGGTGACCCTTTTATAGTTTCTTTATTCATATTGTTCATTAGTTTACTGTAGCGTCTGATCACGCTGCGGCTTTTTTAAATTTCCAGGTTTCAACTATACAAAACTATAATTACAACATAGTTATAGTTTTGTTAAAGCGTTTGTTTGACACTTTAATGTATTGATCCAATGATTACTTTTTGCCATTTCTTTTTACATTTTGGGATAGCAACCTGTTGCATTGCATCGCCTTATTGCACTACGTTATCCCGCCTATTTTCATTTCTCCTACTTCTTTCTACCGCACCGTATCTACAATTCTTTTCTTGCAATATCAATCATTCGCATAGCTTCGGGACTTACACCTCCGTGATAAAGCTCCTCAGTTTTTTATTCGTGGCCATGAATTAGGACATGCTATTCAACATCCAAATACCATACTTCTTTTCTGAAAAACCATACTCTTTTTTCTACAGATAAATTAGAAATAGAGGCCAATACATTTGCTGTTGAATTGCTTTTACCTGACGAACTATTTTTGGAGCAAGATAATGATTCATGTTTTACCATCTATGATGCAATTAAAGAAAATGGTGTTCCAGTCGAACTATTATCTTTAAAAATGTAGATCGAAAAAAATTTTAACTTAAAACAGAACATTTATTCCCCTTAAAGGTGGTGGTTATTATGTGAAGATAACGGTAAAACAAAATAAGAAAGGAGAAAAGACATGAAAGACGGAGTTCGCAAACGCGGAAACACGTGGTACTACTACTTTTAATGGGAACTGTGGATGGCAAACGTGGTCGTTCAGAGTATTCGGCAACAGCTGAAGGAGCTCACTGAGAAAATGGCCAGAGATGCCGCAGACATCTTTGATTCATTCGCTCAAGATATATAAAAATTGCTAACGTATTTTTTTATGGTGGGGAATTGGTGGGGAGCCCCATCATTTAACCCTTTTATAAATTAACTAAATACGCATAAACCCTTACCATTACTATATTACTTCGAATCATCCATCTTCAGAACAGCCATGAATGCTTCTTGAAGTATTCTTATATTGAAGTAGATTTTTTTATATCATTTTATATCCGACAATCCTTTTAAATTCAAGGGGTTGTCGGTTTATTTTTACCATAATATATTTTTCTTTAACTGTTAATATATCATGTTTATTCGCTGAACACGGTGGCATGTAGGTGGCAAAAATATTAGACCACCCATCACGGAGTGGTCTTTTGTTGTTATTAAAAGCAAAAGTAATGTTAGTTTAATAGAAAATAAATCATTACTTTTTATTCATTTCATTAAATGGTATAATCTAACTAAATAGGAGGTAAGTAAATGAAAAAACTACCATTATCATTGGCTGCTAGTAGCATCTTTTTATCGATGTTATTTACTCCAGCTCATGAAACTGTACAAGCAAAAGAAATGGATAACAAAGCGAATTCAAGCACATACATGGTTGCTTTAAAGAAGCCGCATACAAAAGGTGGAAGAAAAGAAGTTGAGGTTAAAAAGGTTGAGACTAAAATTGAATCAGCTAATCAGCTAAGTTCTTATTTAAAAGAAAACTACCCAGAATTAAAAACTGACATTGTTACAGTAAAATTTGATTACACCGTGAGTGAGAACGATGATATAGGTACTCCATATGATTATTTTATAAACTATGATTTATCTCTCTCACCTTACTCATTGAATTTCGAATCTGCAATGAATAGCCACTTAAGATCAATTAAGCATCAAGATACAGCCAAAGAGGATGTCGCTAAAGCTAGAAAACAACTTAATGATTTTATAGAAAGAATGGCTAAAGATGTAATAGAAAAACTGCCAAATAAAAAATTACTAGGACAGAATTACAAAGGTTGGTATAGATATGAGTACATACAAGAGGATTGGCAGACAAGAAGATATTATAGTTGGACTAATTATGAACCGATTAGTATGAATCACGTTTGGGTTGACAGACCAGAAGATTATTATAAGGTAATGATGCTCCATCCGTCTAATCCGTTAGTAGTTCAATATGACCGTGAGGAACGAGAAAGATTCAACTATGAAATTGAATACAATCGATTAAAATATAATGACTTCAAAATTACTGATTTTGGTTGGAGAAAATTTTTAGATGGTTCTACATTTTGATATAGTTATTTATTAGCACCTTAATAGGGTGCTTTTTTTTCAATTATTAAAACGAATAAAATAATTGTTTTTGAAAAAATTCATAACATTTGTTGCTTTACTCATTTAAAATGTAGCATCTTTTATTCCCCTATATTACCATTCCAACCAATTGTCCAATATAGGTCTGTTAATTGACTGTGGAAGGCTATCACGTTCATTTAACCAATTGTAGAATGGCACAGGACGTCCCTCACTTAAAGTTTCTTCTATAGATAGCGATTTGTTCGACTTGCTACTTAATCGCTCTACAGCCTTACTATAAGCCCCTACGAATACAGCTCTTAATGTGCTTGCAACTGTCAGCACACCTTCTTTAATATCCATAGCAATTTTGAATAGAACGTTCTTAGCTTTAATGAAGTCAGGTGCACTTTGAACCTGAGCAGCTAATACAACCTTGTGCAATTCATCTTTCAAGTTATCTGCTAATGGCAAGCTATTCATGAAATCAAATAGCATCACTTGGTACTCGTTCATGTATTCTTTTTTCTTTTCTTCTTGCAAAGCGATTTCATCCGCTAGGTCATAAATATTATTTGCTTGTTTAGAACTTAAAAGATTAAAAGAGTTAAATGCTTGATTCTGAGATTGTGGATGGCAAACCGCGTCATTACTAGCTTCATTGGCTGTCTCTCGATGTTTCACTTCCGATGTGTCACTTTAAGGTAAAATGCGATAAATGCTAGCTCCTTTGATGCCGTTAAGCTTTGTTTGTTTAACTTTCTCGATGATGTTTAACTCAACAAGTTTCTTTATTGCACGCATTACTGTACTTCGTGAAGTTCCAGTTTGTTCAGCAATCGTTTCAGCTTTTAAGTGGCAAGTACCTGGATATGCTAATGAACGACTAGCTAAAGCAAAAACAATGGCACGCTCTGATTCTGTTAAGTCATAGTAATGAACAACCATATGGTCCTCCACACTCTTATCCTTATCTACTACTGAATCGAATGTAATCCTGCAGCCTAACATCTCCAAGCATGTTCAAAAGATTGTATGAAAATTTAAAGATAATAATGGAAAAGAATTTTTTAAATGGGTTGTAGGTTCGCCAAAATCTAAGTCAGGTTATCGAACATCCAGTTGGTAAAACCTTAATGGCGATATTGAAGAAAGCAAAAAAGAAACAAATCGAAAATCGATTAAAGTACGGTGAATTTTATCTTCAAGACCCAGAACATGACTTTGTTTGCAAAAAGGAAAACGGAGAACATTACACTCCTTCCGTTATAAAGTATCAAACAAGAGAGTTAATTAAAAATAAATTAGGTATCGATTTCAACTACCATTCATTACGACATACACATGCAACAATGTTGATTGAAAGTGGACAACCTATAAAAACTGTTCAAAAAAGATTAGGACACAGCAGATCAGCAACTACTGAAGACCGCTATGTCCATTTAACTCAAAAGATGGCAAGGGATGCTGCCGATGTTTTTGATTCCATCGCAAAAGATTTATAAATTGCTGGTACAATTTAAAAGCGGTGGCAAATCGGTGGCAACTTCCACCATACTGATATAAAACACATAATTAAAATCCTTATAAACGTTGTTATATCAACGTTACTTCGAATCATCCATCTTCAGAACAGCCATGAATGCTTCTTGTGGTACTTCGACTGAACCTACTTGTTTCATACGTTTTTTACCTTCTTTTTGTTTATCAAGAAGTTTTCGTTTACGAGAAATATCCCCACCGTAACATTTCGCTAATACGTTTTTACGCATAGCTTTAATTGTTGAGCGTGCCACAATTTTTTGGCCCACTGCTGCTTGAATTGGCACTTCAAATTGTTGACGTGGGATTAATTCTTTCAATTTTTCAACGATTACTTTACCGCGCTCGTATGCAAAGTCACGGTGTACGATGAAGCTTAGTGCATCGACTTGCTCACCATTTAGTAAGATATCCATCTTCACTAGTTTTGAAGTCTGATAACCAATGAGTTCATAGTCAAATGAAGCATAGCCCTTCGTATTTGATTTTAAATAATCAAAGAAGTCATAAACGATTTCTGATAACGGCATTTCATAAATAATGCTGACACGTGTTGTGTCAATATAATCCATTGTCATAAAATTACCACGCTTTAATTGACAAAGCTCCATAACAGCTCCTACATAATCGTTTGGTACCATAATTGTAGCTTTTACATATGGTTCTTCCACATAATCAATTTTTTGAGGATCCGGCATAAATGAAGGGTTGTCAACCTTCACTGTAGAGCCATCCGTCATTTGAACATTGTAAATTACAGAAGGCGCTGTTGTGATTAGATCAATGTTAAACTCACGCTCAATACGCTCTTGGATGATTTCCATGTGTAAAAGCCCTAAGAAGCCACAGCGGAAACCAAATCCTAATGCTTGTGATGTCTCTGGCTCATATTGAAGTGCAGAGTCATTAAGTTCTAATTTTTCTAACGCTTCACGTAAGTCATTATATTTCGCTGTATCGATTGGATATAATCCGCAGTAAACCATTGGATTTAAACGACGATATCCTGCTAATGGCTTATCTGCTGGGCGACTCGCAAATGTAACTGTATCCCCCACA
This sequence comes from Lysinibacillus sp. NPDC095746, assembly GCF_044763535.1. NCBI lineage: Bacteria > Bacillati > Bacillota > Bacilli > Caryophanales > Bacillaceae > Lysinibacillus > Lysinibacillus sp. NPDC095746. The sequence continues at coordinate 75,674 of NZ_JBIWGL010000004.1, forward strand.
CGAGTATCACCTACATTTTTAATAGAAGCTGTTAAATAACCTACGTCACCGACAGTTAATTCAGCTTGTGGTACAACTTTCGGTGTGTGTATACCAACTTCAATAACTTCAAATTCTGCTCCAGTAGCCATCATACGAATTTTATCGCCAGGTTTTACTGTACCATTCATGATTCGAATGGAAATAATAACACCTTTGTAAGCATCGTAAACAGAGTCAAAAATAAGGGCTTGTAACGGTGCATCCGGGTCACCAGTTGGTGCAGGCACTTTTTCTACAATTTGTTCTAAAATATCTTCAATCCCGATACCGGCTTTAGCGGAAGCTAAAACCGCTTCAGAAGCATCTAACCCGATTACGTCTTCAACTTCTTGACGTACACGTTCTGGATCCGCTGCTGGTAAATCAATTTTATTGATAACAGGTAAAATTTCTAGATCGTTATCAAGCGCTAAGTATACATTTGCTAGTGTTTGTGCTTCAATACCTTGTGCTGCATCGACAACTAAAATTGCACCCTCACAAGCAGCTAAACTACGTGATACTTCATATGTGAAATCGACGTGTCCTGGTGTGTCGATTAAATGGAAAGTATACACTTCGCCATCTTTAGCTTCGTACTTTAATTGAACTGCATTTAATTTAATCGTAATGCCTCGCTCACGCTCTAAATCCATTGAGTCGAGTAGCTGTGCTTTCATTTCACGAGATGTTAGTGATTTCGTTTGCTCTAAAATACGGTCAGCAAGCGTTGATTTCCCGTGGTCAATATGTGCAATAATAGAGAAATTTCGTATATTCTCTTGTCTTTTTAAACGTGCTTCTCGGTTCATCTTTTCCACTCCTAATTAAACTATAATGAATTATACTATGAACCTTATACAAACCACAATAACAGAACAGCATAAATGCTGTTAAATCAATGGTTATTCTAAATAGTGTGCCGTTTCCTCTGCAAAACAATGCAAAAAAGATAATAAGTTGCTAAAAATAATTTCCGATACCTTTCATAAAAAATAGCCAGCTACACCTAGAAATGGTGCACACTGGCTATTACTAAAATCAATTTGACCTCGGCATAACCGCCGCTGACGCTTTGCTTTTGCTACAGATAAATTGCCACAGGACATGGCGTCCTAGGCTGAGTTCCTCTATTTCAGCGGATACTTTTGTACCTAAAGCATAGCGACAGGTACAGATGTTTGGACACCAGCTGAAAGAAGTTAAATATTTATTGTTTGTTGAATAAGGTTTGTTAACGTTTTGACACCTTTTTGTTCTAAATGCACACCGTCTGGCGCAAAATATTCTGGGTGGTTGATAGCAACCGAATGCCAATCAATCAATGTAATATTATCATGCTCTTGAGCTTTTTGTTGTAATGTAGAGTTTACATTACTTTCCCATGAGCGAGGTACTCGAGTATTCACTAAATAAATATCGGCATTGGAGAAAGCGTTAAGTAGTGAATCGATCTGATCATTCGTAAAGAAACCATTTGTGCCAAGCTGAATAATAACCGCTTTATTTGGCTCATTAAAACTAGCATAATTTGGTGCCAGTTGGACAGCTTGTGAAACTTGACGACCAATTTTTGCATCAATTGTAATGTTAGGATAGATATTATGTAAGCTAGTAGCAATATCTATCATTAAAGAATCTCCAATAGCTAATATACCATTATAGGATTCATTTGAATTAGCGGTTATATCATTTTCTCCTTGCTTTGGTTCTTCTTTATCCGCTTGAGGGCTAGTTTCAGTTTTTTCATGCTCAACATTCGATGAATTACTTTCCGTTGTTTCTTTTTCATCATTATGCTTAGAAGGTTGCTCTTCACCATTTATTTTAATTTCTGTTGGCTTAGATTCTTTAGATTCCGTTTGTTCTTTTCCTATAACGCCTGTCATTCCAGTAAAAAATACTAGAAGAAATAGAGAAACAAGCACAGTAGAAATTTTTCTAGTAAACGAAAAGCTGCCCCATTTATCTTTATTCACTACAAGATATTGTCGATAATAGGAACGGAATCCTTCTTTCCTTATTGGCATTTCAATAAAACGATACGATATTTCTGCAATAATCAAAATAAGTACTAGCTGTAAAGCAACTCGCCAGTATGCAGGATTACCTATTTCGTGAACTGGAGTACCCAACACCATAATTGGATAATGCCATAGATAAATTCCATATGATCTTGAACCGATCCAACGTAGAGGCTTCAAAGAAAGTAATTTTCCTAAAATGCTAATTGGATGACAAACACACGCTATTAATATAGCTGCATTCAAACAAAATAGGAACATGCCCCCTCTATATAAGAAAGTTTGATATTCATTTACAAAAATAATACTTAATATGAAAATACTAAAAGCAACCAAACTTATAGCATTTAGTTTATTGACATGGTCAGTAGATAGTTTTTGAGAAGATAGTCTTTTCATCGGCCAAACGAGAGCTAGCCAGCATCCTATAAGTAATTCAAAGGAACGTGTATCTGTCCCGTAATATATACGACTAGGATCAGCTCCTGGCTCATACAGTATACCCATTAACACAGCCGAACATAATGCACCGCTAAAGATAAAAATGGCTAATTTACTCTGTTTTTTCACAAGATAAAGTCCTAGCATTAACAGAATTGGCCAAATAAGATAAAATTGTTCTTCAATTGCTAAAGACCATAAATTTTTTATAGGTGAAGGGGATCCAAAACTATCAAAATACGAGAGCTTATGAAAAATGAACCACCAATTACTTGAATAAAAAATAGAGGATATTGCATCTCCGCGCAGTGTATGGAGAAGTTCCTTATGAAATAAGGTAGCCCAAGCGAATGAAGTTATAATCATTACATACGCAGCAGGTAGTAGGCGTCGAAATCGTCCAATCCAAAATTCACCTAGCCCTACTTTTAATCGATTTCCTTTTAAAGGTAAAATAGTAGACGTTATTAAGTAACCCGATAAAACAAAAAAGATATCAACTCCTAGGAACCCTCCACTGGCCCATTTGAAGTTAAAATGATAAGCTATCACAGCTAGTACTGCTAAAGCTCGAATCCCATCTATTCCAGGGATATAACGATGATTGACTGTCTTGCCTGACATAAAATTCCTTCCTCTTCTTCCGATAATCTACAAATTTATAGTGTGAAAATTAATATTAAGTCAATATCGTCCCCTTTTAACTACTGATTCGGTGCATTCACTTATATAAATGACGGATGAGTATTTATAAAAGTTTACTTTTTTATCACATAAACAACATTAAATTAACTTCATATGTATAGTTGCCCTTCATTCTTTTAAAATGAAGGTTAATCTTATTCATATTTTATCCATCAAAAAAGCATCTCCAAAATGGTAGATGCTTTAAAAGCGTATTTCGCCTATTGCATATGCTTCTTCACTTTTACAACTCATCGTCAAATCTTTATGTGCTGACTCGAAAATTATAAGGCAAGAAATGAATAATGAAAAGGTTTAATTACTATTTTTTCTTAAATAAATTCCTGGTATTTTTGCTAAAAAATCTACTTTGTCCAAAATGTAATTAAGTGCAACGTCTCAATAAAAAATTGGCAAAAAGAAGACTGTAAAAAAGCCGCTTTTCGCCAATTCCAAATTTTTATTCTTGTTTTCCTGTAATGAAGGATTTTGATATAGCTTTTCCTATTACAGCAATCGTACGATTCAATTCTACTTCTGTATTATCAATTCCACCTAGTTCGATTAATATCATTTCTTTTGTTAAATCTTGATTATAACGTCCATCTACATTGTCACCACTTTTTGATATAACACCTCTAGAAATTTTTGGCACAATTCCATTCATGGCAGCAGATAGACTTTCTGCATAAGCAGTATTCCATCTATAATTCTTATGCTCTGCACCAATAACAATCGCAATCCGTGCATAGGACTCATTGTTATATGTTAAAGTTGTCGCATCTCTCTTGGCAGAATCTCGATGCAAATCAATAACTAAATCGTACGATTGCTCTTCTAAACGTTTTGCTAAATAAGGCCGTACAAAGTTGTAAGAGTACGGAAAAGTTTTCCCCTTAAGTTTTAGTTCCTTCATAACATCCACATCTAAAACGTCGGTTTGTATTCCATTCGTACTAAAATGCTTAGAAATAGTATCTTTTAATTGATAAATATTCGTTTTTTCATCATAAACGGCGGCTTTCCCGCTAGCAGCTTTCACTATTGGTTGATATGATTCTTGTGAATGCGTAAATAATAACAATACTTTAAATGGGTTTTTTGTTTGAGCTTGTGTTTGATCTTTTGTTGCTTCTTTTGTTGCTTCTTTTGTTGCTTCTTTTGTTGCTTCTTTTGTTGCTTCTTTTGTTTCCTCTTTTGTCTGCTCCAGTGCACTTTGTTCAGCTAAATTAGTAGCGGCATACACGACTTGTTTATCCTCTGGTTCTTTAATCGGAGTCGATGCTTGCTTGTTGAACGGAAGTTGCCCAGCAATGACAGGTAATACGAAGAAGAACAATAATAAACCAAATGACCACTGTAGTTTTTTTAGCAAAGTCACACCCTCCTCCCCTTATCGTATGGAGGGGATGTGTCTTTTAGAACGAAAAAAATTATAGATTATTAGCCCATGTCATAAGCATAGATGACACGAGTTTTGCATACTTATCTACCCAATAATCAGCTTCCTTTGGCGTAACCATCAGCTGTGTATGCGAGCCTGCGAAAGTCTCAGCAAATAATTGCTGACGCTCTTCTTTAGACCATGTAGCCCATTCGCCAAAAATCGGCTGTACTAAAGACATATCTAGTTCTTTAGTTATATCAGGTTGCCAAGACGACAATGACAATTTTGATGAAGGTTTACTCCGCTCTGCCACTCGTGCAGCTATAGAACGTAGCATTACTTCTACAGCATCCGCAATTAATACAGGTGCATCAACTACTGTTGGGATACCAATTGCGGTAACAGGAATGCCAAGCATCTCATATGAAATTTCCTTACGGTGATTTCCTACGCCTGATCCAGGGTGTATCCCTGTATCCGTTAATTGAATGGTTTTACATAAGCGATCACTAGCTCTCGTTGCAAGTGCGTCTACAACAATAATTAATTTTGGTTTAAGACGCTCTGCCAATGCAGCTACAAATTCACCAGTCTCGTATCCTGTTTGCCCCGTTACACCAGGCGCATACATGACGAATTTTTCATCTATTACATCTAAACTATGCAAATGATCAATAAGATACGGTCCTATAGCATCTGGTGTAATTGTCCGATTCCCTAAACCAATAATTAAAATTTTGTCATCTTCTTTCCATGACATGGATTCATGCATTTTTTTAAAATTCACAAGCAATTCTTTTTCAAGCTGCTCAAAGCCATCCTGATCTTCTAACGTCAAAGTAGGAACAGAAAGCGTAATGTACTTCCCTTTCTTCTTCCCAATTTGCTTCTCACCTTCTGCATCAACGAGCACATCAGTAATTTTTACCCGACCAGCAGTGAGATCTTCAATTTGAACACCACTCGACTCTTTAAGTTTATCTTTTTGCTCTTTCGTTCGATGTAAAACAACCTCTTCAGACTCATCAATCAAATCCGTACGTTGCCAATTAAAATTTTGCATACAGTTCACCTCAACTGTAGTTTGTTCAAACTGTCAAGTAAATATTCTTTGCATTTATCTATTGCAATTTGTCCTAGCGTTTGTTAAAATGATTTTTGTTGTATTGACACAAGAAATCAATGAGAAGATATCATCTCGTACCTATTTTAGGAGGTGAAACATATGCCAAACATTAAATCTGCGATTAAACGCGTAAAAGTTAACGAAAAAGCTAACGCTGCTAACACTCAAGCTAAATCTGCAATGCGTACTACAGTGAAAAAAGCTGAGAATGCTGTTGCTACTAAAGCTGAAAACGCACAAGAACTTTTACAAGCAGCTTACAAATCTTTAGATAAAGCAGCTTCAAAAGGACTTATCCACAAAAACGCGGCGGCTCGTAAAAAGTCTCGCCTTGCTAAAAAAGCGTAATTGTTATAAAAGATCAGTTTACTCAATTAAGAGTAGCTGATCTTTTTAATTTTCAAGGAAAAAGCTGCCCCTAGTGCTCCGGACAGCTCATCAATAGATGTATTTTACTACACAATTCTTAAAGCTGACGTAGTAAAAAGAGTTCTAAATAACGCTCACGATTGCCTCCTGTTGATTTCAGTTGTAAATCGACCTCTGCTAACTGATATAACGCCTTCAATAAGCTTTCCTCTGATGGACGATTACGCTGCTCAACCATCAACTTAACCCGATAAGGATGTATTTTTAAATTTTTTGCGATTTGCTGTGGGTGATAGCCCTTTTTTAATAAATAAAACACATTGGACATCGTACGTACATTTGATGCTAGCAAACCAACAAGCATAATAGGCTCTTGCTTTTGACGTAATAAATCATGGTAAATAGACAATGCCCCTACTGAATCGTTTGCAAAATAAGCATTTAACATTTTAAAGGCATCCTGCTCTAACGTTTTTGCCACTAAATCCTCGACTAGCGTAGCAGTTATCTCACCGCCATCTCCGATATAAAGGGTTAGCTTGTCAATTTCCATTTGCAACTGTAGCATATTCGATCCAACCATTGCGACAAGCTGCTCAATCGCATTTTGTGTAATGCTGTTGCCCTCTGCTTTAACTCTACTCTGTATCCACACAGCTAAGTCCTGCTCTTTTGGCGTTTCGGCTTGGACTAATAACGCATGCTCCTTCATCATCTTTGTCACTTTTTTACGTTCATCCAATTTTTCATAAGGTGCGATAAAAACTGTTACGGAAAAATCAGAAGGATTAGCAAGCCATGTTTCTAAGCGCTTCATATCATGGTCAATTTTTTCTTTTCCTTTTTCAGTTGCCTTTAAAAAGGATGCGTTTTTAGCAATGATCAGCTTTCGCTCAGAGAAAAAAGGAATTGTATCAGCTTCATCCATAACGGCATCCACTGGCGTTTCTTCCAAATCAAATGTTGACATCTCTATCTCTTCTTCGGGTCCTATCGCTTCTTTCAATCGTTTAACTGTTTCATCTATAAAATAGCCTTCCTCACCAACGAGTAAATACACTGGTGAGAGCTCTCCTTTTTTGATATTATTCCAAATCGTTGAAATCATAATTTTCCCTCCATCTAGCAATACTACTAGTATACATGATTTGAAATTCCTTTGTGACTTTGACCGAATTGTGTCGATTCTTTGCCACATGGTAAATTCTCCGTTTCGATATAGCTTTTATGAAAACGATGTCTTATAATAAATAACAGAATTGGAGGGATAACAATGAATCCATTTGAAGGAAAAAACATACAATGTCGCCGTAACGATGCAACTGATTCAGGAGTTGGCTTCGGTGTATCTTTCGGAATGTTCGCACTTATGTTTCTCATCGCGATAGTAGTAGAAGTAGCCTCTAAATAATTGAATGTCATGTACTTAGGAAAAAGACCTTGCTCATTGGACAAGGTCTTTTCCCTTTTGCACAGACCAACTATTGCCACGAATTCTTACTTCAATCGTCCCATCTATTCCAGTTGTTAAAGTAGCTAAATTTCGACTTGTAAAACGCTCCACTATCTCAGCATGTGGATGACGATAGCGGTTATTGAGCCCCGCGCTGAAAATGGTTAATTCAGGTCGTAGCAGCTCTACAAAAGGCTCAATACTCGATGTTTTACTGCCATGGTGTCCAGCCTTCAACACTGTCATATTCGCTAATTGCTTGTTATAAAGATGAATAAGCTCCTGTTCACCATGTTCCTCTAAGTCACCCGTTAACAACGCTCGAAATGACCCCTGCTGCATATATAATACAATTGAATCATTATTCCCCTCATACAAGGTGTCACGCGGCCATAAATAATAAAAACTAGTTTTTCCTATGCGCCACGCAGCTCCCTGCATTTGTTCTTTCACAGGAACTTTTTGCTTTTTGGCTTCCATCAGTAAATCCCGCATGACAGGCTTATCCATCGAACCAGGTGTGAGATGAATTTCATGCATAGTAATCTCTTGCAAAATCTCTTCAGCTCCTTCTACGTGATCGGCATCTGCATGAGTGGCGATAAAAATATCAATGTCTCGTATCCCTTTTCCTTTCAAAAACGGTACAACAACTTGTCTTCCAACCTCATATGGGCTTTCTGAAGTCTTCCATACTTCCTGCTCAAAGCGTAGTAAACCGCCTGAATCAATAACATACACAGCCCTTCTAAACGGTAATTCTATAACTGTACAATCACCTTGACCAACATTTAAAAATGTCAGCTTCGTTTCGTTAAACAACATCGGTAATAAATGAATACACAATGCAGGAATAAAAATGACAATTACAAATTTACGATAATGTTTTATCTCTAAAAAATAGAATCCCACTAAAACGCTGATAAACGCTATGCAAATAAGCCATATAGTAGGCTTCCCAGGCGACCATAGCTGAAACGGCAATTCCTGAAGAGATAAAATAAACTTTGTAAGCCAAACACGGAGCGGCTCGTATCCAGCAAACAAAGCTTTTGCTACTGGCATCGATATAATCGTTATTATAAACATGGCAATATTTAAGGGCAAAATAACAAAAGAAAACAATGGTACAAAAATAATATTTGCTAAAAATGAAGAAATAGAAATTTCATAAAAATGATGGAGTAATAATGGATAAACAAGTAGCTGGCACACAAATGTTATAAAAAATGAACGAATCAACCAGTTCGTGGATCGCCTTAAAATGACACCTGAATAGACTAGACTTACCGTTGCTAAATAGGACAATTGAAAGCCAATCTGAAAAATGACACCGGGTTCAAGTAGGACAAAACAGAGAAAGCTAATTGCTAGGGCATCGTCAATCGATATTTGCCACCTAGCGTAACGCATCAGCATGATTAATTCTACAACAGATACTGCGCGCCATACGGAAGGAGCACCACCCGCAATCACCCCATAGATAGGTAAGATGATGAGTAAAACTAAGGTCGCCATTTCCTTCCGTACGCCTATTCGTAGAAGGCCTTCAAAAAACAACCATGAGACAAGTGCCACATGCAAACCAGAGATAGCAAATATATGAGTGATACCAAGCTTTTGGTAGGCTCTTTGAAGCTCATGATCCACTTGATCCTGTAATCCTATTAGAAGTGCTTGTCCCTCTGCAACTAGTGAATCAGGGAATGTTGTTTCAATATGCTTTTTCATAAAGTGTCTCTGTTTAGCAAGAAACGAACGTATAGATTTTTTCTCTTCAATAAAGGTCCATCTTGACACTTCCAATATTCCTCTGGCACCTTTACTAATTAAATAGTTTTCCATAGAAAACGCATACGCGTGCGCAGGTGGAAGTGGTGCTACAAGTTCTCCTTGAACTAGATAGGTCCTGCCTGTCAATGAAATAATCTCAAACAAGCTTTTCTCTTCTTCTGATGAAAATGTATAGACGACATACAGCTTCTCACCTGTTTCAGTTTTAACAAAGCCTCTAAGCTTTTGACCATTTATTTTATATTCACTCGACCAAGTTATGGAGAATATTGACGGTAGAGGGGAAGATTCCGTCAGTTGAAATGTTACGATGAAGAAATAAGAAAGAAATCCAAAGGCTATAACAAGCGCTGAAATTAAATGCCTTTCACCTTTCCATTTAAGCCATAACGCAAAAAGCAGAAGAATAGTGAGTAGCCAAGCTGACTTGTGTGCCGCTATTGAAGCAACAAGTACAGCTAGTGCTACGTAAATCCATTTATGCTTTAAAGCTTTTTGCCAAATAATGCACTCACCTTCTGTTCATATGGGAGCAATTTTTCTGCAGGCATACCACTCTCACGAAGCTCGTTTAGCATGTCTATGTACAAGGCTAATTTTTCGTCGCTTAAAAAGTCAATTTTACGTTCATCAAACGGAACGTGTACAACCTCTACACCTGCTTTTTCAAATAGTTCTTGTGCATAAGGGTTATTTTTATAATCAGTAGCGTAATACACTCGTTCAATACCTGCTTGAATAATAGATTTCGTACATGGTAGACACGGGAAATGCGTAACATATAAGTCTGCACCTTTTGTAGGCGTACCATATTTAGCACATTGTAGCAGTGCATTCATCTCGGCATGCACTGTACGCACACAATGGTTTTCCACAACATAGCAGCCTTTTTCAATACAATGTTCATCACCTGTAATTGAACCGTTATAACCACCTGCTATAATTCGTTTATCTCTAACGACAGTTGCTCCTACTGCAAGCCTTGTACATGTACTACGTAATGCAAGTAAATGGCTTTGCGCCATGAAAAATTGATCCCAAGTAATTCGCTCCATATGACTACCTCCATAAATTTAAAAGCTGTTCGTTTTGCTCTTTTTATACTATAGTGTAGCCCTTTTTGAAAAGAAACGTCAATATCTCAAAACCTGTCATTACTTAACGGTAATAAAATCCTTCAGTCTCTCAAACGTTTTTTCGCCAATACCACTCACTTTTTTTAAGTCCTCAATTGTTGTAAAACCACCATGCTCCTCACGATACGAAATAATGCTTTTCGCCTTAGATGGACCAATACCTGATAATGTCGAAAGTGCAGCTTCATCTGCTTTATTTAAATTAACTTTTTGATCTTTTACACCGTTGTCACCTTGTGATGCTCCACTAGTAGGCATCGTCAACATATTAGAGGTAATATCGTTAGGCTTTTCACCCTTTAAAGGAATGTAAATAACCATCTCATCCTCAACTTTTTGTGCATGATTAATGAGTAGCGTATCAGCATTCTCAGTATAGCCTCCTGCAAGCTGTACTGCATCTATAATTCGCTGGTTAGTCTGTAGCTCATAGACACCTGGATACATAATAGCACCCTTTATATCAACAAATACCTGCTGTATGACCGCTTCATCAACAGAGTCTTTCATATTTGGTTGTTCAATAGGTTGGATTGTTTCGATGAGCTCTTCTTGGGGAGGTGAAGAGTCAGATCTCGAAAAAACGAAGTAACAAAGTCCACTGATTACTAGTATGCCGGGGAGCAACATACTTTTCTTGTACTTTTGCCAAAAAGATTGGATCATCTAATAACATCCTTTCCTTTGCAAAAGGTAATCATATGGAGTCTATTTCATCTTACAATATCCTTCTTGCGTTGAAAAGATAATTTATCTATTAAGACAAAAACGAAGGCACCTGCCCTTTGCTTATTATGACACTGACATAATGTTGTGAAATCATGTTATTATTGGAATCATAAAGGTCACCACCAAAACGACTAATTTACAGCACAATTAAAAAAATGTCATCTACCACTTTTGGTGATGAACCACAATAAAAAAGACACATTATGCCTTTGCGTACTGAATGGAGGAATAATATGCAGCTAACTATACAGGCAAAGGGAGAAAATGTAAAAGCTATCTCCTACTTACTATCAAAAAATCCGAATAATTTATATGAACGGCGCGTAAAGGATCATTTAGTTCGACTTGTTTATCACGAGCTTTCTGAAACAAGTCTTGTTGTGACAATATTTGTTACACCAAATGCACTCGCACTTGTTCAAAATGACAATGCACTTGATATTACACATTATATTAATGACCGTGAATTCGCCGCTAGTAGTATTTTTTTATCCCTTATCCGTTCTGCTTTAGGTACTGCGTTAAATGGTAAACCAAAAGAACAATATATTGAATTTGTAGCTCAAGCATTTTCATTTTCATTTGAATTCGGTCCAATCGCTTCAGCTATGACAAATGAAGCTATACATGAATTGTTTCAGCCTCTTGGATACACTGTAGACATTGAAGCTTTGAGTAACGACCATCGCGCACGTTTTCTTACATTATCTGCGGACATTACGCTACAACAAGCTCTACAGCATCTCTTTGTACTGATCCCCGTTTTAGATGATTATAAGCACTACTTTATCGATGAGTTGGAAGTTGATAAGCTTAAACGATACGGAGAAGGCTGGTTAGATACACATCCAATGAAAGAATTTATTTTTAAAAAAGCTCTACGCTTCTCCCATTTATATAATGGAAACACAGCACCACAAAATGTAACGCGGTCACTCAATACATTACGCTACGAAAAAATTGTTGAAACCATTAATAATCTACCTCGAAAATCATCAATTGTTGATTTTGGTTCTGGTGAAGGAAAGCTTTCAAGTTTACTTGCCTACGTTAAAGGAATTGACGAGTTGCTTGCGGTTGAACCAAGTGAAGCTGCAATGAAAAAAGCAATCAAGCGTTTTGAAGGCTTAGAGGATGCATTTGTAACCCCAAAACCTACATGGGGCTCGCTATTTTATTACGATGCTCGATTAGAACATAAAGACGTCATTGTTTTATGTGAAGTCATTGAACATATTAATGAAGAACGATTACCTAAAATAATGGAGTTGATTTTAACTCAATATAGTCCTCAAACATTAATTGTGACAACACCAAATGCCGAATACAATGCTGTTTACAAATTGGATGAAATGCGTCATGATGATCACCGATTTGAATGGACACGCCAACAATTTCAAGAGTGGTGTCATGCGATGAATCGCAACGAACAATATGAGCTTTCATTTACTGGCATCGGCGATCAACATGATAGTTACGGACAACCAACCCAAATGTGCATTTATACGAAAAAGGAGGAGAATGTATGAACATCAAGATTCCACATGCAGGGATTGTTCTGCTAATTGGTCCATCCAATAGTGGAAAATCTACTCTTTTACAACATTGGGTTAATACAGGTATGCTTTCTCCTTCTGAAATTATTAGCTCTGATGCTTATCGGACACTTGTTTCAGATACAGATTATATCGATTTTCAACATCATTCGAAGGAAGAAGCGGATTTATTGTATGATGAATATTTCGCTATTTCAGCACAAGCCTTTGCAGTTATGGAACGCGTATTAGAGGCTAGAAGCTCATTAAATAAATGTACCTTTGTTGATGCTACACATTTACAATCAGAGGAACGTCAAAAATATATTTCACTTGGAAAAAAACTACATGTTCCGGTTAGTGCAATTGTATTGGACATTCCTCTTGATGAATTGTTACATCGAGATACTTTGCGCAAAGACCCAAGAGGTAGTAAACGTATTAAACAGCAGGCACGTTTATTAAAATCAGAAAAACGATTTATTAAAAAAGAGTCGTTTACAAAAACCTATATTGTGACAGACACGGATGGACTAACATTATCAAGACAAAAGTCACCGCTACTGTTAAATGTAGAAGCTGGGCTTGATATTATTGGTGATATTCATGCCTGCTTTAATGAATTTATCGAATTACTTGGTAAGCTAGGCTACGAAGAAAATGAGGAAGGTTACTATATTCATCCACAAGGTCGACGCTTTGTTTCAGTTGGAGATATTATGAGCCGAGGACCAAAATCAATTGCAACGATGGACTTTTTTGATCGCCATATAGAGCGTGGGCTTGCCTATATGACTGACAGTAATCATGGCTGGAAAATAGCTCGTTGGTTAGATGGACGCAAAGTAACATTACATCATGGGGATGAACTAGTTGAAGCTGAATTTAATGCTTATGAAGAAGATTACGGAACGGAGAAAACAAATGCCTTAAAAGCTCGTCTCGCAAAATGTTTACTTGCTGCTCCCTCTCACTATTTGCTAGTGAATAATGGCATTTCTTCAGCTGTTGTTACACACGCAGGTATCCGTGACCGTTATATAGGCAAACAATCGACAAGGATTTCTGATTTCTGTCGTTACGGTGATGTTCAGGGGCAAGATAAATCTGGGAAACCTATTCGTAATGATTGGTTTATAGAGCATCAAACATCACAGCTTATTATTTGGGGGCATGATCCTAAAATTAATCCGTTAAAGCAAAATAATACGTTGAATATTGATCAAGGTGTTGTTTTTGGGGGTCAGCTAACTGCTTTTCGCTACCCTGAAAAGACAATTGAGTTTGTGAAGGCGTATAAAAACTATGCCGGTATCGAACGAAATCCTCTACTTGAGGCAAAAGCGCAACGTTTTGCACCACCAAACATCGGGGCATTTTTAGAAGGATTCACAGTGGAAACTGCCTACTTTAACAATGTACAAATAGGCGGTGCTCATGCAAAGGCAGCAATCGACAGTGTTTCTCATTATGCACTGCCGTTAGAACAGCTAGTTTATATTCCACCTACGATGAGCCCAACACCACAAACATCTTCGTTAGCAGATACGTTGGAACACCCTTCTGAGGCATTTGCCTATTATAAAAAGCACGGTGTCCAGACAATGATTGCCGAGAAAAAACATATGGGTAGTCGCGCTGTTCTTTTACTGTTTAAAGATGCGCTTATTGCAAAGGAATACGTTGATACAGAAACACTTGGTATCATTACAACTAGAGCAGGAAGACGGTTTTTCGATAAAGAGACGGAACAAAAAATTTTGCAACAACTTCATACAGAATTAATAGAGAAAAATTATTTCGAACATTTTAATACAAATTTCGTACTACTCGATGCAGAAATTTTACCTTGGAACTTAAAAGCGCAACAACTAATCGATCAACAGTATGCACATGTAGCTGAGCAAGCTCTAATGGACCGCACAAAGCTTATGGAGAAACTACGTGACACAGTACAAATCGATGTTTCAGAATGGCTTCAGGAGTATAAGGGGTTACTTGAAAATGCACAACGATTTTCAACTGTTTACCAAAATTATTGCTGGGATGTCCAAGATGCTTCAGCTATTCAAATTGCGCCCTTCCATGTATTAGCACATAGTTCGGAAACGTTTTTCCATAAACCGCATATATGGCATATGGAAATGAATCGACTATTTGCCAAAAATTCAACATTATTTATTGAAACAGAGTTTAAAGTCATTACGGATGACGCTTCTGAACAAGAGATCATTACTTGGTGGGAGGAAATGACTGCTGCTGGTCATGAAGGTATTGTTATTAAACCTGAAATATTTGTCACAAAATATAATGGTAAGCTCATTCAGCCCGCAATTAAAGTACGTGGTCGTGAGTATTTACGAATTATTTATGGTATGGACTATTTAGAGCCTTCACATTTAATGAAACTGAAGGAACGTAATCCAAGTAAGAAAATGAAGCATGCATTGCGTGAATTCGCGCTCGGACTAGAAGGAATAGAACGTTTTGTTAAAGGGGAATCGACTGCTCGTATTCATGAATGTGTACTCGGGACATTAGCACTCGAAAGTGATCCTGTCGACCCTAGACTTTAGTAAGATCGCCACTCATCTTAATGTGGAGGTGAACACAATGTGTTGCTTTCTGGAAACATTTTGGTGAAGAACTCTTTTTCTGACGTTCTATCCGTCACTTTTATTTTTATGGTCATAAAAGTGCCTCACTGCCTATTGGACAGTGTGGCACTTTTCATCATTACTTTCTACAAGCGTTATTCTGCTAAGATATCATTAAATTTCGCTTGTAGCTCAGTCGTTAGGATTCCCTCATTGTAAAAATGGCGGATAAATACATATTGCATCATATCATCCTCTTGAGATGGACTCATCTGTACTAATATATGATTAATCTCCTTAGCGAGCTGTACTGGATTGGCGTACATCGTATTCCAAGCGCGAACCTTTAACTCTAAATCTGTACCAAGAGCCGCTTCTTCCAAGTCCTGTATTGGTATTGGCTCACTAAAGTGGGCATACGGATCTTCATATGTATCTGTATGTAAAAAATGAATACAATCTTCTAACTTGTCTGCCACACGTATTGAATCTACAAAAACGCCATGTTCATTTTCATTTAGATGACTATCTTCAAAAATTAAAAACGGTGCATGGTGCTGAAGCCCAACCACTTGCTTTTTACATTGCGGCGTAATAAAGATTAAGCCGTTCTCTAGCTGTAATGTTTGAACATATGCAGCAAAATTACCACTTTCAGCAAAGTCACTATATGTTTTTGGACGATAATAAAATTCAGCGTCTAGCTCCTCTGCTTCAATCGTCCACTCTACCTCTGGGCAATCAAAATAACGCGAAGTGCAAAACCATTAGCTGTTTTTCTGAGCTCATCGTAAATATAAAACTGCTCTGGAACTACTTGACCTAACTCACTTTTAATATTGTTAAACGTTAAATAAATGATTGATTTTGCAGTAAAGCCTCCTGCCATATCAAGTGTTAGTACAACTTGAGTAGCCGTACAGCGAATACTAACTACTTTTGCATCATGAAGACTTTGCTCAAAGACCTCTCTTGCCTTTGATTTCATATAAGCTAACGTTTTCTGCTTTTCCTCATATGCCGCATCGAGAATATTTTCAAATAGCTGCTCCTGTTCATTTCTCCATCGTAAAAATTCTTTCCGTACATGTTTAGGAACTTCTAGTGTATTCAACGTACCATCTAAAACATATGGTTGAAACCTCAGTGGTAAATCGTTCATTAAACTATCCCGTAATACATCTAACTCCTGCTTTTTTTCCTTATATAAATCAATATCATTTTCCTTTGCATCAGCAAGGCTCTGTATCCAATCTTCATCAGATTCGTCAATAAATAGTCTCATCGCATTTTCATACGCTTTTTTCTCCTGTAATGTTAAATGCCACATAATTTCAGCTCCTTTAATTAGGTTATAGATAACAGAAATACTCTTTCGAATGAAAAGTAAAAAAAGCTCACTGGTTAGTTTACCAGCGAGCTTTTTTACTATTTTACCGCACGGATAAAAATGCGTTCACTTTCATATTCAGGGCTTTCATCTGTAAAATCTGCTGTTACTTCTACATGGTTAAAGCCAATTTCCTGAAGCCACGCCATATATTGCTCAATTGAGAATGTGCGTTGGCTATGCTCCTCGTCGAAGCGTTCATACAGATTACTCTCACCATCACGCACATAAAACGTCATTTGGTGGACAACGGAATATTCGAAATCGCCTGGTTCCGTATGCCATACATAGCTAATATCACCATCGTCATACGTAAACGGCCCGTCTAAAAATATATCATTCATTTTAAATAATGAATGTACGTCAAAAAACAGCTGGCCTCCATCTCGTAAAGCACCATAAATACGTTCTAATGTTGAATAAACTGCTTTTTCTTCCAGTACATAATTCAACGAATCAATAGCTATCGTTACAACGTCAAGCGCCTCAAAGCCCTCTAATTCATCCATCGACAGACAATAGAGAGGAACATGTAATCCTGCATCAGCAAAGCGCTCTGCGGCAATTGAGAGCATATTTTCAGACAAGTCAATTCCACTCACCTTGTAGCCTGCCTGCGCAAACAGCAGGCCAAGCACACCTGTACCACAGCCGATATCTAAAAGATTTGGGAATTGACTGCTCGGTGCATGCTGCAAAACCCAATCCACATAAAGATTGTATGGGATATCGGTTTGCAGTTCATCATACACGTGTGCAAATCGTTCGTAACTACTCACACTTACGCCTCTGGCATGTCTAGTTGCGGTGCATCGCCCCATAGACGCTCTAAGTTATAATAAGCGCGTTCATCTTTATGGAATACATGCGCTACTACATCTCCAAGATCTACAAGAACCCAGCGCGCTGCATCAAAGCCTTCTACACGGCGAATTTCATAGCCCTCTTTTTCTGCTATCTCTTGTAATTCACGTGCGATTGCTTGCACTTGGCGATCAGAATTACCATGAGCAATAATAAAATAATCTGCTAAAAGTGAAATGCCTTGCATATTTAAAACGACAATATCCTCACCATGTTTGTCGTCAATTGCTTTGTAAGCTGCTTGTAATAAAGTTGAAGTCATCCTTCACTGTCCTCTCTTTTCATCATATCGTTGTAACATTCTATTGATAATGGATAAATTGGTTGCTTTGTGTCAATTAAAAATGCCAATGTATGGCGCACACAAGCACTCATCGCTTTATCCAAATTTTTCTTTGCCTTTTTTCGCAGACGATCAACCCCATCAAATTTACGATTAGGTTCTATCATATCTGCAACAAAAATAATTTTTTCTAGACGGCTCATGCCTACGCGTCCTGTAGTATGAAAACGAATAGCATTTAACATATCCTCATCCGTAATGCCAAATTCGCTTTCTGCAATATATGCACCTACTGGACCATGCAGTAATTCACTACCCCAGCCAATAAGGCGAGCATCTAATTTTTCATCACGGACGATTTTCTCCATCCATTCGATATCTGCATATTTCGCAATATCATGAAGGATGGCAGCGATTTCAGCTTTTTTTTCATCCTCGCCATATAATATTGCTAGCTCGATCGCTGTTTCCATTACACCAATGGTATGAATATAGCGCTTCTCAGGCATGCGTGGCTTAATCGCCGCTAAGTACTGTTCGCGTTCCATATAGACCTTCCTCTCGTATGAACGTCTCTACCGCTTCAGGCAGTAAAAAAGTAACCGTTCCTCCAGTGGCAAGTCGTTCACGAATCAGTGTGGACGATAAATCGATTTGGGGAGCTTCCACCATTACTATAGGATACTCTGTAGTGGCCACTGTTCCTGGACGCTTTACTCCTACAAATTGCACAAGCTTCACTAATTCATCAATACAGTACCATGTATGAAGCGAATCAATCATGTCGCCTCCAATGATAAAGTAAAACTTCACATTAGGCTCTCTTATGCACATTGCAGAAAGTGTCTTATATGAATAGGATACGCCACCCTTCTCCACCTCATACGACTCGACAGAAAAATACGGGTATGGACTTATTGCACGCTTTACCATTTCAAGGCGTTCCTTATCGCTAGCATCATGACGTGCGAACTTATGTGGTGGCAACGCATTAGGCATAAAGCGAACTTCATCAAGATCTAATGCATGCAGTACTTCATTAGCCATCATTAAATGTCCATTATGTGGTGGATTAAATGTACCTCCCAGTAAACCGACCTTTTTCATCGTCTCACCTTATTTCGTTGCTTTTGGTAATGCAATCTTTTTATGATTGCGTGACTCTTTATATAAAACAACTGTTAGTCCAATTAATTGCACAAGCTCTGCATGAGCACCTTTAGCAAGTGCTTCTGCAACTTCATGTTTATCGTCTTCACAGTTATCTAAAATACGTACTTTGATCAACTCTCGTACTTCTAATGCTTCACGGATTTGCTTTGTCATTTCGTCATTAACGCCGCCTTTTCCTACTTGGAAAATCGGTGTTAAATGATGTGCTTCTGCACGTAAAAAACGTTTCTGTTTACCTGTTAACATAAAAATTAGTTTCCTCCTAATTGCGCCTTTAATTGCGCAATCATTGAATTTGTATTTGGGTATTCACCAAGCCAATGCTCAAAAGCAATAGCCCCTTGGTGAACGAACATTCCAAGACCCGTAACGACGGTTGCTCCTTTTTCCGCAGCCGCTTTTAAAAAAGGCGTCATTAATGGATTATACACAATATCGGCCACAATTGCGCCTTTTGCAAGTCGTTCTAATGAAAATGGCATTGAAAAATTACCCGTAGCAAGTCCAGCCGATGTCATTTGCACTAAAATGCTGAAATCAGCTAATAATTCCTCAGCCTCCGCTAAAGAAATGGCATGACCTACACCCATTTCATCGACAATTGCTTGGGCATTTGCCACTGTACGGTTTGCAATGGTTAAATTCGTATAACCCTGCTGTTGCATGGCAAAAGCAATACCACGAGCAGCACCGCCCGCACCAATTAGAAGAACTGGCTTGTCTTTATGTGACTTACCAACCGCTTCTTCTAGCGAACGTACAAAACCAACACCGTCTGTATTATAGCCCTTTAATGTTCCTTCTTTTGTTCGGACAACCGTATTGACAGCTCCCATTTTTTTTGCCAACTCATCTAGCTCATCTAAATAAGGAATGATCGCTGTTTTATGTGGGATTGTAATATTCCAGCCACTAGCACCTAATGCTTTCAGGCCAGCAACCGCCGACTCCAAATTTTCAGAAGACACATGCACTGGAATATAAGTTGCATCTATCGACATTTCCCCGAACCAAGCATTATGCATCGCTGGGGATTTTGAATGCTCAATCGGATCACCCATAACTGCAAACCATTTCTTCATTTCCTAATCCCTCTTCTCTACTTATACATCCTAAATTAGTGATGGGCGAATTGAAACTTGTACACCCTTTGGGGCATAAGCCGCAACAACTACATTGGCATGCTGCACAGTAATCCATCCAAGACCAGAGAAGACAACATCTGTTTTCGCTTCTTTAATAGAGAACTCATGACGCACTAATGGCGGTAGCTGTTCGATAAATTCAGCAGTTGGAGGTGCTAGCAATTCACCCTTATGCTCTGCATACAATGTATCTGCCTTCTCAAGCTTTGTTCGGTGTATTGGCAAGTCATTTGCCACGTGTACCGTAAATGCCGAACGTTCTCCTTGAATAAAGTCAAAACGAGCAAGGGCGCCAATAAATAATGCTTGTCCAGCATTTTGTTGATACACTTTTGGCTTTATTTCTTTTTTAGGCATAATATATTTTAATTCGCTTGCATCAATATGGTGTGCCATCTGATGGTGATTAATAATTCCCGGTGTGTCATATAATGCACTACCATCATCTAATGGAATTTCAATCATATCTAAAGTGGTACCTGGGAAATGAGAAGTTGTAATAATCTCACCTTCACCAGTAGCCTGCTTGATAATGCGATTAATGAACGTGGATTTCCCAACATTTGTACAACCTACAACGTACACATTTTGTCCATTACGATACTCATCAATGGCTTCCATTGCTTCGGCCATCCCTTTACCTTTATGGGCACTCACTAGAAGTACATCTACAGGTTGTAGACCGAGAGCCTTTGCTTCACGTTTTAGCCAATTAATCACTTTTTTCGGTTTCACAGATTTCGGTAATAAATCGGCTTTGTTCGCGATTAATAACACAGGATTTTTACCTACGAAGCGGTGAAGTCCTGGTAGCCAGCTCCCATTGAAGTCAAATATATCAACAATTTTTACGATTAAGCCTTGCTGTGTTCCAAGACCGTTTAAAATGCGTAAAAAGTCGTCATCTGTTAATGACACTGGTTGAATTTCATTATAATTTTTCAAACGGAAGCAACGTTGGCAAATGACCACGTCTTTTTCCAATGATGATGGGGGTGCATACCCAACTGCTGTTTTATCTTCTGTTTGAATTGTTGTACCACAGCCAATACAATTTGGCATTTCGTTCATTCTTTTTCCTCCCAAGTACTGATTCCTTTTCGTTTTAAATTATTGAACACACGACGCTCAATAAATCGGTTGAATTTTGTTACGAGCCCATCTGATTGTGCAACTGGTTTTACTAGTACCGTATGCAAACCTAAGCGATTTGCGCCCATTACATCTGTTAGTAGCTGGTCTCCTACCATTACTACCTCCTGTGGTCGTAGCCCTAATTGAACAATTGCACTATAAAAGGCATTACGAAGTGGCTTTCTCGCCTTATGAATATAAGGAATACCTAATGGCTCAGCAAATTGTTTAACACGCGCCTCTTTGTTATTCGACGCAATTATTACACGAATGCCTGATTCTTTCATTATGCGCAGCCAAATAATAAGCTCTTCCGTTGCATCTGCACGGTCCCATTCCACAAGCGTATTATCTAAATCCGTAATAATCCCTTTAATACCTAAGTCTTGAAGCTTTTCCGGCGTAATTTCATAAATACTCGTGACAAATTCATCTGGTAATAAAAAATTATACAAAATAGCGACCCCTAATCTAAACGTATTATTCGACCATTATAGCATATTTGCGAAAGCTTCACCCATTCGAATTGGGCTTCCTTGTACAACATTTTCCGTAAATTCTATAGCATCCTTTTCAAACAGCATAACGACTGTTGAGCCGAATGAAAAATATCCGACTTCTTCACCCTTATGCCACTGTGTTGTTGTATTAGTGAGCATGATAGAGTTTACAAAGGTAGCACCAACTTTAATAAATGCTATTTGCTGATCATTCGCGACTTTAAGCTCTGTTACTGAACGATAATTGTGTGAAATAGGTTTTTTACCGTATGTAAGACCGAGCTGGTTAACAGGATAAGATTTTTGGCCAAGTGTATATTGTCTTAGCACTTCCCCATCAATCGGGCTATGAATACGGTGATAATCTGCAGGACTCAAGTAAAACACGATAAAATGTCCATCAGCATATTGTGAGGCACGTTCTGCATTGCCGAGTAAATCATGTAAAGCATAAGGCTTACCCTTTACATGAAATGTCATATCCCATTCGATACGTCCAAAGGATTCCACTTTGGCATCCACTGGACTTACATAAGTAGTGGGATTTTGTTCAATTGGACGTGCATCTTTTAAAAGCTCTCTTGTAAAAAAATCATGTAAACTCGAAAATTGTTGTTGTTGTTTTGAAACCTCTTCAAGATTAATGTCGTATACTTTCATGTAACTAGGAATAATTCGTTTACTCCACTTTGCTTTTGCAATAGATTGCAAAAGATGGGAGGATTGCTTGCCATTTGTTAATTCAATCAAGCGTTGATATAGTTTTTCTTTCATAAAACAAAACCCCTATCGATTAATTTAGACTGTCAATTTTTTCGCATTCGAAGTATAATGGTACAATATCTTAAGTGCAAAGGAGTGATCCCCCTTGTTTTTTTATCACAAGTTGGTGGATACCACGGTTAAGAAAATGAAATCGCAAGCAGCAAACTTTATCACAATCAGTAATATGTCCTTCGGCGGCGCGGCCATAATGGCTACACTACACGAATACTATAGCTACAGTGTCTTGTTTATCTTTATCGCAGCCCTTCTTGATCGTTATGATGGAAAGGTAGCTAGAGCACTCGGACAAGTGTCTGATCTAGGTAAACAATTAGATTCTATGAGTGATATTATATCATTTGGTGTGGCGCCTGCATTATTAATGTATAAAGTTGTCTTAGTCGACTTTGGTTTCGTCGGCATGACGATGACAGTACTATACATCATCTGCGGTGCGATGAGATTAGCTCGCTTCAATATTACTGAAGCAAACGGCTATTTTACAGGGTTACCAATTACAGCGGCAGGTACGATCTTAACTTTAACGTATTTTGCATCTAATACGTTCCACCCGGCATTTTATCTTTTCCTATTCCCAATACTAGCATTACTAATGATTAGTACAATCTCGTTAAAAAAAGTGTAACAGCGCATTTGCTGTTGCACTTTTTTTCATTTAACACAGTTTTATAACATATACTGTCGAAAAATGGGGAAAGGATGAAATCATTCAATGAGCGGAATTTTTACATCTATGTTGCAGTTATGGCTTGAGATCCCAGCGTTACTTGGCTATTTAAAGGGGCAAACATTCCATAAACCCTTTTCAAAAGAAGAGGAAGCTGCTTGTATTGAACGATTTTTAGGCGGTGATGAGCAAGCGCGTCTTGATCTAATTGAACGCAATATGAGACTCGTCGCACACGTTGTGAAAAAATTCCACCCAAAACATGAACAACTTGATGATTATATTTCCATCGGTACTATTGGTCTGATGAAAGCCGTTGAAAGTTATACTCCTGACAAAAAAACCCGTCTTGCCACTTATGCCGCCCGTTGTATCGAAAATGAAATTTTAATGCATCTGCGTACACAGAAAAAAGTGCAAAAAGATGTTAGCTTATTTGAGCCAATCGGTACAGATAAAGATGGTAATGCACTACAAATACGAGATCTTTTACAATGCGATGAAGAAAGTGCAACAGAAAAACTTGAACATAAAGAGCATGTTGCACAACTATATCATTATTTGCATATGCTTGACGAACGTGAACTCGAAATTGTTACACTCCGCTATGGTCTAAACCAGCAAGATGCACTTACGCAAAAAGAAATCGCTGCACGTTTAAATATTTCTCGTAGTTATGTATCTCGCATTGAAAAACGAGCACTTATTAAACTCTATCAATTATATAAACGAGATCAAAAGATAATTGAGTAATATATTGTAAATTGATACTTATAAAAATTCAACAACCTCATTACTTTATTGTGCAATTAATCTTGTATTTTTTGTTACAAAAGTACCCCTTAGGCTTATCACCATAACGTAGAGTTGATTTCCGTTACGACTGAGCGCTTTCCTAGGGCATCTGATGAGCCACTTGGGTCAACAAACTTTTCAGTAATTTGCCCACCCTTAGAAGTTGCATAAATAAAAAAAGCTCTCTTGCGTCATTAAATGTCGCGAGAGAGCTTTCTCTTTAATGAAATTCTGTAGCTTCTGAAAGTTCTACTGAAATAAGTGTACCGAGTAACATCGTTATAATGACTACACCTGCTGTTAAAAATAGCATTATGAATGCCTCCCATCTAAATATGAAGAGATTTATTTAACAACAGTTTAGCATTAGCGAGACCTTTAAACTGTGATTTTTCTCACACTAAAAGCCACTCATTTTGACTATTTTGTGTAGTTTATTTCACTAAATTATTAGACTTATAATGATTCGATAGCTTTTAGTACGATTTGTGTTGAATGCTTTGCAGCTACTGGTAAAAACTCATCGAAGCTAAGATTCGATTCTTTTCCAGCAATATCTGATAAAGCACGAATAACAACAAATGGAGTACCAAATTGATAACATACTTGTGCAACTGCCGCTGCTTCCATCTCTACTGCCTTCATTTGCGGGAAATGACGACGGACAGCTTCTACACGAACAGGATCATTCATAAAGGCATCACCTGAGCAAATTAAACCAATACCATATTGGTGCTCTCCAACAGCCTTTACAGCCTCTTCAGCAACTTTCATAAGTTTTTCATCCGATTTATAAGCTGCTGGCATACCTGCCATCTGCCCCATTTCATAACCGAAAATCGTGACATCTACATCATGATGACGAACTTCATCTGAAATAACGACTGCGCCAACTTCAAGAGTTTCATCATAGCCTCCGGCAGAGCCCGTATTAATGACTACGTCAGGCTTGAATTCATGTAATAGAATAGTAGTTGACATTGCGGCATTCACTTTACCAATACCACTTTTTAATAACACTACCTCTTTCCCTTTATAAGTTCCTGTTGTATACTCACTGCCTGCGATTGTTGTGCTTGTTGCTTGCTCTAACGATGCTCGTAAAAGCTCAACTTCCTCTTCCATTGCGCCAATTACTGCAATTTTCATTTCTCTGTTACTTCCCTTCTATATTCAACTCTATTAAAAATAATAAAATGAATTATTTTCGTCAATAGGCGCCGTTTAATGTATTTAGTTGTTCAAGTTTTACTGGTGTCCAGCCTTCGTTGTCAACCCATTCCATGCTAACACGATACATTTTTGTCTTATCATTCGTTGAAACTGTTGCAATAGCCGAATTAGCGCTACCATTGTTCCCCATACGCCAAATAATCATATTGTCCTTTTCGATGCCTGTAACGGCCACAACCGTTGCTACCTTTTCAGCCCAGTCTACAGATTTCTCATCGTAAGAAGACACATGCTGACCTGTTTGTGTTGTAGGTGTAGGTTCCCAATCTTTATTTGTTATGACCTTGTCAACAATTGGATTGTCTGAAGTAGTTTCAGTAGTAGAGTCCTGTTTAGATGGTTGAGATTCGTCTGTTGGCTCTTCCTTTGCTAGTTTTTCCTCCTGAGCTGATTCATCATTTTTTTGCTCTTTAGAAGGCTCTTCCTTCACATCTTTTTTATCGTTCTTCTGCTCCTGTATTGGCTCGTCTTTTTCAGCTTTTCCTGCATCATCCTGCCATTTAAACACAAATGTTGCTGTTATAATAATTAATATCACGACAATACCAATTAAAACATTCAATAGTTTATCTAGCTTTTTATTACGAGATGGCTGCAAATGACGACTGCTTCGAGTTTTTCGTTCACTCATGAAGTCTCCCCCTCTCTAGCCAATATTCTATCAAGTTCAACAGTACTTGCAAAATAATTGTGCTCATATTTTTTTCAGAGAGAAAAATATACCTATCTCGCCTTATTTCCCCATAGTTTTTTCCCTTGATTTAAATACTTACATAGATGTTTAAATCAGGATCAATTTCCCTTTGGCGTATATTGTTGTTATTGCTCTCGCTTTCACACAGACAATGCAGAAGATAAAAGCAGCTAGCTCTCCTTAAAGATAAGCTAACTGCTTGTACCAAAATTATTTTATTGAAATAATTTTAACTTTCATTTCACCACCAGGTGTTTGTACGACAACTTCTTCGCCCTCAGCACGGCCTAGTAAGCCTTTAGCAATTGGTGATTCATTTGAAATACGGAATTCCATTGGATCTGCCTCAGCCGAACCAACAATTGTATATGATTCCTCATCTGTTGATGGTTTCCCATTAATAACTTCTACAAATGTAACCGTTTTCCCTAGTGATACTACACTGTTGTCTGTTTCGTCCTCAGAAATAATAACTGCGTTACGAATCATAGATTTTAATGTAGAAATTCGACCTTCTAAAAAGGCTTGTTCTTCTTTTGCAGAATCATACTCAGCATTTTCAGAAAGATCCCCGAAATCGCGAGCAATTTTAATACGTTCTACGATTTCCTTACGTGTTTCCGTTTCTAATTTCACTAATTCTTCTTCTAATTTTCTTTTACCTTCAGCTGTCATTGGGTACTGTTTTTCATTTGCCAAAGTTCCTCACTCCTTGTTTTCGTCAATATAAAAACATAAAACTCGATTAAGTGGCTTAGTGGATGCACTTAATCGAATTTTATTATTTTTAAACGGTTTCAAATTACTCTTTGACCTAATAGTATGCATGCCTTTCTGAAATATGTACAGATATGCATGTAAATATTGTCAATACCACTCTATCTTATTACAATACGTTGTCGGTTTCAAGGATAGTTTTAATCTTAGTTACCATTAAATCAATCGCAACCTCATTATCCCCGCCTTCTGGAATAATAATATCGGCATAACGTTTCGTCGGTTCAATAAACAGATTATGCATTGGACGCACTGCCGATAAATATTGGTCGATTACAGAATCTGTAGTACGTCCACGCTCTTTTATATCACGCATTATACGACGAATAATACGTAAATCTGAGTCCGTATCTACAAATAATTTAATGTCCATTAAATCACGTAAATCTGCATCTTCTAACACTAAAATACCTTCTAGTATAATAACATCTACAGGCTCTACATGAATAACTTCTCTTGCTCTTGTATGCTGCACATAATCATATACCGGCTTTTCAATTGATTGGCGGACCAATAATTTTTTTATGTGTTCAATTAACAAATCGTTATCAAATGCTAACGGATGGTCATAATTTGTACCTAAACGCTCCTCAAACGTTAAATGACTTTGGTCTTTATAATAAAAATCTTGTTCAATTACTACAACTGAATGATCGCGGAAAACATCATAAATAGCACGTGTCACACTCGTTTTTCCCGAACATGAACCACCAGCAATTCCGATGACGACTGGACGCTTTGCTACCATTAATTATTCTCCTTTCGCATCATGTTATGTGGTTTTAATGGGGTATCGCATTTAAATTTAACAATTTGTAATGGGTGACGTGCAGCATCTAAGCTATTGCCATCCTCATCCCAAATTTCACCCATTGTAAAACGGAAATTATCAATTTCTGGTCCAAAGAATTCTACCTCATCACCAGGTTTAAAATAGTTCCGTTGTTGCATTGTCACAATTTTTGTTTCAGGGTCATGCTCTAAAATTAAACCAGCAAACTCATAAGTCGTTTTACGGCCGTGTACACCAAACATTTGCTCCTCGTGCCCAGGAGCATCATGGAAGAATGCTTCAGCGGTATCACGGTTAGCACATTTGTCTAGTTCTTCTAGCCATTCACGTTTAATTTTAAAGTTTTCAGGGTCAGCACAATAAGCATCAATCACTTTACGGTACACTGAAATAACTGTAGCAACATAATGAATTGATTTCATACGACCTTCCACTTTTAATGAATCAATACCAAGTTCAATCATATGTGGAATTGCTTCAATCAGCTTTAAGTCTTTCGGACTCATTGCAAAAGGTGCGTGATTATCATCGAAAAGTGCCTTTTCTTCGCCATCTTCTAGCTCATATAAATCATAGTCCCAGCGGCAAGATTGACAGCAACCACCACGGTTAGAGTCACGAGCAGTCATGTGATTTGACAATACACAGCGACCAGAATAGGCGATACACATTGCTCCATGAACGAATGCCTCAATTTCAATATCGACTTTTTCCTTCATTAGCTTCATTTCTTCGCCGCCTACTTCACGTGCTAATACTACACGATGTAAGCCTTCTTCTTTCCAATACTGCACTGCCTTCCAGTTCGATAAAGATTGCTGTGTAGAAAGGTGAATTTCAAGCTTTGGTGCAGCTGTACGGCATGTTTCAATGATTAGTGGATCCGCTACAATAATGCCTGTAACACCCGCAGATTCAATATCTTGTAAATATTGCTCTAAGCCGTCCATATTTTCATTGTGGGCGAAAATATTTGTCGTAACATATATTTTGGCACCATATTTATTGGCGAATTCAACACCTTCGCGCATTTCTTCAATTGAGAAGTTATCTGCGTTTGAACGTAGACCGAACTCTCGTCCACCAATAAATACAGCATCCGCTCCATAATGAACTGCTACTTTTAATTTTTCTAAACTACCTGCAGGGGCAAGTAGCTCTGGTTTTTTTGTGATGACACGTTTACCGTCTACAATTTCACGGATTTTGTCATTTTGTTCTAATGCTAATGCCATGTTCTTGCCACCTCCTAGTAAACTGTTTCCTTGAAGATAAAGCCAGTATCAAGAGGTCTGATGGCAGGCTGAATATCTTCAATTTTAGCTAATAAATCATCTTTAATATCTTCATACGCATCTGCTGATTCGTCAAAATATGTGTCAATTGCTTTTCGATAAGCTTCTGTTACTGTGATCACATATTCTGGCGTTTGAAGAACACCCTCAATTTTCAATGCATCAATGTTACCTTCAAATAATTCGCCAAGCTCATCGATAATGCACATATCGTTTGGGCTAAAAATATGCGTACCGTTAGCATCCTCATAAATTGGATATTTATTATTTCGTTCATCATCATGAAGGAACATATTGCGATTTTCCTTACGATTTTCAATTTCCATTACTTTATCCTGATATAAGAAATAATGGCCTAGTAATGGACGTTTTGATTGGAACATACATGTCATTCCATGTACTTGAACCTCAATCTCAACTTCTGTATTTTCTTTAATTTCTAGCACTTCATCTAAAGAAAGTTCACGTGAAAGCACTGCGCGAGTTGCTCCGCGTTTTCCCCAATAATTTGCAGTAAACCAGTTCGTTGCAGTCGTTTCCGGATTCCAGTGTAGCGGTATTGTTACACCTTGCTCACGACGGATGATTAATACTGCTGGATCACCATAAATTAAACGGTCAACACCAATACGTTGCATTTCTTTTAAATATTCGGCAAGCGCATCCAATTTTTCATTATGGAATAGCGCATTTACCGCAACATAAACCTTTTTACCCGCGGCATGAATTAGCTTTGTAGCTTCTTCCACTTCACTCACAGAAAATTCTCCTGCTAGGCGCAGACCAAATTGTTGTTCACCAATGACAAAAGCATCTGCTCCAGCCTGTAAAAGTGCTTTAACATGGTCCACCGATTGCGGTGTAACAAGCAATTCAGGTTTTTTCATAATAGTCACCTCTTCAAACATAATAATAAACCATCACCAACTGGTAAAAACGCACTTGTATAATCAGGGTGCTGCATAATCCATTCGGTGAAGTTTTTTAAATTGCGAATCATTGTACGCTTACGACGCGGTACATCTTTTAAATCCAAATCTGATAGGCCATGCATATACATATTATCGATATACAGAACTCCGCCAGATTTTACAAGAGGTGCATACTTTTCAAAAAAGCGTTGATATTGTCCCTTTGCAGCATCGATAAAAACAGCATCGAAGGTCGTTTGAATTGCTTCATCATTCACTTCTAAGGCGTCACCTTCAATGACTGTAATACGATCTGATACTGTAGAACGTTCAATATAAGCCTTTGCTCTTGCAACACGCTCTGCATCACGTTCGATTGTAACGATTTGCACATTTGGTATAGCCTCTGCCATCCTTATTGCAGAATAACCAATTGCTGTACCAATCTCTAAAATTTTCGACGGATTTTGAATACGTAGCAATTGATTTAGTGCATCAATGCCTGAAAGTTGCATAATCGGCACATGATTCTCCTCCGCAAATGCTTCCATCTCTAAAAGCAATTCATTACGTGGTTGAATAAATGATTGTATATATGCATCTGATAATTCCATTTTTTAGTTCACCCTCATATCAATTATGCCTCGGCATAATTGCCGCTGTCGCTACGCTTTTGCGCAGATAAACAATGCTTCCGGAATCAGCTTTGTGCTTAGGCCTGCATGAGGGCCGACACGATGTCGGACATTTCGGTAATGCTACAGGACGTGACATTTTTACCGATACAGTTCAGTTAGCCGTTCTCGCATCGATGCGATAATTTTAGGCTAATATCCTTTAAGAACTCCACTCCGATTCCGTGACATTCGCCGGAGGCGCAACGAGCAATACTCGTTGTCTGTACTTCATCATTTAGCAACAAAAAGAAAAAGACCAAACGTGATGTCTTGGTACTTCGTCATACAAAAATGAGCAATTGTTTTTATAAGCTCAGAAACAATTGCCACCACGTATATTATTCCGCATTAACGGACTGATTGAATTTTTTCCATGCGGATTGATTAAAAATCACAATTTATAATAGCACGAAAATAGAAGGAAAGCTATTTTTCTTTCCTTCTATCCACATTATTGCTATTTATTTTTTCTATTTTAAGTACTTACTCAGCTTTTTTTATATATTTATCTACTTTCAGTAAATGTTCATCATACGTTTTCGAGAAGTGGTTGACACCTTTTTTATCCGCTAAGAAGTATAGATAGTCCGTTTTACTTGGATTAAGCACTGCTTCAATCGAAGTTTTTCCTGCTCCCGCAATCGGACCTGGTGGTAAGCCTTTATTTTTGTAAGTATTATAGGCATTATCTACTTCTAAATCTTTATAAAGGACACGATCTTTATGGGAACCAAGTGCATATAAAACAGTTGGATCTGTTTGTAATGGCATCCCTTGTTCGATACGGTTATAGAATACGCTCGCAATCGTTTCTCGATCTGTCTGGGCAGTAGCTTCTCTTTCCAATAATGAAGCAAATGTTAATAATTGATGTACTGACATTTTCTTTTCAGTTAGAGCATCGTTGTAATTTTTCACAACCTTGTCCATTGCTCCTATCATTTCGTCTACAATGGATTCTAATGATGGTTTTTCTTCAAAATAAGAATAAGTTGCAGGGAATAAATAACCTTCTAAATCATATCGGATTTTATCAGCTAAAACCGCATCTGTCACAAGCTCAGGGTATTTAGCCTTCATTTGTTGTACAAACGCATCGCTTGTTACTAAATCCATAAATTCTTTTTGAGTGTAAGGCGTTTTCTTTTCCACTATATTACCAATTTGTTCAAGTGTTAAACCTTCAGGAATTGTCATTGTAAAGACTGGTGTACGATAAACCTTCCCTGTTTTTAAACTTTCGATTAGCTCATCCAATGTCATCGCTTGTGTTAAATCATAGTTTCCTGCTTGGAACTGGGATTCATTTTTAAATTTAGCATAATATTTAAAAACACGAGCATCTTTAATTACCCCTTTTTCCTCTAATAGAGTTGAAATAGAGCTTAAAGTTGAGCCTATCGGTACTTCAACTGCTATTGTTTTAGTTGCATCTGGATCTACTGGTTTTAAGGCACTCTTCACATAACTATAACCAAGTAAACCGACAATCCCAGATATTAAAACAAAAGCAATTGCTACAATAGCAACGATTTTTCTCACAATTTTTACCTCGGATTTTCTTTCTTGCATTTTCGCAAGCATTTCTTGTTTTTTCGAACCGTTATTCACGGGTTTCCCCCCTATCACTCCATTATCATACTAGAAATCAACTTTCACGACAAACAGAAATAGAAAATCAGTAAAAATAGATCACATAAAAAGAGATTCCGACAAAAGAATGTAATAAATCAACATTGATTTACAGTCAACAAACTAAATTACTAGAGAAATCTAGATGGATGCTTGACACATATTAGGAACAGAAAGCCCAGGAGAAAAACAAAAATCTGCTCACTATATCATTAGCAGATTCAATAATATTCTCTTCACCTCAACGGTTGGAAAACTTACTCTATCAAAGTTTTGCCTCGCCATAATATTGTCTACAATCGGCTTTGTACTTAGGCCGACACGATGTCAGTCACTCAGTCGTATTTGTCCTCATTCTATTTCCTCCTTTTCAAATTAACTTACTTGTTTTAATTTAAAGCAAGTTTTATCTTTACCCGTAATTGAGGATAATACAAAAGCAGAAAAATTCCATTTTATCTGTTAAAATAAATAAATTAGTTCGAAAATACATAAATTCAGTTTTATGTTTTTAGCTACGTCACAAAAAACTCCGAGTAGCATTTTACCACTCGGAGTTCTAATTATAATTCATTTAATACATCTTCAACAAATGCCCATTCTTCATCTGTTTCAATCGGTAATAATTCATCAATCGTTCCGTCATTTCCAGAGACATATTGTGAAGCAAAAATATCTCTTTCCTCTATTGGCTCGTCCGTTGCCAGAACATAAAGTACATAGGATTTGCCAAATTGTTCAGATGAAAATGTATGAATAACCTCACAAACCTGATCTGTCCCATCCTCATCTGTTATTGTAAATAGTTGCGGCTCTTCTTCAAATTCGTCTAAAAGTGTCAGAACTACCTCATTAATCATTTCCCATTCTGCATCTGTTTCTACAGGCTGTAAATTTGTCATTTCTCCATTGTTATCATCATAATCAAATGTCATTGCAGAAATATCTCCAGGAATGTCATTACCATTGTCGTCGATTAACGAAAACAATACATATGATTTTTCATCTGCATCGAAAGTGAAGACAACACGACATTTTTGCTCCTTGCCATTTTCCGCTACTATAAGAAATTCTTGCGTTTCCTCGTTCATTCAATGTCCTCCTTTTAACTATGGTTCAAATTTTGAAGCGAGTCCTTAAAAAGATATATTTTTCACCAACTCGTCTTACAACCTTATAGCTTCATTCTTTCTAAAGTAAAAAAGGAACAAGGAGTGCTTGGTGCCATCCTTGTTCCACACTTATAAAGAACGATGATTATTCTTCGTCTTCATCCTCTAAAGCGTTTAATACGTCTTCTACCATATCCCACTCTGCTTCAGTTTCGATTGGTGTTAATTCACCATCTTCACCATTTTCAGATGGAACGAATGAAGATACGAAGATTTCTACAGAGCCATCCTCATCTTCTTCTGCGCCTACCATAGAGTAAAATACGTATGATTTGCCAAATTCAGCCGATTCATGTACGTGGATTACTTCACAAAGCTGTTCATTTCCGTTCTCGTCAATCACTGTAATGTGTTGTACGTGTAATTCTTCTTCATGGTTATGCTCGTGTGCCATGTAATTGTCACCTCATCAATTAATTTTTGCTATCTAAGTAGCCTTGTAAAATCATCACAGCAGCCATTTTATCAATGACTTGCTTTCGCTTTTTGCGACTCACATCTGCTTCGATTAGCATACGCTCTGCAGCCATCGTCGTTAAACGTTCATCCCAAAGCTTGACCGGTAGTGAAAATGTTTCTTCTAAAAGCTTTTTATAATTTTCAGAAGCCTCGCCACGCGGTCCCACCGTATTATTCATGTTTTTCGGGTATCCTACTACAAATTCTGTTATAGCATACTCCTTTACTAACTCGGCTATACGGTCAATGCCGAACTCGCCGTTAGTTTCATCAATTTTTACGGTTTCAATACCTTGGGCTGTCCACCCTAAAGCATCACTAACAGCAACGCCAACGGTTTTTGACCCAACGTCTAATCCCATAATTCTCATTTCTAGTCCTCGTTGTTCTTTTTAATATAAAACTTAACAAGCTCTTCTAGAATTTCGTCACGCTCAAGCTTGCGAATTAAATTACGAGCATCCTGATGGCGAGGAATATACGCCGGATCACCAGAAAGTAAATAACCGACAATCTGATTGATAGGGTTATATCCCTTTTCCTCTAATGAAGAATGTACTTTCAACATTACCTGCTTGACTTCCTGTTCCATTGATTCTTCTGGAAAATTAAATTTCATAGTTTGATCAAATGAACTCATGACCAGCACCTCGCTTTCAGAAATAAGGAGATGTGCAAAAGCTCATCTCCAATTTCTCTTTATTATAACATGTTTTGGCGTATTATCAATTATGCCTCGGCATAATTGCTTCCGGAATCGGCTTTGTGTTTAGGCCTGCGTGAGGGCCGACACGATGTCGGTCATTTCGGTAATGCCACAGGACGTGGCGTTTTTACCGATGCAAGTCAGTTAGCCGTTATCGCATGGATGCGATGATCTTAGGCTAACATCCACTAAAAACTCCTTTTCCGATTCCGTGACATCCGCCGGAGGCTTTAACTTCTTTTCGCTGAAAAAAGTTAAATGGATTTAACATAATCATACACAGAAAGTAATGCTTCATCAAGTTTGGACGCTTCTTTCGCACCTGCCATCGCCATATCTGGACGACCGCCACCTTTACCACCACATGCTTCAGCTACCATTTTTACGATATTTCCTGCGTGGTAATTACCTCCAACTAAATCTTTTGTTACACCAGCACATAGCATAACTTTTTCGCCATCGACAGCACCAAGAACGATAACAGCTTTAGGCATTTTTGCTTTTAAGTCGTCCATCATTTGACGAAGTTGATTATTGTCCTTCGCCTCAACTTTAGTAGATAAAACAGTTACATCCCCAAAAGTTTGCGCTGCGTCCACAATTGCGCCTGCTTGTGCATTCGCGATTTTTTGTGATAATGCCTCATTTTCACGTTGTAAATCTTTGTAGTCAGCTTGTAACGCTTGTACTTTTGTCACAATATCTTTTGAATTTGCTTTTAATAATGCTGCAGCCTCGTTTAATAGAGCTTCTTCCTCTTTTACTGCTTCATAAGCAACTTTACCTGTCACAGCCTCGATACGACGTGTACCCGCACCGATACCGCCTTCTGAAACAATTTTGAAGAAACCAATTTCAGAAGAACGTTTTACGTGAATACCACCACAAAGCTCAATAGAATAGTCACCAATTGAAACAACGCGAACGATATCGCCATATTTCTCACCGAATAGCGCCATTGCTCCCATAGCTTTCGCTTCATCGATGCCTTTTTCTTCAATAACGACCTCTATATCATCCCACACTTTTTCATTAACAATACGTTCAATTTGTTGTAATTCCTCTTTTGTCACTTGTCCGAAGTGAGAGAAGTCAAAGCGTAAGCGATCAGGTCCTACATATGATCCTGCTTGGCTAACATGGTCGCCCAGTACATCTTTTAGCGCACGTTGCATAATATGTGTTGCTGTATGGTTTTTAATAATTAAATTACGTTCTTCACGGCTAACTACCGCTTTCACAGCATCTTCAACTTGCATTTCGCCAGATTCTACAAGTACAGTATGAAGCGGCTGACCATTTGGAGCTTTTTGTACATCTTTTACAATAGCAGTAAAGCTATCATTAGAAATAACACCGCTATCCGCAATTTGACCACCCATTTCAGCATAGAATGGTGTTTTAGCTAAAATAACTAATGCTTCTTGCCCTTCAGATGCTACCTTTGACACTTGCCCATTGACAATGATCGCTGCAATTTCTGTATTTGTCGTTAATGTATCATAACCAACAAATTCACTCGCAACCGTCAAGTTTGCTAGCACTTCGTTTTGTACTTGCATAGAATCCACATCTTGACGAGCTGCACGTGCGCGTTCACGTTGTTCTTCCATTGCTGCTTCAAAGCCTTCATGATCTACCTTCATGTCTACTTCTTCTGCATACTCTTCTGTTAATTCGATTGGGAAACCATAAGTATCATATAATCGGAATGCATCTGCACCTGGAATATAGTCATGGCCAGCTGCTTTTTGAGCTTCTACTACTTCGTTAAAAATAGCAAGACCACCGTCTAATGTTTCATGGAACCGAATTTCCTCATTTTTAATAACACGTTGAATAAACTCGCATTTTTCCGTTACTTCTGGGTAGAAATCATTCATGATTTCACCAACAGTGGGTACTAATTCAAACATAAATGGCTTTTCAATGCCGATTTGTTTTGCATAGCGCACTGCACGACGTAGTAAACGACGTAATACATAACCACGACCTTCATTTGAAGGAAGAGCACCATCACCAATGGCAAACGCCACTGTACGGATATGGTCAGCGATAACTTTAAATGGTGTATTAATATCTTCTTCTGAACCGAAGATTTCACTTAGTGCTACTTCACCTGGACGTTTGTATTTGCGATTCGCTAACTGCTCAATTTTTTCAATAATCGGCATGAATAAATCAGTATCAAAGTTCGTTGGAACATTTTGAACAACGGATACGATACGCTCTAGACCCATACCAGTATCAATATTTTGTTTTGGAAGTGGTGTATACGTACCATCAGGATTATGATTGAATTGAGAGAACACTAAGTTCCAAATTTCAAGATAACGTTCATTTTCACCACCTGGGTACATTTCTGGATCATTTTCATCTGAACCATATTCTTCCCCACGGTCATAAAAAATTTCTGAGTTAGGACCAGATGGACCTTCACCAATATCCCAGAAGTTCCCCTCAAGTCGGATTAAACGCTCTTCAGGAATACCAATTTCGTTATGCCAAACGTCATACGCCTCTTGATCTTCAGGATGGATCGTAATAGATAAAAGCTCTGGATCAAAGCCCATCCATTTTTTATCCGTTAAAAATTCCCAAGCAAAATGAATAGCTTCTTTTTTGAAGTAATCTCCAATTGAGAAGTTACCTAGCATTTCGAAAAATGTATGATGTCGAGCCGTTTTACCTACGTTTTCAATATCATTTGTACGAATTGATTTTTGTGCATTTGTAATACGTGGATTTTCAGGAATGATACGACCATCGAAATATGGTTTAAGTGTTGCAACACCTGAGTTAATCCAAAGTAATGATGGGTCATTGATTGGCACAAGTGGTGCTGATGGTTCATGATGATGACTTTTTTCTTTAAAAAATTCTAAATACATGCGTCGAATTTCTACTGCTTTCATTTGAAAAGTTCCTCCCTATATGTTTTGTAAAATCACGAAATGAATCCGCAAATCAATTTTGCCTTGGCGTAAGCTTTCACGCAGATAAACATAAAAAAGCCCCCATCCCAAAAAAGGGACGAGGACTTGTGATTTGTCTCGCGGTACCACCCTAGTTGTAAGTAAAAGTATACTTACCTCTTTAGCACTTGTAACGTAAGTGAACGGCAGGGATTAACTGCACTCTGGAGTAGCTTTCGGTATTTGCTATTGTGAGGATTTTTTCAGCCAAGAAATCCCTTTCTTTTACACGCACAAATACGTACTTTTTCCATCATCGTTTTTTACAATTTTCTAACGAGAATTATAAAAAAAATATGTTCTTCTGTCAATTGGCACAATAATTGCTCATCATAACTAAGCAATCATTTTTTTAAAATAAGCCCACATTCCCCAAGTAAAAACAACTAGAAAGACCGTAATTATAATTGTCGCTATTGGAGAATCTTGATATGGTAACGGAACATTCATTCCGAAAAAGCTTGTAATGACTGATAAAGGTAACATAATAGTTGAAATGACCGTTAATAAATTAAGCTTTTCTATTGATTTACCACTTATAATAGAAAAATACGTATCCAAAGTACTGTTTACTAAATCTCTATAAGTTTCTGTTGATTCTACAATTCGTTCTAAATGATCATTTAAATCTTTATAGAATGGTATATTTTCCTCACGAATGTCAAATTTCCACTGTCCATTACTATTTGAAAAAATTCTTTTTTGAGGCATAATAGCTTGTCGAATTAAAATAATAGTTCTTTTTAGTGCAAGGAATTCTTCCGTAACTTCTTTTGGTTCATAATCATATATTTCTTCTTCTAGCTCATCAATCCGTGCTCGAATTCGCTCTAAAACCGGGAAGTATTCATCCGTAATGCCATCGATAATAGTATGCAATAGAAAATCGGTACCTTTATCTAAATACTTTGTACTATTTAAACACACATTCTCTATATGCCCTAGCCATTTAAGTTTTTGTTTATGAACCGTTACAACATAGTTAGGACCCATAAAAATGTTTAACTCTACTGTTGTTATTTCATTGCTGCTTTTTTCATTATAAATTGGTGCATGGAAAACAAAAAATTTATATTCCCCATAATTATCCATTTTAGGACGTGAGCCTTCATTAAGACAGTCCTCAACTGCTAATGGATGAAAACCAAATATTTCAGCTATATCATTCAAGTCGTTGTAATTGTATGCATATAAATCAACCCATAACAAATCCTCAGCATGGAGGTTATGATTAAATTCTTTAATCTCGAAATTATGTTGTACTGCACTATTTCCTTTTTTAAAATAATGGATTTTTTTCATTGTTCTTCACCTCATGTTTTATTATTTAAGGAAAAACAAATAGGTGACGTTATTGATTATAATTTAGCTTGTTTTAGAAGCGTTTCTCATCAATACCCATTTGTTTTTGGCGATAAGAAATCGACAATCCTTAATTCTTCACTACTACTTACCATTTTCGTATTCGGTTCAGGGCCACTATCCATTTCTCATCACCTTCCTTAAATAACAAAAACACACCTCCAACGAATGAAGGCGTGTTGAATACACGTATCAAAGAACAGCATAGTTAAAAAACTACTCTGCTTTCTTCCTTCAAACGTTGAGTTTTAGCACTATGCGGCATAGGAATTACACCAGCTACGTTAAAAAACACCTTATTTCGATGATTTCTGTTGACCCATTGGCGTCTCTCGACATTTTTGGGCAGTAGCGTATCTCCAGCATAGGAGCCTCACCTAACGAAGGGATTGTTATTTTTATAGTTCCTGTAAATCATAATGCATAGTGTGACAACTGTCAAACGGAACATCGAATTTTAAAAATCTTTAAACAGTTGCCCACTAAAATTAATGATTATTTTTCAAAAAGTTTTCTACCCGATGAACGAATTCTTCCCTATTATAAGAATTATAAAGTGCGCTGGCTAAACGAACTGAGTCCCCAAAGAAAAAGCGCTCATATAGTGTTTGTCTTGTACCAAAGCTACTCATCGTTAAATCCCAAGCTAGGCGGAATTTTTTGACGCGCTCCTTTCCACCATCCTGAAACGACTGTAAATAATGCTCAAGGTCGCCGTCATCCTCAGTAAATGCTTTTTCACTTGGAATGGACATTAATCCGCTTGCGCCAAGTAACTGGATAATTTCAGTAAAGGTCGGATATACTTTAGGGAACAACTGAATAGCTACTTGTACTGTTGGAAGATCAGGTCTTATAAAACCAAATTCATCTCTTTTTGCTTCTACTTCAGACTTTATCAGTAAGGCCTTCATCGTTTCTAATGTCACGATGATATCCACGACCTTTTGCTGCACATGTTGATACCCGCCAATATTTATCGTATTTACAATTGACTGTACAACACCTAAGACAAATTCTGTTTTAGCAATTTGACGTGTCAGAACTTGATGTAAACCATATGTTTGAAAACCACTTACGTTCAAAAAGCTATTGGCAACTTCCACATTCTCATAATAAAAGACGCGTTCCCACGGCACTACAACATTATCAAACACAACGATTGCATCCATTTCCTCGTAACGACTACTTAATGGATAATCAAAAACCGATTCTCCTCCGACAAATGATTGCCTACATAAAAACTTCAAACCTTTTGTATTACTTGGGATTGAGAAGGCAAAGCCTTTTCCTTCATCAAAACCATTTGTTGATATAACAAGGAGTTCGTCTGTAATTCCTCCCTGTGTCGCTAGTAATCTCGCACCTTTAATTACTAATCCCTCGCTCGTTTTATCTACAATTTTAGCAGCAATTGTTACATCTTCATCTTCAAAATAAAATTTTTCACGGTTTACTTGTGGCTCGATAAATGTATGTGTCATCGTCAAATCGTTCTCACGAGCATACTCATAAAATTTTAACAAATGCTGCGGGAAACAATTTGGCTTATCTTTCAAATATTCTGCCACTGATGCTAGCGCCATTAATGTCGTATTCATGTAATCTGGGCTTCTCCCCATAAGGCCATTATTGGATAATGCCCACTCTCGTATTGCATTACGTCTTTTCACGAGATCATCGACTGTGACCGCTTGAAGGAAAGACATACCTACACGCTTATTGCTTGTTGGTGAAACATATGTCATCTTTTCAAGCAATGCCTCTTCATTTTGTAAATCAAAAAGCTTTGCCTGACTCTGCATTACTCCCATAAATGCTGGATGCTCAGACACCTTCCCTGTGACAACTTTCCCATCAATCGAAATATAAGTTTGTAAAGCGTCAATACGGTCAATATATTGTTTTCCTGTAATTACTGGCATGCAGTCACCCCTAAACGTTACAAATATTTTTATACTTGATAGTATATGAATTTTCCTAATATTAGGTTCCGATTACGGCAACTGTATTATAGCAAACCCTCAGTTTTTCTATACTGTATTACTTTTAAAACACAGTTAAAAGTCTGCAATTATTGCTTGATTTTTCAGTTACTTTAGATAAAAACGGTTTCAATTAGCGCTTTTTTAACGTGTTCAATTTTGCGACACATTCACAAAAAAGTACTTTTCAACTAGTACAGATTCGCTAGATTTTTTGTATAGGCAGGTGTAAGATAGCTTCGTAACCAAAACAACAACATCTTTTTATAAAAGGAGAATATATATGAATAAACAAATCATCTCATACGTGGCGGAAATGGAAGCTGCTTTAATGAATAAAATGGAGGATCATAATGAAGAAAATCTTTTATTTTCTATTGCTTCAGATATGATTGCCAAAGAAAAAGATCAATTTAAAAATGTTTGCCAAGCATATGAAGTCGTTAAACATCATTTAGTTGGCATTCACT
Source organism: Lysinibacillus sp. NPDC095746 (assembly GCF_044763535.1). Classification (NCBI taxonomy): domain Bacteria; kingdom Bacillati; phylum Bacillota; class Bacilli; order Caryophanales; family Bacillaceae; genus Lysinibacillus; species Lysinibacillus sp. NPDC095746. The sequence continues at coordinate 116,848 of NZ_JBIWGL010000004.1, forward strand.
AAATTGTGCGAAAGCGTAGCGGCAGCGGCAGCTGCAATGTTTGGACTCCCAATTAAAAAATCGCATAAAAAAAACCGATCAATTTCAGAATTGATCGGGTTTTTTATTTTACTGCGCGTACGGAAGAACCATTTTTTGGAATTGCGTATTTGTTGTTTGTTGATTACTAGATAAGCGTTTAATTTGATAGACATCATCGTACGGATTGTTGTAGCCATGCTTCGTTGAAAATGCCATTGTGAATCCAACTTCCTTTACCGCATTAATGATATTCGCATTGTATTGCCCAAACGGATAAGCAAAAGCTTTAGCATTCGGAATAATTGCTATACTACGCTGTAAATCCTGAACAACCTCACGATAAGGAGTTAGAAGCATTTTGCCTCTATTCCCTTCTAAAACATGTAAATTATAAGTGTGTGATTCAAATGCAAAAACATCTTGCATATTTGTTATATCTTGACGTGAAAGGGGCTGTAAATCATTATAATTAAAAATTTGCCCATCTTTCGCACTTTCATTACGGGACGTAATTAAAAATTGTGTAGCTTTAAAGCCATTGTTTTTAAGTACAGGATACGCATATTCACGTGTCGACAATAGGCCATCATCAAAAGTCAAAACAATTGAATAGGCAGGCAATGTAATTTCATTGCGCATAAAACGCCATAATTCGTCTACAGTAATCGTTTCGTAGTTTTTACTTTTTAAATACTGCATTTCTTTTGTAAATTGAACATCTGTTACCGTAGTACTTAAATTTTTGAAACGCCCAAGCTCGTGCTCTTTTAATACATGATGATACATCATTACTGGGACACCACGATCAATCGCTACTTTAGAGCTATGGATATATCCTTCACGGCCGCCAAGTACTGTTACGTACCAAGCACCTTCTTTCCGCAATATCGGATAACGGCGATTTGTATCTAGTTTAGCAAATGGCTGCATCGCTTTTGTTTTATTATCATAAATCTCGCTGTTTGCAGAAGTAGGGATGAAATACTCATTTTTCAAGGCATTGTCCTTACCAACATTTTTATATGAAGGTGTATTTAAAAATTTCACCTTTGATTTTTCTGCATAAACATATGATTTCCCCCAACGAACTTGAACATACATTGGGTCCATTGAATCTACAACTTCTAGCTGCTGCCCTTTCATTAGCGTAGCAATAGCCATCTCTTTTTCACGGCGGAAATCATAAAGAATGACATTTTCTAACGCCTCTATATAGCCATTTTGTTTACTAGGAGGGGTTGTAGTTGGTTTTTCAACAGGCTTTGTTGTATTTGTATCTGTATTTGTTGAATTTTGACCATTTTCTTTCACTACAAAATTACTATGTACGAAGCCTAAGCGTCCGTTCACAGCAATTCCATACCAATTACCCATTCCGCTATATATAGGGAAGCGAACTCCCTCAGACAATGTAGCAAATTGAACAAGTTTACTGCCAGTATTATCGTAAATCGGTGCAACCTTTGTTGCAACAATATAATCCGTTATTTTAGCAGTAGCTGGGACTGTATTTTTATAAGTGGTTGCTGGAACAACAGTTGTATAACGTTTTTCAATATAACCATAATAACCACCCCAACGAATTTGCCACCAATTTGCTCCATAATCTTTTGTTACTTCAAAAGTTTGTCCTGCAGATAATGTCCCCACCTGAACTAGTGAGCCTGAACGATTATCAAAGACAGTTGCTTCTTCATTCATCTGGATGACAGTATTTTTTGCATATGCTTTTTCTGCAAAAGGTAATAGCATCATGAATAGAAGCAATAATAATAAGCGTTTCACTTTATTCACCTCAAAAAAATTTTAATTATCTTTTACTGCAATCATTAGACGATTTTCTAACCTATAAAAGTTATTGGTATTAATTTCATAAATCATATTTTTCCAAGAGCTTATTAGAGAGGTGCCCGTTTATTGTTTCAGAAATCTTGGTGCATTCACTCACTTATCTAAATAATCATACGGCGAGACACCCTCCATTCCAATCAATGGATGGATATATGGTTCTGTTTCTACCGTTAGTTTGAAATCAATGGATTTTTCATGTTGTAAATTTTCATTTAATGGAATCGTTTCTACTTCTACAATTTCCTCTGTAACTTCCATTGGATTGAGTCTTGCACGAAGAGACGTAAAGCGCTGTAAATCATCCGTACGCTGTAAGCCATCTGCTAGCACATCCGGCTCGCCACATAAAATTAAGAAATTTTTAGCACGCGTAATACCCGTATATAACAAATTACGACGCAGCATTTTAGAATAACCACGTACAACCGGCATAATAACAGTTTGGAACTCTGAGCCTTGAGATTTATGAATAGAACAACAGTAGGCAAGTGTCAATTGATTGAGATCACTTCGTTGATAAGTTACTTCAATACCGTCGAATGACACAACAAGCAAATCTTGTTTCTCAATCGTTTCCTTTGCCTTAATAATACTAATTACCTCACCCATATCACCATTAAAAACATTGCTTTCTGGTTGATTGACAAGCTGTAAAACTTTGTCCTTTATGCGATATGTGACATCACCAAAAACGAGCTCTTTTCTAGTACCAGTATCGTTTGGATTAATAAGTTCTTGAATCATTTTATTTAAATTGTCTATTCCTGCTGGACCTTTGTACATAGGTGCTAACACTTGGATATTACGGATTTCTTGACCTTTCGCAACCGCACTTTTCACAACCTGAGTGACAACGCTTGCTACCTGATCTGAGGAGGCTTTAATAAATGAACGGTCAGACGTTTTTACTGTTAGATCATTTGTGATATTACCACGTTTAATTTGATGCGCAAGTTCAATAATCGTTGAGCCCTCTGCTTGTCGATAAACATCTTTCAATTCCACAGTAGGTATTTGCCCGGATGCCAACAAATCCTTTAACACCTGTCCTGGTCCTACTGGTGGAAGCTGATCTTGATCTCCTACAAAAACGACTTGTACATCCTCATGCAAGGATTTTAATAGTTGATGCGCGAGCCAAGTATCGACCATCGACATTTCGTCTACAATAATGAGTTTTCCTGTTACCTCACGCTCAGTTTCTTCCTCTTTTTCCTGACCTGTAAAACCTAATAATCGATGAATTGTCATTGCTGGAAGTTCTGTCGATTCCGATAGACGCTTGGCTGCACGTCCTGTTGGAGCACATAAAATAATCGGAAAAGGTTCTTCTTTTTGTGCATATTCCTTCGGGTTCAATGATAATCCGTGTAGCTTTGCATACACTTCTACCACACCCCGAACAACAGTTGTTTTACCTGTCCCAGGTCCACCAGTTAAAATCATAACGGCGGAATTTAATGCTTGTTCAATCGCATTCGCTTGCGTTTCAGCATATGTGACATTAAGAAATTCTTCTGTTTCACCAATTGCTTTACGTATTTCGTCCTTACTAAAATGTTCAGCTTTATTGTTACGTTCGATTAAAGCTAATATTTTCGATGCAATTCCTACTTCTGAGAAATATAGGGATGGTAAATATAGTCTTGTTTCTTCTCCACAAATTTTACTTTCCTCACGCAATTCGATACAAGCTTTAGAAATGATCTCAAAGGGAATTTCCTCTCGTTGGCTTTGCTCAAGCATATCTTTTACTAATGGTAAAACATTTTCTGCATCTAAATACACATGCCCATCTGATAAAGCTGCTGTATTTAGAGTATGTAAAATCGCCGCCTTAATACGGTCTGGATGATTGCCAGTAATCCCTAATTTTGCACCTAGCTCGTCGGCACGAAAGAAACCAACACCCTCTACATCTTCAATCAGGCGATATGGATTTTCAGTTAATAATTCAACGGCCTCTGTTCGATATGTTTGGTAAATTTTCATGCCAAGCTGTGGTCCGAAACCCCATTCATTAAGTTGGATCATCACTCGTTCTAAGCCTAAATTTTGTTCAATGGTACGATGGATAACCTCTTTTTTTTCAGCAGATAAACGAGGCACAGCATCAAGAGCATTTGGGTCCTCTAAAATAAGACGTAACGCATTTGCTCCTAATTTTTCTACGATTGTTTCAGCAGTTTTTTTTCCGACTCCAACAAACAAATCACTCGATAAGTAATGAATAATGCCCTGCTCTGTTGCTGGTACTTCCTTTGTAAATGTCTCAATTTGAAATTGCACACCATATTTTGGATGTTGTTTCAATAAACCAGTAAAACGATATTGTTCATCCATCTGTAACGGCGGAAAATATCCAACAACTATTATTTCCTTATCTTCATACTGTAAGTTGGTCTCCTGAATTTTCACACGAACTATCGAATACATATTTTGTGCATTATGAAAGATAGAGACAATTGGGCGTCCGAGTATAAAAAATTTATTTAATTCAAATAAATCCAGGTTCTCTGCCATTCTCGGTTCGTCCTTTCGTGTTCATTTCAACCATATTATTTTACCACACCATAACGTGAAAAATCGTTTAAAAAGAGAATTCAATAAATTTCTATCAATATTCATCCATTTTAATCAAGGATATCCGCTTCCATTGCGCGAAAGCGAAGCGCAGCAGCAAGATGTTAGTCACTCAGGCATTTTCACCGGATTTGATGCCCTAAGCTACGTTCCTCTATTTCAGCGATGTTTTAAAACCCTTGTTTCACCACTTATAAAGGCGGGAGACTTCACTTAGCTGTTGCTACATAAAAACATTTGCTTGTTAAAATTTATTGATAAAAACATTTCACGGTTTTCATCATCCTTTCCATGCTATGATATAGGTGAATTTGTCGCACGGAAGGATTGTGAAACTATTGGAATTTAGACCTTGCATTGATTTACACGATGGTAAAGTAAAACAAATTGTTGGCAGCACACTAGGTCATAAAGATCAAGAAGTTATCGAGAACTTTATTTCAAATCATGACTCTAGTTATTATGCAAAAATGTTTGCTAAGGATCAATTAACAGGTGGTCACATTATTATGCTAGGTGATGGAAACGAAGAAGCCGCATTAGCAGCATTAGCAGCATATCCCAAAGGGTTGCAGGTTGGTGGCGGCATCACCACGGAAAATGCAAATAAGTATATTGATGCGGGAGCTACCCATGTTATTGTCACATCATTTATTTTCTATGATGGTAAGCTCCATTTAGATAGACTAAAGCAATTAGTTCAGATTGTTGGTAAACAACATCTTGTCATCGATTTAAGCTGCCGTTTGCGCGATGGAAAATGGTTTGTTGTTACTGATAAATGGACAAAGTTTAGTGACTTTGAAGTAAATGCTGAGTCTATTGCATTTATCGAAAATTTCTGTGATGAACTACTTATTCACGCAGTTGATGTGGAAGGAAAAAAAGGCGGTATGCAAGAAAGCTTAGTGCATGATTTAGCCACTTGGACAACAATTCCAACAACATATGCTGGTGGGGTTCGTTCTTTGGACGACTTAAAGAAATTTGAAAATATCGCAAATGGTAGACTTCATGTGACAATCGGTAGCGCTCTTTCAATTTTTGGTGGAGATTTACCTTATTCAGATGTGGTGAAATATTGCAAAAAAGGCGAAATTTAAAATGAATTATAAAGGTGAAAATTTCAAGGAACTACGGATCATTCTCTTTCGTTGCATGGACAACTAGATGATGAACAAATGCTACTTGCGTTTTCAAAATCTATAAAGCTGCTTCTTATGTGATCAAGAAACAGAGCCCTAAGGCTGAAATTATCGTTTAATTACTAAGGGGACTAGACACCCCTTTTTTATTTTTACAAAGTAAATTTATGACTCAAGAATAGTATACATAGATTCAGAGCCCTTATTTCTATTTAGTAACTATTTTTGTTAAGCTAATATTGAATATAAAATAATTTAGTTACTACTAAAAGAAAGGATTTTATGAAGTATGAAAAATGAACTTGAAGCAACCACTTTACAAACTTTACAAACAGAATTAACACGCTTCTTTTTAGTCTATAAATTTGCCCTGCAGGAAATTGAAACGAAAATAACTATTTTACAAGAAGAGTTTAAGCTCATTCATGAATATAACCCGATAGAGCATTTATCAACTCGCGTAAAATCACCGAAAAGCATATTATTGAAGGTCAAGAAAAAGAACCTTGAGCCATCTATTGAAGCGATTCGAGAAGATATTCGTGATATCGCAGGTGTTCGAATCACTTGCTCCTTTGTAGAAGACATATATAAAGTGAGTGCAATGCTACAGGCACAAAATGATATTGAAGTTGTGGATGTAAAGGATTATATTGCCTATCCAAAGGGAAATGGCTATCAAAGCTTGCATCTTATTATAAAAATCCCTATTTTTATGTCCGATCGTATGGAAAAGGTCTATGTCGAAATTCAAATTCGTACAATTGCAATGGACTTTTGGGCCAGCCTTGAACATAAAATCTATTATAAATACAACAAGGAAGTACCTGAACATATCCGTTTTGAATTGAAGGAGGCTGCTATTCAAGTAGCTGAGTTGGATCGAAAAATGGAGCGACTTAATAAAGAAATCAATATTCTAAAAGCGAACGAAACAGAATCATCGATTTTAGAAACTACCCCAATTGCACATTTAGCACAATATATATATCAACTACCATTTGATAATCCTTCAGATGAAGACTAAAATAACTAAGGATGCTGAACTAGTTTCGGCATCCTTTTAGTTTGTTGAAATCCTATTACGTAAATGAATAGTATTACTCTTCGGAACAACGAGGGGTTGATTTCCGTTCCGGCTGGGCGCTTTCCTGGGGGCGTCCGATGAGCCGCTTCGCTTCGCTCCAGGGTCTCATCTGTGACGCTGATCCCCAAGGAGTCGCCCAGCCTCCACTCCAATCAACCAATTCACCTAGCATGTATTATTTAGCATAGGATGTTATTTATAATAATAATACTTTTGCTGAGGAACTGTTGATTTTTCACGGAGAGTGGCGACTCCTGCGGGATTGCTTGCGCTGAAAGCCCCGCAGGAACGTAGTGACGAGGAGATTGAAGCCAAGCCCGCAGAAAGCGCCAACTCGGAGTGAAAATCAACCTTTGTTTATTGATACACTTTAATATATGTTCTCTTGTAGATAATTTAAAAGGATGCCAACATAATTTTGGCATCCTTTCCGTATTTGTGAGCATTTATTTTAGTTAAATCGCTGAGCAATCATATCATAGATATAACGTGCTTGGTCGTATTCTGGCTGTAATGTAAAGGCTTGTTTAAGGTGATACATAGCATCTTCTGTTTGCTCAGTAGATACCGCATATAGTACACCTAAATTATAATGTGCATCTGCGTTATTCCAATCCTGTTCGATCAAATAGTCTAATTCCTTTTTACCTTCTTCGAACATTTCTAGCGCACATAGCACGATGGCATATGCTAGACGAATTTGTGCGTCTTCTGGTGCAAGCTCTGAAGCTCGTTGTAAATAAGGCAGTGCAAGCTTCGGACTTTCCATTCGTTCAAAGCATTTGCCCATCATATAATACACATCTGCGCCTTCAATTTTATGTTTTAGTGCTTGCTCATAAAGCTTTACTGCTTCCGCATATCGTTCCGCATTATAATATAAATTTGCTAAACCATAATAAGCAGTTGCTGCCGTTTCATCAACTGTAATTGCTTTTTGAAAAAAACGTTCTGCACGTTCAGTATCCTCTAAGACCGCTAAAAGATTTCCGAAGTTCACATAACCAATTGGGTTTTTAGGCTCTGCTTCAATTGCTTGTGTAAAAAGTTGTGCAGCATCCTCATAGCGCTTTTCTTGAAACGCTTGAATGCCCTGCTCGTTAAAATCCATTGTTATTCCTCACCTCTATGTAGCGAAAGATTGCCTAAACTCTATACGCTTTAGGAAAGAGTATGAGCAATCTTTTCGCAAATTAACCTACATATGTTAGTTTTTCATTATTTTTAAAGACTTCGTCGATTGTACCTCCACCTAAACATTCTTCACCGTCGTATAGTACCACAGCTTGTCCAGGTGTAATCGCACGTACTGGCTCAGCAAACGTAATATGTGTACGTCCATCCTCTAAAATTTCCACTTCTACTGGTGTATCTGTTTGACGATAACGGAATTTTGCTGTGCATGAAAATTTCCCGGGTAATTTTTTTGTCGAAGTATAGCTCATTTTCACAGCAGTCAGTGAAGTTGAAAATAGCGAATCATTATTGAAGCCTTGCCCAACTAGTAGCACATTGCGCGCCAAATCTTTCCCTAACACGAACCAAGGTTCACCGTCGCCACCAATTCCAAGACCATGACGTTGACCAAGGGTATAGTACATTAATCCGTCATGTTGACCCATTACAACACCATCCATTGTCTCCATCTTACCAGGTTGTGCTGGTAAATATTGACTTAAAAATTCTTTGAAATTACGCTCTCCAATAAAGCAAATTCCTGTTGAATCTTTTTTCTTCGCTGTTGCTAACCCAGCTTCCTCCGCAATTTTACGGACTTCTTTTTTCTCAATATGTCCAATTGGGAACATTACATGCGACAATTGTTCCTGTGATAATTGGTTTAAGAAATACGTCTGATCTTTATTATTGTCAATGCCTCGAAGCATTTTAACTTCGCCATCGCTACTACGATCAACTCGAGCATAGTGACCTGTCGCTAAATAATCAGCTCCAAGATCCATCGCATGCTCTAAAAACGCTTTAAATTTAATTTCCTTATTACACATAACATCAGGATTTGGCGTACGTCCTGCTTTATACTCTTCTAAAAAGTATGCGAAAACTTTATCCCAATATTGCTTTTCAAAATTCACTGCATAGTATGGAATCCCGATTTGATTACATACTTTAATCACATCATCATAGTCTTCTGTAGCTGTACAAACGCCATTTTCGTCTGTATCATCCCAGTTTTTCATAAATATCCCGATTACTTCATATCCTTGTTGTTTCAGTAAATATGCAGCAACCGAAGAATCTACCCCACCCGACATGCCGACAACAACACGAATTTGTGAGGGGTCACGTGTTTCTTTCATTATGGTCACCTTTTCTTTTATTCAATTTCTATTAAATATATAATTTTTTTGAATCATTACCAAAACGAGTGGTTGATTTCCGTTCCGACTGGGCGCTTTGTTGCTGTCGCTTCGCTTTCGCACAGAGCAAAGCTTCCTGGGGGCGTCCGATGAGCCGCTTTTGGTGCTGCCGCTACGTTAACACTACGCTTTCGCACAGAAAACATCCGCTTCGCTGCAGGGTCTCGGGCCAACACGATGTTGGTCACGAAGGCGTTATCACAGGATGTGATGATTTTAGCCTTCGTTCCTCTATCGCTAATCCCCAAGGAGTCGTCTAGTCTCCACTCCAATCAACTTATTTACATAGTAGACGTTTTAACAAAAGTCACCCACAATTTTTGGTTATAAACCCGATTTTTAAAAGATGTGTTGATTAATCCTATTTTTACACATTCAAATTAATTCGAAGAGGCTGATTTCCGCTACGGGCTACAAACAGTTAAAAAGGGAAAATATTAGCAAAATAGCAACAAAGCTCAATAATAAACCTATTTTAATCAACACGCCTAAATTTATCAGCAAACTACTTTTTCGCGAGTCTTTTCACTATCGCTGCTGTTTTTTCTGCGGCATGTTGTACATCATCTTCTGTTAAACCTTGACCGAAGCTAAAGCGGATCGAGTTACGTAATTCCTCTGCCCCTTGTCCAAACATCGCAACTAAAACGTGTGATGGGTCAATGGAACCAGCAGTACAAGCAGAACCACTCGATACACAAATACCCGCCATATCAAGATTTACTAAGAATGACTCTACTTCCATACCAGAAAAACTTACATTTAAAACGTGTGGGAGCGTATTGTCTAAATCTCCATTCATATGAAATGCTAGATTTTCTTTCGTGAAAACATCCAGCATAATTTGCTTAAAGCGATTGTATAGCGCGCGCTTTTCTTCTCGCAACTCATTTGCAATTTGCACTGCAGTCGCAAAACCAATCACTGCAGGAACATTTTCAGTACCTGCACGACGTTTTTTCTCGTGTGCTCCCCCTAATGCATAACTAGTGAATGGCGTCCCTGCTTTTTGGTATAGGAAACCAATACCTTTAGGACCATTAATCTTATGTGCAGAAACACTTAGTAAATCAACATGTAGATCAGCAACATTAATTGACTCTAAACCATATGCCTGAACAGCATCTGTATGGAAAATGGCCTTATGTTCACGTAACAAGTCACCAATTTCAGCAATCGGTTGAATCGAACCAACTTCATTATTGCCGTACATAATCGTTACTAAAATTGTATCCTCTCTTAATGCATTTCGCACATCTTCTACAGAAACACGGCCATTCCCATCAACCGGCAAATATGTTACATCAAAGCCATCTCGCTCAAGCTTTTCACAAGTATGTAACACCGCGTGATGTTCAATTTGTGTGGTAATGATATGCTTCCCTTCAGCAGCCCTTGCATAAACAGTGCCAAAAATAGCCGTATTATCCGCCTCTGTTCCACCACTTGTTATAATAATTTCTCCAGGTTGAGCACCAATTGATTGGGCAAGTATTTCACGTGCATTATCTAAATATTTACGTGCCTCTCGACCTATCCCATGAATACTGGATGCATTCCCATAAACCTGTTGCATTGCTGTAGTCATAGCGTCTATTACTTTGTCATTCATTGGTGATGACGCTGCATGATCGAGATAAATATATGAATTCATGTTGAAAACTCCTTTGTACGAAAAGCGCTAAAGACTCATCTCCCTTCCTCAGGGTAGAGAGATGTGCTTTAGCCTAATTTTAAATATAGAACATATAGCCTTCCGCTACATTTTCCTCAGTATATTGAGCCAAATCCTCAATTGTCGTTGTATCTAATACATTTTTCACAGCATCACGAATGCGGAGCCATAACTCTCGCTGAGGTGCCTCTTCATTTTCAATACCTTCTACAGGTTGAATTGGACCCTCTAACACGCTAATAACATTAGCTGCTGAAATTTCACTTGGTGGATTTGCTAGCATATACCCACCATATGCACCACGTACACTTTTCACTAAGCCTGAATTACGTAATGGTGACACTAGCTGCTCTAAGTATGCCTCAGAAAGATCCTTTTCAGCAGCAATTTTGCGTAGTGGAATAGGTCCTTCTCCATAATGCTTTGCTAATTCAATCATAATCGTTAGACCATAACGGCCCTTTGTAGAAATTTTCATTTTATCACCCTCAAATAGTCTAGTCAAAAATACTACCAACAGTATATCATAATCTCCTCTCGAAGAACTCGGAAATACTCTCGGAAGGTTATGATATACTATTAATTGCGCCTTAGTATAGTTAGGCAAAATATTATGTAACGCTTCATTCTAAGCACAAAAAATCATTGAAAACAGTTGAAAGGGGGAATTTTAATGCATAATGAACCACTCGCTTATCGCATGCGTCCTTTAACCCTTGATGAAATTGTAGGACACCAGGATTTTATCGGTCCTAACACCGCTCTTTATAAAATGATTCAAAATGAACATGTTCCATCCATGCTGCTATACGGTGAGCCAGGTATCGGCAAAACGTCAATAGCGAATGCCATAGCAGGAAGCTCGAAGCTCCCCTTTTTCGCGCTTAATGCTACTCGCGCTGGTAAAAAGGACGTCGAGGATATTGTACAGGAAGCTAGAATCTCAGGAAAAGTCCTTCTTTTTTTGGATGAGATTCATCGTTTTAATAAATTACAGCAGGATGCTTTGTTGCCACATGTTGAAAACGGCTCCATCGTGTTAATTGGAGCTACAACGGAAAATCCGTACCATGATGTCAATCCCGCTATCCGATCACGTTGTGGAGAAATATATCAACTAAAACGTTTAACGAACGAAAATATAATCGAGCTTCTAAAAAAAGCACTTTCTGATGAAAGGCGCGGGCTAGGTAAATATCACTTTATAGTAACAGATCATCAAATTAATCAAATTGCTGAAGCAGCTAATGGTGACGCACGGAAGGCATTAACTTTGCTTGAATCAATTTATTATGCAAGTGATGAAGTAGACGGTCAAACAATCGCTGCTGATCATATCATTGAGCATCTTGTAGGCAGAATTGGTGTTTATGGTGATAAAAAAGGATCCCATTTTTATAATTTGCTATCTGCATTACAAAAATCAGTTCGTGGAAGTGATACGAATGCAGCAATGTATTATTTAGCTCATTTATTGGAAACAGGTGATTTAGTAGCTGTTAGTCGACGCTTACTAGTTATGGCTTATGAAGATATAGGCCTTGCCAACCCTGAGGTAGGACCGCATATGCTTGCGGCTGTACAAGCGGCAGAGCGTCTAGGACTACCAGAGGCGCGTATTCCGCTTGCAAGTGCTATTATTGAAATGTGCCTTGCGCCTAAATCCAATTCTGCAATTGTGGCAATTGATGCCGCCATTGCCAGCATTCATGCAGGAAAAACAGGCGATATTCCACATCATCTACGCGATGCTCACTATGAAGGGGCAAAAGATTTAGGTCATGTAGGCTATCAATATCCCCACAACAGCCCTATCGGAACATTTGGTGGATGGGTAGACCAGCAATATTTACCGGATGATCTTGTAGGCACAGAATTTTATAAACCTGTTATTGCGGGTGAAGAAAAACGAATGGCAGGAATCTACGAAAAGCTTAAATCTTTTCATAGGGATAAAAAATAATAATAGTACTGAAAAACAATAAGGCACTTCAATTTTAACAAGAAGCGCCTTATTTTTTTATCTTATTACTTTCGCTAAAAAACCGGACTGACTACTAAATAATCATCCTGTGAAGGTTGCCTTATTTGTAGTGTAGCGTGTTTCGTAAAATCGGTTCAATGCATCTTCCACATCTTTCATCGATGTCTGTCTCGTCGTTTCTTTCTCCTCTTTGTCCTTTTCGATTTCATGTAAATAATGAAGAAAATTGTAGGTTTGATAGAGTAGACTAGCAAATTCCTGGGCGTTCTCCCGGACTTCAGAACGAATTGCTTTTACAGCAATAGCTTGGCCAATTGATTGCTCTCTTGATGGAGAGGTTTGATCATCTATATTATCATCAATTGTTCTATATAAAAATTTTAATGACTCATATACTTCCTTGTTATCACTAAAACGTTCCTTTATCCACAATAAGACAAAGTGTAATAGGACAATGGCATAAATAAGTGACAGACACTCATCTCCAAAAGATTTTTTGGACAAACGTTTAAAGGAGTCGTCTTGTGTCACAACTTCGAATATGATTAAACGAATTGGATACAAGAGCGCATGTCCGCTGTTGATATATAATTTCTCTCGATCTTTATACATAGCGAACCAAAAATCCCTTACTAATGAGATAGACTTCCTTGTTGATAGGGCTAATTGACATTGGGTAAGCTCATGTTCAAGTGTTTCTTGTATAAGCTGTCGAAATAGAAGTTCCTCACTCTCACTTACTAATAAGAGCGGTTTTTCTAATTTCGCCAAATTGATTTCGATACCGTTTATTAACATTGAACTGCCCCTTTCCTATAAATTCATACAGCACGGAATAAATCTTTATCATCACCATATCATATAGTTATTTCCGTTACTATTGATGCTAATGCTTGCAAATAGATTTGCAATTTTTAACTATATTTCGACAAAAATCTATAAATACCTTTTAAGTAAAAAGTCCTTTTTTAATTTCACACACTAAAACTTTATCACTACAATAATGGATTTCACGGTCTTCATACAATAGTCTATTAACATTTACAAAAAAAATCTGCAATACTTTGAGAACTTGAAACCCAATTACCCTCACAAAGCAGTGTACTGTAAGAATTGGTGAATCAACCGCAAAAAGTAAGCAGATTCTAGTTGCTATATTATTTTTAAAAAATGTTCAAGCACTCTTGAATTATTGTGTCATTTCATTATTAACAAATACTTTTAATTGTTGTAAGCATTGTTTGACTGCACCTTTTTGTTCAAGCACAGCATTTCGTAATGATGATGTTTTCTCTTCATCCCCTACTACTTCACGATAAAGCGCAAAAATTGCTGATAATAATTGTTCATTCTCTTCTTGGTCAATGCTAGGTAAAGAATAGGCAGCAATCGTTAATAATTGCTCAACTTTTTCAGGTGTTTTTTGTAACTCATTGGATGAATAATACGTTGATGCCGCTAAAAAGTAGCACAGCTTTGCGCAGCAATCTATAAACAAATGCCAATATGTATTGGCACTTGGTAATTCACCCGCTCTATTGTCCAAATACTCTTTATAAAATGTTGTAGCTTGTGTATATAAAGGGTTTAGTTCTCTCATAGCCTTTGGATAATTATTAGATGTATCCAAATAGTCAAATACAATATTATTCATTTTCTCCTGAAGTTTTACAATGTCTAAATGATCACGAATTACTTGAATTTCCATTTTCCCACTCTCCCATATTGTCATTTGTTTTCTAAACGTCATTCCTACTCCCCTAGGCAGTCCTGCACATCCAAACAAACTTTTTCATCATCTATTGGAATTATTAAAATTATAGCAATAAACCAAATAAAGAAGTGGGTACATGAAAAAAATAAGACAATATAGTGAATTATTAGCATTTTGAGCACCGAATGCGAACTATTTTGGTAGAATTATATTTTTTGTACATAATCATCAAATAAAGATTGCTCTTTCGTTCGGTCAATAATTTCTATAATACTTCCTTGAGCATATTTTTTTATTCTTTTTTGTGGCATATAGAAATAGGCCGTATTTGTAATTAACCACTCACTAAGTGTTAGCTCATTACCTGGCTGTTGATTTGTCAATATACGTTTATGTCGAAGTATATCCGCCATTTTATAAAAACCATCTGATAGCTCGTAGGCCGAAACATCAAAATTAAAAATAGGACTAACAACTTGTCCAATATCAAAAATGTGAATTGTTTGTCCTTCTTCATCAATAGCTAATTCTACTGTACTAATTTCATCGAATAGATTTAAGCCCCTATATTCCATTTGATAGATTTGCTCCACAATAAAACGCCTCCTTTAATAGGTTCTACAGCAAATGTTGAAGGATCATAATATGTCTCTTCAACATAAATTGTATAGATATTTTACTAAATATCGTAGCTCCCCTTTTTACAACGTTCCTATTGTAACATAGAAAAAGTAGCCGTCTGCAAACGAGACAGCTACTTCCATAAAATGGCCAATCACCAGTTCCGAGGGTGATTTCGTTCCGCTTTTATTTTATCGAAAAGTTATTTAAGCTTATCGAAAAAGTTATTGTTAATTTAACGATGAAAGTTTTTGACACAAACACTTGTAGCTGCCGCTTCGCTTTCGCTACAGAAATATTAGCCTTGTACACGTGTAATTTTTACATCTTTTAAGATTGTATTCACTACCCAGCTGGCAGCAATTAAGCCTGCCACTGAAGGAACAAAGGCATTGGAAGATGGAGGCATTTTTGCTTTACGGATAGCTGCATCCGGTTTTCCGACATGCTCTACGACATCTGGACGAACAACAATAGGACTCTCATCTGAGAACACGACCGTTACTCCTTTATGAATACCATCCTTACGTAATTTTGTACGGATTACTTTAGCCAATGGGTCTGTATGCGTTTTAGAAATATCTGCAATTTTGAACCGAGTTGGATCCATTTTATTGGCTGCACCCATGCTAGATATCATTGGAATATTACGCTTTAGACATTCCTTCATAATATGAATTTTATACATCACAGTGTCACTCGCATCAATGACATAATCTATGCCCTGTGCGAAAAATTCCTCATATGTTTCCTCCGTGTAAAACATATGCATATCAATTACTTCACATTGTGGATTAATATCAGCAATACGCTCTTTCATGACACCTGACTTAGATTTTCCGACCGTTGAAAGATAGGCAACTAATTGACGATTAACATTCGTAATATCTACATTATCCTTATCCACCAAAATAATGCGGCCAATACCACTTCGTGCACAAGCCTCAGCAGCAAATGAACCTACACCGCCTACACCAAGAATGGCTACCGTTGTATTTTTTAATTTTTCGAGTCCCTCTGTTCCTATTGCGAGCTCATTACGTGAAAATTGATGTAACATCCTTACACTCTCCGTCTATTGAATTTTTAGTACGCTTTAACGGGCAATTATATAAAGCCCGATTGATGATCAGCGTTGGATAATGCATCCCACTAATCACTTTATTAGTAAACCTAGTTAAATACTAAGATAAAATCAAACCTATCTTACATTTTATTACGATATTCATCAAGTAAAAATTATAACTAAAAAAATTAAGTATTCCTACTAAAGCAATTATGCCTCGGCATAATCGTTGCTGTCGCTTCGCATTCGTACAGATAAACAATGCGTCTCGTATTCGCTTTGTGCTTTAGCATGCGGATGTTTTTTGCACGAAAGCGTAGCGGCGTGATGCAGGTCAGGTTAGCTGTTATCACATGAATACAATGATTTTAGGCTAACATCCTTTAGTAACTCCTCTCCAATCCCGTGACATCCACTGAAAGAATTTATGTAAAGTTTGACTTGAACCGTTAAAAATCTAAATGTTTACAGCTTAAAGTAAAAAATTTAGGCAATTGAATAAATCGTCATCCAATTGCCTTTAGTCTCAACACTATTCTTGTTCATAATTTTTGGAGAAACATGCTGCAAAATCTAAGCCGAGCTGGGCATTTATTTGCTTAAAAGCCGCAATTACCGCCCCGCCGATCGGTTGTAAAACTGGTGCCATAAATTGCAATGGTATTTTGTCAGCCTGTGCGAATTGCTGTAATTTCGGTAAAAAATATGCTTCATTATTAAAAACGCCACCGACTAATACGACAGGCACGTCCCCTTCCTCCCAAGTCATATGAGCGTAACATGCTTTAATCGCCACATAATATTTCTTACAAGCATCCTCAATGATCTGAATAGCAACACGATCACCTTCTTCTGCCGCATCAAAAACATATTTACTTAACGGTGAAATCACGGTCCGAGGATGCTCTTCTCCATATATACACTCTATTAATTGTGGTACATTTTCTACAGAAAAATAACGCAATATGACAGCTGTCAAAGCTGTTGGGTCTCCGCGTCCATCATAGCTTTGAAAAATAGCCTTCAGCACTTGCATACCTAAATCATAGCCACTGCCCTCATCATCAAAAAGATAACCCCAGCCGCCTACTCTATGAAAGCGTTGCTCACGATCGTAGCCCATTGTAATAGCGCCTGTCCCTGCAATTTGCACAATACCTGCCTGCCCAAGTGTACCTGCATAAAGTGCAATTAGAGCATCATTATCAACAATCACATGAGCTGTCTTAGGAACGTATTGACGTACTATCGATTCTACAACTTCTTCAGCCTGTAGCTCCTTAACGCCAGCCATGCCAGCAAAACAACTATCTATGGCAGCAAATACTTGCGGATTTTGTTGTTGCAAATTTTGTAGTATATCATGAATCGTTGACTTAAAAATTGGAATACCCATAGCAGTTGGGTTACTGCGAGTCGTTACTACTTTAGCATAAACATTGCCCAATTCATCACAAATTACTGCTGACGTTTTCGTTCCACCACCGTCAATCGCTAATACAATCATATCCTTACTCCTTTCTCGTCAATTTCACCTTAGCTGTTCCTCAAAAAAACATCTGCTTACTAAAGATAAAAAGGGATTAAGCACTATCACTAATGGCTTAATCCCTTCTTCTGTCATCATTTCGTAAAGCCAAATGATGCCCAAGGCTGAATATGTGCTAATAAAAATTGTTCTTCTTCTACAACTCTTGCCACAACATTTGTCGATCCGGCATTCGGCATTTCCTTTAAAACAATTTGTAGCTCACCCTTATAACGTACATCTAAATTATTATCAATTGTCACATCGCCCAATTTTAATAGATCGGTATCATGTACAGGGAAGTCACCATTTTTATATTTAACACGAGATTGCGTACTACGGATAACATAATCCGAAACATCGCCACGATTAAAATGTGGCTCCTTAAAAAGGATGGCCTCTTCTAAAACAGACGTTTCAACAGACTGCTCAACCTTCAGCTCTAGCTTATGGCGATTTAGTTGACCTAATGCACGTATTTCTTCCTCGGAAGCAAACATATTGCCAATAATACAATCATCTATTAAACCAGTGTGCCATAAATCCTTTGCTTGCACAGTAATTGGCAGGTGACGATGCTCTTCTAATGTTGGCAAGCCATGCTCGGTTTCTTCCCAAGGTCCAAACATAGCATGCTGCGATGAAATCATTGCTGCTGTTCGAATATGATTTGCTTTAAATAGTTGAGATGTTTGTAAAAAATGTTGACGTGATAGACCTGTAAAACGTCTCGGATAAAAATTATGACAACCAATAATATTATCTTTATTCGGTTGATAGGATAATATGTTTTCTACATATTTAGTACCGTTACTAATATTTAATTCTATTTTTAAATTACTTGCATCGAGAGACATAAACGCTTCTTCTTGGCCAGAAAAACCCATATCTAAGCGCAATGCCGCTAAATAATAATGCTCTTTAAAGTAACCGATATCTTTATATGTTAAGTCTAAATCTTCAAAAACAGCCGGTGCAATATCGGCTGAAATTTCAAAGCCAAGCTGCTGCGCAAATTTATTGATGTGCTGTAATTTTTGTCTTTCCTGATCGTTATTTAACGACATAAGACAAGTAAATATTCGATCAAAACCATTGTCATGAGCAAGCTGAACATATCGCTTCATATCGTCTAGTGTACTATGCTGAGGATATAGTGAAATCCCTAATCTTTTCAATTTAAATACCTCCGTTAGCTCACAATTACACTTCTACTTTTTGACTCTCTAATTTTGTATTTTGCCGTTCGTTTTGAGACTCTGCTTCAGCAGCTCGCTGTTCGCTCTGTTTCGCCATGCGGTTTGCCACCGAAATGAACGGTAAATAAATACACACTGCGACTATAATTAAAACAATACTAAGAACAGCTCCTTGCCAAGATTGAGTTGCTAAAAATCCATTAATAATTGGTGGCGTTGTCCATGTTGGTGAAACAGTAGCTGCTGGCACAAAGCCCCACTTCGTTGCAAAGAAAGCAATTGTTACGTTCACCATAGGTGTCAAAATAAACGGTACAAATAACACTGGGTTTAACACGATTGGAAGACCGAAAAGTAACGGTTCATTAATATTAAAAAGCCCTGGTGCCGCCGATAATTTTCCGACGGTATTATATTGTTTATTCTTTCTAGCAAAAAGGAAGATAGCAATAATAAGTGCTATTGTTGTCCCGGAACCACCCATATTGATGAAGGCATCAAAGAATGGTTTATTTACGATGTATGGTGCTACTTCACCAGATGAAATCGCTCTTACATTCGCTTCAATAGCTGGTAAATTTATCGTTTGCATAAATGGTTCGATAATGTTAGCACCATGAACACCTAATGTCCATAAAAACGTAGGAATGAATGCTAAAAGTAAAGCCGCAATCCATGAATTCGTTAAGCCCATAAACGGCTCTTGAATAGTTGAGTAGAATGAACCGACGATATCAGGAATATCAAAGCCTGCCGAAATAATTGTACGAACTAAAGCAAATACACCAATTGTAATAATAGCAGGTAATAACGCGGCGAAAGATTTTGAAACAGCCGGTGGTACTCCATTCGGCATTTTAATTAGCAGCTTAGGATTTCCAGTCAATTTACAAAATAATTCAGTTGACAGCAACGCAATAATAATGGCAATAAATATACCACCAGTACCTGTCGTTAACCCTGTTAATCCACCTTCACCAAAGGTACCAAACGTCAAATAAGTTGAAAAGCTGATTACACCGGCAGAAAGTCCGTCCTTGTCATAACTTTTAGCAAGATGGTAAGCAATTGTAAAAGCTAATAACAGAGAGATGATTCCAAATGTTGCTCCCCAAACATTGCCGCCCCACTGTGTCCAAGTTTCATGCTTCCAGATGGCATCGAGCGCATTTTGATAGAATTTGATAGGCAAAGTATTAACAAGTACCGCAAGTGATCCAACAATTGTCAATGGCATGATTGTAATAAATCCATCTCGAATGGCAACTAAATGACGCTGATTCCCTACTCTAGCTGCGACTGGCACAAATTTTTCTTCTAAAAAACGGAACATTTCACACACTCCCTTTACTTTTTATTGTGACATCAAGGTTTGATGCTATTCCCCTTTGATTCGTTCATACAACTCTATCATTTCAGTTGCTAAATCACGAAACGTGATGGCATTCATTAAATGATCCTGTGCGTGAATTAACAACATTGACACTTCTACTTTTTCTCCCCTTGCTTCTTGTGACAGTAGAGCCGTCTGAGAATGATGCGCTTCAATCAATGCATCGTTAGCTACCTGTATTTTTTCCTTTGCTTCTTGAATCTGTCCATTTTTTGCTAGCTGGATAGCCTCCATACATTCACTTCTCGTATTACCACTATGCACAATCAGTCCCATTATGGATTCCATCAAAACTGTTTCTTCCATTGTCGTTGCCCCCTTAACCAATCAACTGTAACGCTTGATTTAAAACATTTTCGCCATTCATCATGCCGTAATCCGCCATATTAATGACATCAATCGGAAAATTCATTGCCTTGTATTTTTTTTCAAATGTTCCTTTTAAGTAACGGACTTGTGGACCTAGTAGCAGCACATCCACCGTCTTAGTAGCTAATACTTTGTCAACCTCACCTTCAGCAATCGCATAAATATCTGCCTCAATATTTTGTTCTTGTGCAGCTTTTTGCATCTTTGATACTAATAAACTAGTACTCATTCCCGCCACGCAAACTAGCATAATGTTTTTCATAAAAGCACTCCTTTTCATGATAAGATTGTCTTTTTGACTAACTTTATTTTTATGATTTTTTAACTATGAAATCGCTTTCTTAAGATGAGAATAGCATCAATTGGTATATACCACAATATACTTTTAACACCATTTACTCCCTTATACAAAGACTTTAAAAATTGGGCTATAACTCTGTTACAGACTACAGAATGGATTCACCTAACTGGTATAGTCCAGAAAAAAGTTCAAAAAAATTTAATTTTTCAGAACCAACTACATTCATACCTACTTTTTCAACATATACACGACTTAAAAGTATTCATAGAATGCGGGTTTATTAGAGGGTAACGCTTGCTGCCAGCGATCAATAATGTCTTCAGCCAATTCTTCATTTGCATACAAGGCAGCATCCTTTACAGAAAGATAGCCCACCATCATCGCTGAAAAAAGATTAATTGGTAATGTTAACATATGCACTTTTTGACTAGAATTTGTCTCAATTATGGAGACATCTCCACTTTTATTTATTTTATATGCATGCTCATTCCAGCTACAAAATATATCTTTAATTTGAATATATAATGGCTCCTGAATATCGCCCCACGGATAATGTTGCATGAACATCAAAGCATCTACTATTCTTACCATTACATCCTGAACGACTTCCTTTTTAAACTGTGGTTCATTAAAATAAAAGCCAAATTGATGGTTGTTTGAAGTAACTCCTTTAATGTTACTCACACTCGCTGCATGAGACGTTATAAAACGCCAAATCGCTTGTTCTGCTAGTAAATCCTCAGCTATAAAATCATGAATCTCAAACGTTCCATCCTGAATGATATAGCGAATATAACCTGCAATATTATCATCCTTAAAATATGCCGCAAAATGACTATCAGGCATCCTTCTCTCTATCCTTTTCCACCAAGCATCATCTCGTAACATACTTCCATTATTGAACAACGCCTGTGCATTATGAAAATCTTTAATCGCCTGAAAAAGATCACGATCTGGCCATTCAAAGCTCATACGTTTTACTACGTCCAGCTGCTTTCCGAAAGAAGGAAACAGCATTTGTGGAATGGTGTAACATAGCTTTTCAAAAAATAATTCCCAGCCGAAGTAACGATAAAAGGATACCGAAAATGGTGCTAACACAGATATGCTCTGCCCATTCTCTCGCATTTTCTTCAGGGCCTCTGTCATAAGCTTTTTGATAATACCTTGTTGCCGATATTCAGGATATGTTGCAACAAAACCAATTCCGCCCATCTTATAATTTTCACCATGAATTGTCATATTTAGTGGCAATATGAATAACTGTCCAACTACTTTATTTTCATCGTAAGCACCCAATGTTGTACTATGCTCAATCCAATAGTGAAAATCATCGCGCCGCGCACCCGTATACTTATTCGGAAAACAATAATCTCTTAATTGATGTATTTGTAAATAATCATTTGGCGGTATTATTTTTATTTCCATACGCTAGATCACCCCTTCTCCATACTGAATATTCGTGCAATTCAAGATAAACTTAATAGATTATTTTTGACATATTCCTCGACCTCTGAGGCCGTAGACAGTTGTAAAATGCGCTCATTATGTGGTGTTAGCTGCTGTTTAGAAAGCTTAGCGAGATGTGCACGAGTCTTTAATATAGAGGAAGCACTCATGGAAAATTCATTTAATCCAAATCCTAGTAAAATCGGTAACGCTATTTCATCTGCTGCCATTTCACCACACATACCTACCCATTTTCCATGATGCTGTGCTGCATCAATGACATTTTTTATCAGTCTTAAAACAGCAGGATGATACGGTTGATATAAATAAGAAACATTTTCGTTCATGCGATCCGCTGCTAACGTGTATTGGATTAAATCATTTGTACCGATTGAGAAAAAATCTACTTCCTTTGCAAATACATCTGCAATGATGGCTGCCGATGGAATTTCAATCATCATTCCTACTTCTAGCTTTTCAGATATAAGGTATCCATCACTCTTCAAACTTTGTTGTTCTTCAAGCAATATTGCCTTCGCCATTTTAAATTCGTCCAATGTAGCAATCATCGGAAACATAATTTTTAAATTGCCGTAAGCGCTTGCTTTTAGTAATGCACGAATCTGTACGCGAAACATTTCTTGTTGAGTTAAACTAATCCGAATTGCACGATAGCCAAGAAAAGGGTTCATCTCATCAGCAAGCTTTAAATATGGTAGATTTTTATCGCCACCAATATCTAATGTCCGAACAATCGTTGGCTTGCCTTGCATTTTCTCAAGTACACTTTTATATGCTTGAAACTGCTCCTCCTCAGTTGGTAGCTCCTGACGTTCCATATATAAAAACTCTGTACGAAACAGGCCGATACCATCTCCGCAAGCATTGATGACCATATCCGCATCTTCAGGGTTTCCTATATTCCCTGCAATTTCTACTGAAAAACCATCTGCACTCAAACTTGGTAATGAACGATAGCGAAGAAGTTCTTCATTCTCCTCATTGTGTAAATGTTGTTGCTGCAAATAAAAGCTAGTTATTTCCGATGAAGCGTTGACAAAAATCTTGCCATTTGTCCCATCTAAAATAATTGGTGCTCCATGTTGAATACCTTCCGTGGCATTTTTCGTCCCAACTACTGCTGGAATCTCTAACGTTCGTGCGAGAATAGCAGAATGAGATGTTTTGCCACCAATATCCGTTATAAACCCTTTGACATACGTTGTATCTAGCATCGCAGTCATGGAAGGTGTTAAGTCTCTAGCAACGATAATAACATCAGAGGTTAAACGATTCATATCCACCATTTCAACCCCTAACAAATGGGTTAATACCCGTTTAGACACATCTCGAATATCTGCGACTCGCTCCTGCATATAAACATTATCAAGCCCTTCAAACATTGCAATGAACATATTCGATACTTCGTTTAATGCAAATTCGGCATTCACCCCAGATTGAATTTTCGCTTCAATAGATAAAAGCATTTCAGGATCCTCTAGCACTAATAGATGTGCCGCAAAAATAGCCGCCTTTTCAGCACCGAATTTCTCTTGCGCTATTTCATGGATTTCTTGTAGCTCCACTTTCGTTTTTATAATAGCTGCCTTAAATCTTTCCAGTTCAGCATGGACATCAGTAATCTTAACTTCTTCAAAAGTTAAATCTGGTTCCTTTAAACAATACGCATTTGCAAAGGCAATGCCTCGAGAAACAGCAATTCCTTGTATTTCTAACATTCCTCACCAATTCCTTTTGAAACCATTACTTCTGTTATTGTTTGAAATAGCTTCTCGACATCAGATCCCTCTGCTGAAATTTCTACAATGCTTCCAGGTGCTACCCCTTGTGCCATAACACCCATAATTGATTTTAAATTGACCGATTTCTCTTTATACGTTAACTGAACGTCACACTCAAACGGTGTTACAGCCGTTACCAATAATGCTGCTGGTCTAGCATGTAGTCCCTCTGGCGCAGTTATTTTAAACATTTTCTTCATCGATATCCCTCCGCATGTCATTTAAAGTTAATACGATGTTGATAACTGGTAATCATAGCCTCATTATGAGACAAATCAGCATCAACATTATTACTTTTAAAAACTGGTAATATTTTGTCAGACAAAGCCATACTCTCTATGATTTCACTAAATAATGCATTTAAAATAAATGAACCGATCACTGTAGAGGATGGTGCATACTGTATATCATGGTGATGCAGCAACCCATCTCCTATTGGTATATGCGTATCGATAACTATATCTACTACATCCTCTAAGCGCTGTCCACTTTGATGACGAGTCGGCTGTTCGCAATAAGCAAGTGATTGCAGGGACATGACTAGCACTCCTGTTTCTTTCGCTAAAAAAGCCACATCTAACGGTGCTTGATTTCGTCCGGATGTTGAAATAACAATGCAAACATCATTTTCATGAAAATCAAAATGATCTTTATACCGTTCAATGATAGTCGGGTCCTTCTCGTTTTTAGATGATGTCATTGCTCCTGCATGTAAAGTTAAAGGTTCAATGATGATAGGACGTACAGGTACAAGTCCTCCCGCGCGATAAAATGCGTCCTGTGCTAAAAGATGAGAATGGCCACAACCAAATAATTGGACAATTCCTCCGCATTGAAGCCTTTTGATAATTAATTGTGCTGCCTCTTTTATTTGGGCATATTCTTGCTCCCTCACGACCTGCATTAACTTTTGAATTTCTAAAAAATATGCATCCATTGGATCACCTTTTAATTTCACTAATGAATTTGTATCGATCAGCTCGATAAGTACTTCGCACAAGCTCGAACGGAACTCCATCAGATAAATAACTTGTACGTTTAATAATTAACACAGGTGCAGTATGATTAATTTGCAAAAATTTACTATCCTCTTTTGGAACAATAGCTGCCTCCATTTGCTGAATAGCATTTCCAATTTTTTGATGGAATTTTGCTTCGATTAACGCATACAATGACCCCATTATTTTCTTTTCATCTAATTCTGGATATACTTTCACAGGAATATACGTTCTTTCGATTGCCATTGGCTTGGAATCTGCACTACGGATTCGTACAACGAAGAACACCTCTTCGCCCGGCTCTAACATTAAATCTCTAGCAATATCAATTGGTGGTACGATTTTTTCAAAGCGTAAAACTTTACTGCTTGGTTCCATCCCTCTAGCCCGCATATCCTCTGTGAAACTTGTTAATCCTTTTAGTGGTTGTTCTAATTTTGGATTAGCGACATATGTACCTCTCCCTTTTTCACGATACAGCAACCCGCTATTCACTAAATTTGTGATTGATTGACGAACAGTCATTCTACTAACATCAAACTGCATAGAAAGCTCTCGCTCAGAAGGTATATTTTCACCGATTTTGTATTCTTCTAAATAAATACGTTGTTTAATGATTTCCTCTATTTGTATATAGATAGGTATATGAGAATTTTTATCTAACAAGTGTTGCACCATCCTTATCGCCTCTTTACTTTCATTTCTCAAATACAACTTTACCCCGACAAATAGTTTTTTGTACATTTAAATGTTCATCAAGTAATACAAAATCTGCATCATATCCTTCTGCAATATGACCTTTAGTTGCAAGCTGTAATTGCTTAGCAGCATTCGTAGAGGACATTGCGACAATTTCCTGCAATGAGCAATCGGTAACTGCTTTCATATTTTTAACTGCCTGCTCCATCGTTAGCACACTGCCCGCTAAAGCCCCATTAGATAAATGAGCCCCATCCTTAGAAACATGAACGGTTTGACCACCTAAATCATAATCACCATAATGTAAGCCTTTTGCCCGCATCGCATCTGTAATTAAAATGATACCATTCGCTCCTTTCATACGATACGCTAGCTTTACAGCCTGAGGATGGCTATGCACGAAATCAGCTATAATTTCAGTCTTCACCTGATCTTCTAATAGCACTGCACCAACGACACCCGGTTGGCGATGATGGAAAGGGCGCATTTGGTTATATAAATGTGTGGCCTGCCTTACTCCCAATGCTACTGCTTTATCCACTTCCTCAATTGATGCGTCAGAATGGCCAATGGAAGCAATAACATTTAAATCTTTTAACGATTCAATAAACGTAAAGCCTCCCTCTACCTCAGGCGCAATTGTAACTTGTTTAATACGTTGCTTACTTATTTTCTGCCAGAATGTAAATTGCTCAGCAGACGGTAATATAATGTATTCTATTGGCTGAGCTCCTGCCCGTTTTTTCGATACATATGGCCCCTCTACATGTATACCTAATAAGCTTGCCTCATCATCATTATTTTCAAATTGAGCAACGTTGGATAAAGCGCTTTCAATCGCTTCTATAGATTGTGTCATTGTAGTAGCAAGGAAGCCTGTAACGCCTTCTTGTACTAAAGAACGTGCCATTTGATGTAATGCTATTTGTGTAGCGTCCATCACATCATGCCCAGCTGAGCCATGTATGTGCATATCAATATAGCCAGGTAGTAGTATCCAATTTTTATCTTTGCCATCAATATAATGCTCAGCCTGGTCAGATAAGTTATTACTTATTTTAATAATTTTACCATTATCAATAAATAAATCGCCCTTAAACGGTGCTTCATCATGATTGACTATCGTAACATTGGAAATTAAAAGTGTATGCTTCAAATAATCACCCCCTAATCTTTTTTGAGGAGCTTGCTGAAGTTTCCAAGCTATTATTTAACTTGGTATAGTTGTCTATACCAATTATATGACACTTTTACAAAAATAAAAAGTATTTTTTATATTTTCTAAATTTTTTAGATTTATCGCCATAACTTGGAGTTATTTTCCGTTCTCTTTTTGAATAACCATTTTTTCGCACTAAAAAAGGAGCTAATTTTTGCTCCTCTTTGTGGTTATTTACTATGTATGACGAATCCCGATTGTGCCGTTATGCCAAGAAACATTCGTCTTGAACCCGCAATTCGCAGGGGGGTGCCCGCTTTGCAGCTTTAAACGTCCCGCTCCGCGTGGGGCTTGTTTGCGACTACAAAATGAAGGCTCCCGTTTCTAAAGTGTTCGGTCAAAACTATTAAGTAGAGCTAGCAATTAAACAAACACATCAGGATTCGTATTACAGTAATAATAGCACTCTTTATCTGATAATTCAATCTATTTTCTCAAAAAAATCTCCAGCCATGCGAAAACGCAAAAAATACCTAGATTCTCAACAAATTTTGCTAGAGAATCCAGGTATTTAGGAGTATTCATTATCTTTTAAATGTTTTTATTGCTAAATTTAGCTCATTTAATTGTTCTGAAGAAACTTCACTTGGTGCATTTGTTAATAAGCAGCTTGCACTTGCTGTTTTCGGGAATGCAATTGTGTCACGTAAGTTCGTGCGGCCAGCAAGTAGCATTACGAAGCGGTCAAGACCAAATGCTAAACCTCCATGTGGCGGTACACCATATTCAAATGCTTCTAATAAGTAGCCAAATTGAGCTCTTGCTTCTTCTTCTGTGAAACCAAGTAAATTAAACATTTTTTCTTGTAATTCACGTTCATAAATACGTAGCGAGCCTCCACCAAGCTCATAGCCGTTTAATACGATATCGTATGCTTGCGCGCGGACAGCTGCAGGATCAGTTTCCATTAATGGAATATCTTCATCAAATGGACGTGTGAATGGATGGTGCGCTGCATAATAGCGACCGTCTTCTTCAGAGTACTCTAATAATGGCCAATCTGTAATCCATAGGAATGCAAATTCTGATTCGTCGATTAAGCCTAAATCTTGACCTAATTTCGTACGAAGTGCACCTAAAGATGCTGCTACAACAGATGCTTTATCAGCAACGAATACTAAAATATCGCCCACTTCAGCTTTCATTCGTTCGATTAATGCAGTTGCTAAAGCTTCGTCAAAGAATTTTGCAATCGGTCCGTTTAAGCCTTCTTCCGTTACTTTTAACCAAGCCAGACCTTTTGCTCCGTAAATACCAACGAATTTTGTTAGCTCGTCCATGTCTTTACGAGAGTATTTGTCTGCCGCACCTTTAATGTTGATACTCTTTACTTGCTTGCCCTGTGCTACTGTATCAGCAAACACTTTGAAATTACAGCCATCAAAAATATCATTTAAAGCGACTAGCTCTAAGCCGAAACGTACGTCAGGTTTATCTGAGCCATAACGATCCATAGCTTCTTGATATTTCATACGTTGGAATGGAGCAGGGATATCAATACCTTTTACTTCTTTCATAACTGCTTGGATTAAGCGTTCGTTCATTTCAATAATTTCTTCTTGTGTTAAAAAGCTTGTTTCAATATCAACTTGTGTAAACTCTGGTTGACGGTCAGCACGTAAGTCTTCATCACGGAAACAACGTGCGATTTGGAAGTATTTTTCGAAACCAGACACCATTAATAATTGCTTAAATAGCTGTGGTGATTGTGGTAGTGCATAAAATTCACCTTCATGAACACGTGATGGTACTAAATAGTCACGAGCTCCTTCTGGAGATGATTTTGTTAAAATTGGTGTCTCTACTTCTAAGAAGCCTTCGTTTTGTAAGAAGTTACGAATTGTACGAGTCACATCTGAACGCATTTTGAAAGTGTCAAACATCACAGGACGACGCAGGTCAAGATAACGATATTTCAAACGTAAATCTTCGGATACATCTGTGCGATCTTCGATTTGGAAAGGTGTTGTTTTTGCTGTATTAATAACGACTAATTTTGTTGCTTCTACTTCAATTTTGCCGTTTGGTACATTTGGGTTAATTTGATCTTCTGCGCGAAGAATAACTGTCCCTTCTACTTCAATTACGTACTCACTACGCACTTTATCGGCTAGAGCATGCGCTTCTGCAACATCAGGACTAAATACTACTTGAGTGATTCCAGTACGATCGCGTAAATCAATGAAAATTAAACCACCTAGGTCGCGACGACGTTGTACCCAACCTTTTAGTACGACTTTTTCGCCTTTTAATGCTTCTGAAAGTTCATTACTAGCATGTGTTCTTGTTGCCATTATTTAATTCCTCCAAAATTTATTTGGCTCATCATTACTTAGGGTTGATTTATCCACATGACATACGTTTTCATAAAATGTCATTCCCCATTTTCAAGTGATGAACCGTTTGTTTTACTTATGTAGCATACAGTTCCTACTAGGTAGTGAATGGATGCCAAGGAAAATGAGCGGGTTCATTAGATGAATTATCTGTCCAAATGATGAACAGATAATCCTGTATTGATTTATAAAACGATTTACGTTTTAACAGTTTCGCTTATTGTTTTAATAGGTAGTTCACTAACTCTGAGAACGCTACTTTTTGTTGTTCACCTGATTCCATATGTTTAACAGTAGCTACTTGCTCTTCAAGCTCCGTTTCCCCTAAAACAATCGTATATTTTGCACCTAAACGGTCTGCTGATTTCATTTGAGCTTTCATTTTGCGATCTAAATAATCCATTTCTGTGGAAATGCCCTTAGCACGGAAGGTACTTGTTAATTCTACAGTTTTTAGCTTCGCTTCTTCGCCCATAGCGATCATATAGACATCGAGTCCTGATGCTGTATCTAATTCAACACCTTCAGCTTCAAGCGCAAGTAACAAACGCTCAATACTTAATGCGAAACCGATACCTGGTACTTCCGGTCCACCAATTTCTTGCACAAGGCCATTATAGCGACCCCCACCACATAGTGTAGTAATTGCTCCAAAGCCAGAAGCCGTTGACATAATTTCAAAAGTCGTATGATTGTAATAATCAAGACCTCTTACAAGATTTGGATCGACCTCATACGAAATTCCCAATGTATCTAAATATGTTTTAACTTGAGCGAAATAAGCTGCTGACTCCTCTGTTAGGAAATCAGTTAATGCAGGTGCCGATTGCATTAATGGGTGCTCACGGTCTACCTTACAGTCTAAAATACGCAGTGGATTTTTTTGTAAACGATTTTGGCAGTCTGAACAAAACTCATGAATATGTGGTTCGAAGTGTTGTAACAGTGCTGTACGGTGTGTATCACGTGTTTCTTTGTCACCAAGTGAATTAATGACTAATTTTAAATCCTTTAAACCTGCTGATTCATAGACATCCATTGCTAGTGCAATAACTTCTGCATCAATCGCTGGGTCAGCTGAACCAATTGCTTCTACTCCAAATTGAACAAATTGACGGTAGCGCCCTGCTTGTTGACGTTCATAACGGAACATTGGTCCTAAATATGAAAGCTTTACTGGTTGATCAGGTGCACCAAACATTTTATGCTCAACATAAGCACGAACTACACCAGCTGTATTCTCCGGACGTAATGTTAACGAACGGCCACCGCGATCTTCAAAAGTATACATTTCTTTTTGAACAACATCTGTTGTTTCGCCGACACCACGTGCAAATAAATCTGTTTGCTCAAAAATTGGTGTACGAATTTCATTGTAGCGATAGACACGACAGATATCACGGATAACCGCTTCTATCTTTTGCCATTTTTCTGATTGACCAGGTAAAATATCTTGTGTCCCTCGTGGCACTTTAAAACTCATAGAAAAAAACCTCCTTTATAAATTGCTTATGAGCAAGCTGTCTTCTGGACTTCTCGTTTTTTGTCCACAAAAAAAGCCCTCGCCTCCTTGCGTTTTGCAAGGGACGAGAGCTGTACAAGCTTCCGCGGTTCCACCCTAGTTGACGCATCAAATTCATGCGTCCTCCTCCTAATCGGATAACGGCCGATTCCGTTTTTTCCTACTAAGCATTACTTTTCAGAAAAAAGCCTCTCAAGTGTTATTCACAATATACATTTTTGTAGGAAAGATTTCAGCCTAGGTCTTTCCCTCTCTTCTCCAATAGAGGTATCTGCTACTTGCTTGGTCATAAGCGGTTAATCATTTTTTGATTACCCTTTATGTTAGTCACAACAAAAGGCAATGTCAACTGTTTTTATTTTTTTTACAATACATTCGATAAAATAACAAATTCCATTACCTTTTTCCCACGAATTCTATTACTAAAGCATGGTAAAATAGCACAAGATAGGAGGAATCTGATGAGGACAAAACTTTTAAATATTAGTATCATCTTCGTACTAGTGTTAATGATCGCGATTCCAAGTATGAATAATATTCAAAGAGCACTAGCAGACACCAGTGATTTAAAAGTAACTGGAACGATTCTTCATTTACGTGAGGGACCTGGACTGTCTTATCCAATCATTACGACATTAGATGAGGGTGATTCGCTAACTTCTATTAGTCGTGAGGGTGACTGGATTCAAGTAAAAGCAGGCAATTACGAAGGCTGGGTAGCATCTTGGCTAACAGCTTCCATAAACGATAAACAAACAGTTGATAAAACGTTGATTTCACAAGTCGATCGTCTAAATATTCGTACTGAGCCTGACATATCTTCAGCAGTTCTTGGACAATTATCTATAGGCAGCCAAGCTAAACTCATTGAAAAAAATGGCGAATGGGCAAAAATAGATTGGAACGGACTAGTTGGGTGGGTATCTACTGACTATGTTACAATCAATGACCTACCTGAAAAAAAGGTTACGGCTGAGGCTAATGAACCTAAAGTTGAGGTATCTGCAAAAAAAATCAACAAAGATACAACATTTACAGTTTTAGTGGATGCACTTAATGTGCGCCAAAATCACGACTTAAATGCTAAAAAAATAGGAACAGCTTCAAATGGACAAACCTTTAAAGTGCTGGCTCAAGAACATAACTGGGTAAAAATTCAATATAACGATAATAAAGCAGGTTGGGTTTATAGCTTTTATGGTACTTTTTCAAATAAAGAAAAACCGACATCAAAATCTGCTTCTTCTTCCTCAGAGCTTGAATCTGTCACAATCATTTATAATGGGACAAACCTACGAACAGATTCAACAACAACTGCTGATGTTGTTGCACGAGTAGATGCTGGTGAAACCTACCCTATTGTAGGCGCTAAAAATGATTTTTATGAAATACAAGTAGATGACAAAACTGCATTTGTGGCAAACTGGGTCGTTACTACTACTTCGTCGAGCAAAGCCTCTACTGCTAGTAAAAAAGATAAATCTAAACCACGCAAGAAAGGCACTTTAAATGGGCTAACGATTGTCGTAGATGCTGGACATGGAGGAAATGATCATGGCACAACCGGACAACGAGGCACAGATGAGAAGGAAGTTACATTGAAAACGGCATCTCTTCTTGCTTCAAAGTTGAGTGCTGCTGGGGCAAATGTTGTCATGACAAGAGAATCTGATGAATATGTTGCACTTCGTAAACGTGTATCAATTGCACACCAGTACGAGGCAGATGCTTTTATAAGTATTCATTATGATGCAACAGACGATAGCTCCATTAATGGCTTCACCTCATATTATATGAATAGTAATCAACAAGGTCTTGCAGAGGCAATAAATAAAGGACTTTCCAATAAAATCGATTTAAAGAATCGTGGAACCCAACAAGGAAATTATTTAGTTTTACGAGAAAATCGTCAACAAGCTGCTCTCATTGAGCTAGGCTACTTAAGTAATGGTAGTGAGGAACGTGTTATTACAAGTGCTAAATTTCGTGAACAAGCTACTCTCGGTATCTACCAAGGTATTTTAAATTACTTTAACGAAGAGCAATAAAAATCCATTATACTTTTTGCATGAGATAAATACGCTGCAAAGGACAGTAGATTAGTACTTCCTTTGCAGCTATTTATTTTTTACTAGTTCATTAAGAGTATATGACTCTTCCTTGATAGAAGTATTCGTTAATGGAACTAATCAATTCTAAGTTATGTTTATCTTCAGTACTCACTATCAAGTACTTACACTTGCTAAAACGAAAAAAGGCCTCCAACTCATAGTCTAAGAGTATAGAGGTCCTTTATGCGCTTATTTTTTCATTGTTGCTAGCGTAACCCATACCATTTCCTTCATACTAATAAATAATGGCGTACGGTTAACCTCTAAAACAATATCGTCAGGTAATACAGAGATTAATTTTCCTTGCTGAATATTTTTCTTCGTTTGCACTACAATTACCTGACCAATCATCATATTAAGAGTTTCATATAAATATGGATTTGATATGCTTCCTACCTGCGTCATTCTTAATACACTTCCTTCCTACAAAACTAACCATACTATTTAATGTATGAAGGAATCATAGGAAATGTACCATTTATTTAGATTCAAGAAGTATGGTGATAGGGCCATCATTTGTCAGTGCAACATCCATCATTGCACCAAAAATTCCTTTTTCCACACGTAAACCGTGTTCACATAAGGCATTATTAAAAGCCTCCCATAACGGTTCTGCAACTTCTGGTCTTGCTGCACTCGTAAAACTTGGGCGATTCCCCTTTTTCGCATCTCCATACAATGTAAATTGTGAGACGGATAGAATAGCTCCTCCATGCTCTAAAATAGAATGATTCATTTTTCCATCAGCATCTTCCCAAAGGCGGAGATTTGCTACTTTTTTCGCTAAATATTCAACATCCTCTTGCGTGTCCCCGTGTGTAATGCCAACAAGAAGAACATAACCGCTATCAATAGCTCCCGTTACTTTTCCGTCAACCGTAACAGAGGCTGCTTTACTACGTTGTAAAACTACTTTCATTTTTTAAAACCTCAATTCTCCTATTGTATGCAACAAAAAGTACATAACAAAGTTGCTTCTGCCTAACCAACGAATTAGTTAATAACACGTTGTACTGAATATATATCAGGTGTTTGCTTAATACGTTCCACTACTTTATGCAAATGCGAAATATTTGAAATTGAAATCGTTAAATGAATTGTTGCCATTTTATCACGATCTGCACGACCACTCACTGCTAAAATATTCGTTTTTGTTTCGCTAACAATTTGCATGATTTCATTTAAAATCCCTGGTCTATCGAAAGCTGAAACTTCAATATCGACAGGGTATTCTTTTTTCTCTGGAGTAAGCCCATGTTCCCATTCAACTTCTATTAAGCGCTCCTGCTCATCATCAACTTGAATATTTGGACAGTCAGCACGGTGCACTGAAACACCTCTTCCTTTCGTAATGAAGCCTACAATTTCATCTCCAGGAACTGGCGTACAGCAACGCGAAAGTCGAATTAGCATATTGTCGATATCTTTTACGATAACACCCGATTCTGTACGTTTTTGCGGAATAGGGTTTTTCATTTTTTGCTCAATTTTCTCAAGTGCTTCTTCCTGTTCACGCTCTTTGCGGCGCTTTTCCGCTAGACGATTAGCAACTTGCTGAGCTGTAATTCCATTCACGCCGACAGCAGCATATAAATCTTCTTCATTTGTGTAGTTAAATTTTTCACATACTCGCTTCAAATTGTCCGCTGACATTGTTTCTTTTACATCAAAACCTTGAGCACGGATTTCCTTTTCTATCATCTCTTTACCTTTGATGATATTTTCCTCACGAAGATGACGTTTGAAAAATTGCTTTATTTTATTTTTCGCCTGAGAAGATTGAGCTATTTTCAGCCAATCACGACTCGGACCAAATGATTGCTTAGACGTTAAAATTTCAATAATATCGCCCGTTTTCAACGGTGTATCGAGCGGTACCATTTTACCATTAATTTTCGCGCCAATTGTACGATTTCCAACTTCTGAATGCACACGGTATGCGAAGTCGATAGGTACAGAGCCTGCTGGTAATTCAATAACATCTCCTTCAGGCGTGAAAACATAGACCATATCAGAAAATAAATCAAATTTTAAAGATTCCATAAACTCTTCAGCATTAGAAGATTCATTTTGGAATTCTAAAATTTCTCGGAACCACGTTAATTTTTGGTCGACATTTTGTTTTTCATTATCAACTTTTTTACCTTCCTTATAAGCCCAATGCGCTGCAATCCCGTACTCGGCAATTTTATGCATTTCCTTCGTACGAATTTGAACTTCTAGCGGGTCACCATAAGGACCAATTACTGTTGTATGCAGGGATTGATATAGATTTTGTTTTGGCATCGCAATATAATCTTTAAAACGTCCTGGCATTGGCTTCCATAATGTATGCACAATTCCAAGTACGGCATAGCAATCTTTAATACTATCGACAAGTACACGAATGGCTAATAAATCATAAATCTCGTTGAATTGTTTCTTTTGTAACACCATCTTACGATAAATACTGTAAATATGTTTTGGGCGACCATAAATATCTGCTTCAATTTCAACATCTGTAAGCTGTGACTTCATCTCACCCATTACATTATCTAAATATGCCTCACGCTCATCACGTTTTTTCTTCATAAGACTGACAATGCGATAATATTGCTGTGGATTTAAATAACGAAGTGCCGTATCCTCAAGCTCCCATTTAACAGTCGAAATCCCAAGACGATGCGCAAGTGGTGCAAAAATTTCAAGCGTTTCTTTTGAAATACGGCGTTGTTTTTCGGCAGGTAAATGCTTTAACGTGCGCATATTGTGTAGGCGGTCTGCCAGTTTAATCAAAATGACACGAATATCCTGCGCCATCGCTACAAACATTTTTCGATGATTTTCTGCTTGTTGCGCTTCTTTAGATAAATATTTAATTTTTCCTAGCTTTGTTACACCATCTACAAGCACCGCAACCTCTTCGCCGAATTCACGAACCAAATCGTCACGCGTAAAATCCGTATCCTCGACAACATCATGCAAAAAACCAGCCGCAACTGTTGCAGGATCCATTTGCAATTCAGCTAAAATACCAGCTACTTGCACAGGATGAATAATATACGGTTCACCTGAGCTTCGGAATTGCTCAATATGGGCATCCCTTGCTAATTCATATGCTTTTTTTACGAATGCGACATTTTCCTCATTCATGTAGGATTTGACTAACTCAAAAACGTCCTCGGGAGTCAAAATTTGCTCTTTCGCCATAACATGTCCACCTTGCTCGTCAAATTTTTCAGATTAGATATAAACTTAATTGTATAAAATATTATGGGCTATTGTAAAGTAACTGTGTCATTTTGTTTAGTTATTCTCGTGAACAATGTGAGAAATGGGAAATATATTCTAGGAAATGAATAAAAAGACCCTTTGCGAATGCAATATTCCGCAAAGGGTCTCTTTCTATATCCATAGGTTATTTACTTAATTTATTATACGCTACAGCAATTTTTGACCCAACTACCGCATTATTTTTTACTAATGCAATATTGGCATCAAGGCTTTTACCTTCTGTTAATTCTTTCACTTTTCCAAGTAAGAACGGTGTCACGTTTTTACCTTGAATACCGTTTTCTTCTGCTTCTACTAAAGCTTTTTCAATAATTCCTGTAATAAATGAATGCTCAAGCGCGTCAGACTCTGGAATTGGGTTAGCAATGACAGCTCCGCCTTTTAAGCCTAATTGCCATTTTGCACGTAGCATTTCTGCCACTTCCTCTGGTGTATCAATCTTGAAGTTTACAGCAAAACCACTTTGACGTGTATAGAATGCTGGTAGCTCATCTGTACCATATCCAACAACTGGTACACCTTTTGTTTCAAGATATTCTAAAGTTAAACCAATATCTAAAATAGACTTAGCACCCGCACAAATTACGGCAACATTTGTTTGTGCTAATTCTTCTAAATCTGCTGAAATATCCATTGTTGTTTCAGCACCACGGTGTACCCCGCCGATACCGCCAGTTACAAAAATTTCAATACCAGCTAGCTCCGCACAAATCATTGTTGCTGCTACAGTCGTCGCTCCTAATTTTTTTGTTGCTAACAGATAGCCTAAGTCACGACGAGATGCTTTTGCTACGCCTTGAGCATTACCGAACATTTCAAGTTCTTCATCTGATAAACCAATTTTAATTTTACCATCGATTAAAGCAATTGTTGCTGGTACTGCACCATTATCACGAACAATTTGTTCTACTTCACGTGCTGTTTGAACATTTTGTGGATATGGCATTCCGTGAGAAATAATTGTTGATTCTAATGCTACAATTGGTAAGCCTTTTGCTTGTCCTGCTTTTACTTCTTCTGATAATACGATGAATTCTTTCATGTTGTTATTC
Organism: Lysinibacillus sp. NPDC095746; assembly: GCF_044763535.1. Lineage (NCBI taxonomy): Bacteria > Bacillati > Bacillota > Bacilli > Caryophanales > Bacillaceae > Lysinibacillus > Lysinibacillus sp. NPDC095746. The sequence continues at coordinate 154,224 of NZ_JBIWGL010000004.1, forward strand.
CTCCATTTCACTGTTTAACAAATCAACTGATAGCTCAGGTCTTACTGTATATGGGGATGCAAGCGTATTTTTGGCATTCGTTAAGCCTGCGTCAATACATGTTGCAAAGGATTGCCCAGTAAGCCAGCTGTGGATTACAGCACTTACAAAGGCGTCCCCGGCACCTGTTACATCTTCAATTTTTTCTATAGCTTTCGCCACGTAATTGCTTGGCTTCGTTGTAACGGAAGCTGCATACACACCCTTGCTACCCGCTGTAATAATTACGTGGTCAGCACCTAATGTAAGAAGTTGCTGTAAAGCCTTTTCATAATGCACAGAGTTTTCGATTTTCTGACCAACAATCGTCTCTGCTTCATCTGTGTTACAAATAAACCATGTTACACCTTGCAACGTATCAGGTAATCGATTCATTTTTGGCGAAGATACCGGTACGATGACAAACGGAATGTCACGGGCAATTGCAACCTGCTGTATGTAAGCCACTGTTTCCTTTGGACAGTTCAAGTCCATAATAAAGCAGCCTGCGTTCATGAGCATTGCCTCATGTTTTTTTAGCAAACTTGGCAATAAAAGATCATATACTTCCATATTCGCTACCGCTAATGCTAGCTCGCCCTGCTCATCCATAATCGCGGTATAGGAACCAGTCGAAGCGTCTGGTAACTGCTCCACATAACGTAAATTCATAAATGGCTCCGAAGCTTCTTGGATCACTTGCCAATCAGCATCTTTGCCGGCAGTAGTCAGCAATGTTACTTGATGATTTAATCTGCCTAAGTTTTCAGCAATGTTTCGTCCAACACCCCCTACACTAAATGAAGAGCTTGCAGGATTAGATGTACCGAACTGGACATTCCCCTTCACATGAAATTTTCGGTCAAGATTGGCTCCACCGATACAAATGATTTCATTTTCCTCAGGTAAAATATACGCACGGCCTACAATTTTCCCCTGTTTCGTCAAGCTCGATACTAAATTAGCAAGGACTGGTCGAGACAGATTCATCTTATCGGCCATCTCTTGTTGAGACATAAACGGATTCTGGCGAATTAATGCAAGGACCGCCTGTTCTCTTTCATTCATAGCATCACCTTTTGTTATATTTGTTTACATTATAAACTTTTGTTTGGACGGTGTCAAAAAATTTTTAATGAAAAAAGTTGAAACCAATATGATATTGGCTTCAACTTCATGTTGTGATAGCTATTGCTTCAATGAAATTAAGGTGTCAGGTGGTGCGAAAACGAAGCTGTCACTATGCAACAGCAACAAATGTTTTCTATACGTGAAATCGATAGCTGCGGAAATTCGGGTTTTCTTGCGTTCTTTGCTCGGTTAGTGGTGCAGCTTTATACTTTAGCGGCGGCTAACGTTTGCGGCGCGACTTTTTGCTTTTGCGGCGGTCTTCCTTTCGTTTGCGGCGCAACTTTATACTTTAGCAGCGGTCTTCCTTTCGTTTGCGGCGCATCTTTATACTTTAGCAGCGTTCTTTCTTCTGTTTGCGGCGCATATCAATATTAGCTGACAAAATTTGAGAACCGACGATAGTCAAGTGTATCGCCCTAAGCAAAGCCAGTAGCTAGTTCAAATATTGGCATGATGGGGCGTTTGTTTTTTCACGATGATGACAAATAAACTTGCCAATGCACAGAACATTCCAGCAAGGAAAAAGGCCCAAGTATATGAATTGAAAAACTTATAAATGAGGCCTCCACCATAGGCAGCAACTGCAGCTCCTGCTTGATGTGATGCGAAAATCCACCCATAAATAATGCCACTTTTATTCGTACCAAAAATTTGTCTAGAAATGCTAATCGTTGGAGGTACTGTAGCAATCCAATCTAATCCATAAAATATTGTAAAGATTGTCAGTAAAGTTAGCGACCCTTGCATTAATGCATACGGGAGTAAAAGCAGAGACATTCCTCTTAAAAGGTAATACCAAAACAATAACCATCGATTATCAAAACGATCAGACAGCCACCCGGATAAAGTAGTACCTACAAGGTTAAACACTCCCATAAAGGAAAGAAAGGATGCAGCGGTTACTAAAGGGACACCAAAGCTAATACAGTAAGAAACAAAATGAGTACCAACTAACCCACTAGTTGACAGTCCACAAATAAAAAAACTTCCCGCTAATAGCCAAAATTCTTTCTTCCTTATTGCCTCAAATAAACCATTAAAAGCAATACTAATCGGATTTTTCTTATGATTCTCTTGTTGCATTTCTAGATCTTCTTCCAGTCCATAAGGAAGAATCCCTATATCCTGTGGTTTATTTTTCATAAATATTGAAATGGTGATGAACATAACAATACTTAGAATAAGCATTAAACCAATCGCCCATCGCCAGGAATGATATTCAATAATAATCGCCAATAATGGTAAGAGAATTAACTGCCCTGTTGCAGTACTCGCCGTTAAAATCCCTACTGCCAATCCTCTACTTTTCACAAACCAATGATTAGCTACATAAGGACTTAACACCGTTAAAAAAAGACTTGCTCCTAAACCAATAATACCGCCCCATAAAACGATTAACTGCCATGATTGAGTCATGAAAAGCGTAAGCATCATGCCAATAAATAATGTAGCCATTGCACCTAGCATCATTTTCTTTAAACCCGTTATTTCTAGTAACGCCGCCATAAACGGACCCGAAAAACCATATAAAAATAGACTCACTGCAAAAGCTAAAGCAATTATAGATCGATCCCAATTAAATTCTTTTTCAAAGGAGTCTATAAAAACTCCTGATGACGACATTGTAATCCCTGCAACAATAATGGAGAAAAAGGTTACGACTAAAATAAACCAGCTATAATGAATACGCCTCATCTTGACACCTTCAATTCTTATAAGATTTTTTAATATGCTCTTTAATGAAAAAGATTACAGCTCAATTATATGTATATGCATGTATTACTAGGGTAAATGACTTCCTAAAATCATGTATATACATATATAATCTTAGTAATCACTTTTATTACTGTCAAGAAACATTTTCCAACTTAACAAAATAAATCAATAGGGCTACTATAATAGTGAACCAACTCGAAAAGGAGTACGGACCAATGAAGAATAAAGATTACACACAAATATGTGTATGTGCAAACCTTCGAAAAAAAACGCGACTCGTAACACAATTTTATGATAATTTACTACAGCCCACTGGCTTAAAAGTTACACAATACTCAATGCTAGCAAATATCGATCTTCAACAATCAGTTTCCATTAGTCGACTAGGTGAAATTTTACTGCTCGATCAAACAACCATTACACGTAATATTAATTTGTTAAAGCGAAATGGCTATGTAGAATTAACAAGAGATCCGCAAGATGCTCGAGCAAAGGTCATTACACTAACTGATAAAGGGGTTGAAAAATTAAACGAGGCTGCTCCTATTTGGCAAGATATCCAAGAAAGAATTATCAATGATATCGGCTTAGAAAAATACAATGATTTTTATGAAACATTGAAAACTATCCAAAAAATAATTCAATCTAATGATGAAGAATAAAAACGAACCTAAACAAAAGAATCCATTTTGAAAAATGATTGTTCAAAATGGATTTTTCATAATTTCATGGATCACTACAACTGCTGGATTACCACCAAATTTTGTTGCTGTAAAAGCATCAATTACCTAATATGACAAAGCTAACTCTCCCTTATTTTTGAATTTAAAAATTTTTAATGTTCACTATATCGATTAATATAAAATAAAAAAACGCCACAAAAATGTGACGCTTTTCATATTATTGTATGACTCTTCTATAAAACGAGAGATTGATTTCCGTTCCGGCTAAGCGCTTTCTCTGTGGGACGTCAGTCTTACTCCAATCGTCCAAATCATTTTTTAATATTCAATAAGTGTTTTTATGTTTAAGTCGCCAAGTTTTGCACGACCATTCAGCTCTTTTAACTCGATTAGGAAGGCACAGCCAACAACTTGACCGCCTAATTGTTCAACTAAACGCACTGTCGCTTCAACTGTACCGCCAGTCGCAAGTAAATCATCACAGATTAATACTTTTTGCCCTGGTTTAATCGCATCTTTGTGCATTGTTAGCGTATCTTTACCGTACTCAAGACCGTAGTCAGCACTTATCACTTCACGTGGTAATTTTCCTGGCTTACGAACAGGCGCAAAACCAATTTCAAGCGCATAAGCAACTGGACATCCGATAATGAAGCCACGAGCCTCAGGACCTACCACAATTTCAGCACCTAATTCTTTTGCGTAACTTACGATTTGGTCTGTTGCATATTTGTATGCAGCACCATTATCCATAATTGTTGTAATATCTTTGAAGCTAATGCCCTCTTTCGGCCAGTTTTCAACCGTTGTTACGTATTGCTTTAAATCCATGTTATTGTTCCTCCTACGAAACTTAATCGTATATTAATGTAATCGTTCATCAAACCATTGTTTTAATTCTATATAAGGGGCATATACTAGCTTTTGCTCCATTTCAATCTGTTCTGAACGCTGTTTGTAAGACGGTGCCTCTGTAAGTGCCTGTTTTGGTGCATTCACGTTGACAGTCGTCAGTCCACTCTCCATTTTAACAAAATCAAGTTCAAAAAACACCTGTGTCATAAATTTTAATGCGTCTAACGGCCAACCTGTATGTTTAGCCAATTCCGCCAAATGCATATTTAATGGAAAGGCAGGGCGATTTTTTAAAAACTTATAATACCAGGAGAATTGCTCACGTGTAGGCAATCCATTGAAGTACTGAGAATCAGGCATATAAAAATGTGCATATAAACGGGAAGGAGCAGTTTTTCGTAAGACACTTTCTAACATTTGAACATTTTGTGGCAAATCCAGTAGGACGATATAATTGCTTTGTTCTACATTTGAAAGCGTAGGATCCACTGTTAGGATTGGTACACCAATTAACGACTGGTAGTAAGTAACTGTTTCTGAACGGAAGGCGATAAATGTTGCCTCCTCTTTTGGAACCGTATTTAACCAGCGGGATGTTTGGCGAATACCACGAATATCAAATAATTGCCATTCAGTCGTTTGGACATCCTCAATCATAAATTGTGCTTTTTTACGCCCTTGCCATTCGTTAATTTGTAAATCCCCTGTAAATGATACTTTAATTCCATAGGTTAATTCGTCATGTAAATGTCCTTTATTGAATCCGACACTATCCAATTTTTCATAGCCATCCGTCAATTCCATTTTTATATGATTTTCTGCTGCTCCAATTTTCCGCATGGAGGATATCTCCACATCCTCGAGCACATAAACAGGCTTCGGAAAATCAGTACCATATGGACCAAGCGTTGAAATTTCTTCAATAGCATCCGCTGAAATTTCATCCATTTTTAACGGTATGTCAATATTAAGTACGGGTGTCAATTGTTCCTCTGATAAACACGCTCTTGCTTGGTCATTTAAGCGTGATCTTAACTCATCCACATGCTCAATGGATAATGTCATCCCTGCTGCCATAGGGTGCCCACCAAAATGAGGTAATATATCACGATTCTTCGCTAATTCATTATATAAATGGAAGCCCTCAATACTACGAGCTGAGCCTTTAGCTGTTCCTTTTTCATAGTCTAGTGACAGTACAATCGTAGGACGATAATAGAGCTCGACAAGTCGAGACGCGACGATCCCTACTACCCCAGCATTCCAGCCTTCTCCAGCAATAACTAACACGAGTGAATCCCCGATTTTTTTATCTGATTCAATGAGAGCAATCGCCTCATCTGTAATGCTCTTTACAATATCTTTGCGTTCACTATTACACGTATTAAGCTGCTTCGCTAATTCTATTGCTTTAGCGTTATCCTCAGCCATTAATAGCTCGACACCTGGCGCCGCTTCTCCTAGTCGACCAACTGCATTTAAGCGCGGTCCAAAGTAAAAACCGATTGTTTCTTCGTTAATTTTTGCTTGCTCTGCACTGGCTACTTCACACATTGCTTGTACCCAAGGGCTGAGTGATCGGCGCAGTTCTTCTATTCCGCGTTTTACTAGGTAGCGATTTTCATCAACTAATGGTACTAAATCCGCTACTGTTCCAACAGCTACATATTCCATTAAATGCGTTGGTAGTTCTCCATATAGAGCATGCGCTAACTTAAAAGCTACCCCCACGCCTGCAAGCTCGCCAAATGGATAATGTCCTTCTGGTATACGAGGATGTAAAATAATATCGGCAGGTGGTAATTCATCGCCTGGTTCATGGTGATCTGTAACGATAACATCCATACCTAGTTCCTTCGCGACACGAATCGGTTCAATACCTGAAATACCATTATCAACGGTTATAATTAGCTGAGCGCCCTCTTCATGTGCTTCACGAAATAGCGCTTCATTCGGTCCATAACCGTGAATAAATCGATTTGGTATTTTAAACGATACATCGGCACCGAGATCAAGCAACACATTCAGCATGACTGTCGTGCTTGAGACACCATCGCAATCATAATCTCCATAAACTAGGATTTTTTCTCCATTATCAAGCGCTTGCTCAATACGTGCTACAGCTTCTGCCATACCTTGCATTAAAAACGGATCATGGATACTTGTTTCTGTCATATTTAATAAACTCTCTGCATCAGCAGTTGTTTCACAGCCACGCGCTGCTAAAATTTTTGCTGCAATTGCAGAAAGTTGTAGGTCATTTTGTAATGTTTGGACAAGTTTAGCGTCTGGGCGCTCTACTCGCCATCTCTTTTTTGATAGAATCATCTTTTCACTTCCTCACGAAAGCTATTATACCGAAAATCTAGCCTATCCGCACTATCTGTCAGATTGATAGTTTTAACCATCAGATTTTTACCCGATGAAAGCAATCAGAGCGACAAATAGAACCGTCAAAGCCTTGGAAATCAGTCTCAACAGAAAAAAGCCTACTCCATTAAAGAGTAGACTTATGAATCACATCTTTTGAAGCAGACACTAACGCCTCAATTTTCTCCAAATTACCTTCATGCAATGCTGTCACGATCGCACTGCCAACGATTACACCATCACTAAGCGCCCCCATATTTACCACTTGCTCGGGCGTTGATATTCCAAAGCCAGCTAGTACTGGTATTTGACTGGCTTCACGTAAGCGAGCAAAATGATCATGTAAATCATTCGCAAAGGTTGTACGAGCCCCTGTGATTCCATTGACTGTCACAGCATAGACAAAGCCTTGACTGGCAGCCGCGATACGTGCAATTCGCTCTGGAGGACTTGTTAACGAGACAAGTTGAACGATGTCGATACCATGAGGATTTAATGTATCACATAAAACGGCACTTTCTTCAAGCGGTACATCTGGAACGATTAATCCTTTAACGCCCCCAGCTACACAAGCCTTCGCAAAAGCCTCTAACCCAAAAGCTAAAACAGGATTAAAATAAGTCATAACAACTAACGGAACTTGAATTTCTTTTTTAAATGAAGCTAATACTTCTAGCACTTTACGTAATGTCACACCTTCTGCTAAAGCCCGCTCACCTGCTTGCTCTATCGTAGGTCCATCCGCTACAGGATCCGTGAACGGTATACCAACTTCAATGGCCGTTACAGCCATTTGCTGTAGCTTCAAAATCGTAGGCTTCAAAGTTTCTAGCCCTCCATCCCCGGCCATAATATATGGTATAAATGCTTTATTCCCAGCGATTTTCGCTTCTTCAATTGCCTGCTGTAATGTTGTCATAACATATCTCCTCCTAATACTTTACGGACAGTATGAACATCCTTATCTCCTCGGCCGGATAAGCACACAACTATTATGTCATCTGTAGACATTGTCTTCGCAAGTTTTGCTGTATAGGCAATGGCATGAGAGCTTTCTAGTGCAGGTAGTATACCTTCTGTTCTACACAGTAACTGCAAACCATCAAGTGCTTCATTGTCTGTAATCGCATCAAATTTAACGCGCCCAATATCATGTAAATAACAATGCTCTGGACCCTTCCCTGGATAATCTAAACCAGCTGAAATAGAATGTGCTTCTTGCACGAAGCCATTTTCATCTTGTAATAAATACATGTATGCACCGTGTAAAACGCCTAGCTGTCCACCGGCAATTGCTGCTGCATGCTTTCCTGTCTCAATACCACTACCTGCAGCCTCTACCCCGTATAGCGCAACAGTTTCATCGTCGACAAAAGGATGGAACATACCGATTGCATTACTACCACCACCTATACAAGCAACAACTGCATCTGGTAAACATCCTTCCTTAGCTAAAATCTGCTCCCTAGTTTCAACACCAATTACACGCTGGAAATCCCTCACGATTTTCGGGAATGGATGCGGTCCTAAAGCTGATCCTAAAATATAATGAGTATCATCAACATTTGTCACCCAGTAGCGCAACGCAGCATTGACAGCATCCTTTAATGTTTTTGATCCTGTTTCTACAGACTCTACTTTTGTACCGAGTAACTCCATGCGAAACACATTCAACTGTTGGCGTTTTATATCCTCGGCACCCATAAATACAACACATTCAAGATTCAATAATGCGCATGCAGTTGCCGTAGCCACTCCATGCTGTCCCGCACCTGTTTCTGCCACTATTTTCCTTTTACCCATTCGTTTAGCAAGAAGCGCTTGACCAATCGCATTATTAATCTTATGGGCTCCAGTATGATTTAAATCTTCACGCTTTAAATAAACCTTCGCGCCGCCTAGCTCTTTTGTTAAATTTTCTGCGTAATACAATGGCGTCTCACGACCAACGTATTGTTGTAAATAATAGGCCAATTCCTCAGTAAAAGTTTGATCATTCATTGCCTCATCATAGGCCGTCTCTAATGCCAACAAAGCGGTCATTAATGTTTCGGGAACAAATTGTCCACCAAATTTTCCATAACGCCCTTCCTTTGTCGGTACACTATTTGTAATTGAATTCACTATTATGCTCACCCTTTCTCACTGCCTGTAAAAATGCATTTATTTTGGCTATGTCTTTTACACCGTCTGTCTCTACACCACTCGATACATCTACCATAAATGGCGACACAAGTGATACGGCTTCTTCTATATTTTCAGCTTGCAAACCACCTGCTAAAATTAGCTTTTCTCGCGGAATCCCTACCGTCTCTAAAAGGGTCCAATCAAACGTGTGACCACTACCACCTTTAAAATCTGTCCCTGGTGCATCAAATAAGTAATAGTCTGCATCATATTTAGCAGCAGCCTGAACATCTTTAACACTTCTTATAGACAAAGCTTTAATGGCCGGATAACCTTGCTGACGAATAAACTCTGGAGATTCTTCTCCGTGGTACTGCACATAATCTAAAGGTACACTTTCTACCGCTGTGCGTAATTCCTCTACGCTTGGATTGACAAAAACGCCGATTTTCAAAACGCCCTCCGGTACATGTTTTGCTAGTTGCTGTGCCTGTTCAACCGTCACTCGTCGTTTACTTGGCGCAAAGACAAAACCAATGGCATTCGCTCCTACCTCTATTGCCGCCTGCACATGCTGTTGTTCCTTCAGTCCACAAATTTTCACCTTCGTCATACAGATGCACCTACCTTATTGACCTGTAAACTTTTTAGCGTAATACCTGGATTACCACTGCGCATTAATGACTCACCTACAAGAACGCCACTAGCTCCCATAGCCGCCACCGCTTTAGCGTCTTCTTGCGTCCAAATCCCACTTTCACTTATTAAAACTTTCTCTTCCCCGAACGGAAAAACTTTAGCAATTTCACGTGTTCGCTCTAAGTTCACTTCAAACGTACGTAAGTCTCGATTATTGACGCCAATCAGCTTGGCACCAATTGCAATAGCACGTTCAAGTTCCTCTAAATCATGCACCTCCACTAATACCTCTAGATTTAAGCTTATTGCATAGCTATATAAATCGCGTAATGCCTCATCTGTTAACGCGGCTACAATTAGTAAAATAATAGATGCACCTGCTGCCTTTGCAAATCGAATTTGAACACGCTCAATCATAAAGTCCTTACAAAGAAGTGGCGTTTGAACAGCATTTGCAACTGCGGCTAAATCATCAAAGGAGCCTTTAAAAAACTTTTTATCTGTTAAAACAGAAATGGCCGCCGCTCCAGCTTCTACATAAGTTTTTGCCTGCGCCACTGGATCTGCCCCTTGTGCGATTAGCCCCTTTGAGGGGGAGGCGCGCTTCATTTCAGAAATAACCTGTAATGTCTCAGCCTTTCTCAATCGTTCAAATAAAGACGGTCGTAGCTTTTCTGTAAAATTAGCTAACGGATCGGGCTGTTCAAGTAAAGCACTAACTTCTATCTTTTTTTGTTCAAGAATTTTATTTAAGATATTCATTGTTGGACCTCCACTCTGTTAATATGCTCACTATAAGCAACGACTGCCTCTAATTTTTGAAGGGCACGCCCGCTGAAAATACTATCCTTCGCCATTTCTACACCTTCTTTAACGGTTTCAGCAATTCCATAGCTGAACAACCCAATACCAGCATTCAATAAAACTGTGTCAAAGTAAGCACTTTGTTCACCAGCTAATAATTGACGCATAATTGCGGCATTTTCATCCGCATTGCCTCCACGAATGGCCTCTATTGGTGCATAGCTAAGACCCGCATCCTCTGGAGTTAAAGAAAAAGGAATCAAGTCTCCTTTATCTACTAAGACAAAAGTATTTTGGCCAGCTAATGACGCCTCGTCTAAACCTAGTGGCCCAGAAACGACCATTGCACGTTTACGCCCGAGCATTTGTAATACGGAAGCATACTCCATGACAAAATTCGGACGGTTAATGCCGGTAAATTGCGTCGATAAAGGCACTGGATTCGTAAGTGGGCCGACAAGATTAAATATAGTTGGCTTGCCTAGTGCGCGACGGACCTCACCAATTCGCTTTAATTTTGGATGGACATTTGGAGCATATAAAAAGGCAATTCCTTCTTTCTCTAATAGCTCAACAGTTTGCTCAATGGAAATATTCGTATGAATACCGAGTGCTTCCAAAACATCAGCGCTTCCTGATGCCGAAGAAATTTTACGATTACCGTGCTTCGCCATTTTGACACCTGCCCCTGCTAACACAAAGGCGCAAGCCGTACTTATATTAAATGTATTAAGACCATCACCACCAGTGCCGCAATTATCCATATAGACACCTGCCTTTGCTGGTACGTCTAGTGCAAACGAACGCATAATGGTAGCTAATGCCGCTACTTCATGTGCTGTTTCACCTTTGACAGATAATGCCGTTAAAAAGCTTGCGATTTCTTCCTTCGGTGTGTCATTTTGGAATATCCATGTTGCTGCCTGTAGCATTTCCTCATACATTAAATGCTCTCGTCGTTGTACTTTTTGACGAATATCTTCCATTAATGTGAGCCTCCTTCTTTTTCAAGTAGCTGCAAAAATTCCTGCTCGTCCTCTTCTATTTGTGTTAAACTTTCATCGACATTTGTGTATTTGGTCACCGTTACAGTTGTTTGCATATGCATCGTTTCATTTTCAATAACAATGGATTTCCCTGTTAAAGCAAAATCAAGATGACCGTTAAAACCAATAAATCCAAGTGCTCCTCTTAAAGTTCGACTAGATTTTTCTAAATAGTCCTTTGCCTGATCCTTCGGAATAACTGTTGATGCAAAGGATGGTAATGTCGCAGCTAATACATCAAGTGCATGAAGCATCGGTAATATTTGTCCTTCAACTCTCGATGTCATGTGTAATGCATGCTTTGAACGCTCAATTCTCATCGCCTCTATGATTTGAATGGAATCTCGGAAGCACACAGACTGTAATTCATGTTGCACGGCTGAAACAAGTACAGCATGTGACTTCCTAATATTTGTGTTTTCATAGAGCTTTCGTTCAAGTTCTAAATCTTCACCTTTTGTGGAACTTCTAGGAAATGTCCCCTCTGTTGGTGTTGCCATCACACGCTCACCTTTTACACGAATTAAGCTTTCAGGAGATGTTCCTAAAACAACATGATCCTCAAACTCTACATAATACATATACGGGGCAGGTTGTTTTTTACGCAATTGACGATATAAAGCGAAAGCATCTCCTTGTAAATTTGCTAACAAACACTTTGATAGGATGGCCCTTGTCATATTTTCATCTAATGTAGCTTTGATAGATGTTAGAGTTGTTGTAAATTGTTCATTCGTAGACGATTCAAAAGTTTCATAACTACAACTTTTATCCTCATCCTCTCTACCTTTTAAAAGCTGCTCTGCCAACTCTTCTAAATTGGGTTCTTTTTTTTCTGCATCAATATTCGTATAAATTAAAGTAACTTCATCTGTTACATGATCAAACACAATGATCGTCTCATACACATGGAAATGCACATCTGGTAGTTGCACTTTATCCTGATCAGTCGATAATGTTGTTATGGCATCACGACCAACATAGCCAACCGCTCCGCCTGAGAATGGGAATTGTATCGTATTGGAAATACGTGGCATTAATCTTTTCAATAATACAAACATGTCGCCCTTATGTGTATAGGTGTTTCCGGTCTTATGTGAATATTCCTGAATTTCATCTCCAAAGCCTTTATACGTTTTTCTTGGATTAGCACCAATAAAAGAAAAACGACCTGCTCCTTCATGCTGCGCTGAACTTTCAAGTAAAAATTTTAGATTTCCTTTTAGGCGTCTAAAAATTAAAATCGGCGTTAAAGAATCGGCATTAATTGTTTTCATTTTTATTCTTGAACTCGTCGATTGCATAATTACCAAGCTCCTTTTCTTTAAAATCACTGCCCTTGGACTTACAACTGTTTAGCAGCTGAATCGTTTTTTGAATAAAAAGGATCAGCATCATTGTGTGGGTTGATTTCCGTTCCGGATGGGGTCCTTCCCTGTATATCCTAGCTTTTGGAAGTATAAAGCAATAAAAAAAGTCCTCTGCAAAAAGGATTTTTCCTAATTGCAGAGGACGATCAAGACCGCGTTGCCACCTCATATTAGAGCATATTTGCTCTCCCTTATGTGCTCAACTTTAGTTCGTCAATAAAATTGACATACCTTTTTTCTTAGCAAAAAGATTTGTCTAAGTCGAAGCACCCCCTATAACGTGGGGAATCCGTTCGCTATCATCAAATTTCGCCTTGGCATAATAACATCCAGAGGCATTCATTTTATTCAGTAGGTGTTTGTAAACCTACTGGATGAAGATCATTAGCGACTCTCATAAGTCCATTCACATAAGCTACAAATCAGTTCGCACCATCCACTGACTCTCTTAATTGCCCACTTATGCTACTACTCTTATTCAACAATTTCTCAGCTATTCTCATCTAAACTCAGCTCATCTGTTCTAAGGCTGACCTCGCTCCCGAGACCAACTACCTTGTATCGAACAAAAAAGTTAGCCTTATTTTATGCCAAACTTTTAAAATTGTCAATCAATTCAGAGAAAAAGAAAATGTTGAAAGAACTTTTGAATTTATATAATAGTGAATTCAAACCATTTACCTTCATTCAGTAAATGATTTCGTAGCGAAAACAAAAATATCTGCTGCTGTCGCGCAAAAAATATCTGCCGCTGTCGCAAAAAACATCTATCGGTCTAAAGTCTCCGGCGGATGTTACGGAATTATGGGGCAAAATTTAAAAAGAATCTGCTGCTTTCCTAAGAAAGTAACAGATTCTTTTTTATAAGAAAACAGGGAAAGAAATGTTTCCTTTCCCTGTTTATAGAGTTATGCTAAACAGTAGGTTCGTCAGTACCCCATTGTTTTTTCTCTTTTTTGTGTATTTGCCCATCTGATTTTTTCATTTGACGAACTTTAAGTGAATACCAGATTTGTGCAGCAATACAAATGGAAGAATACATACCTGTGATTAAACCAATCAATAACGCGATTGAGAAGTTTTGAATCGACGGTGCACCTAAAATAAGAAGTGACACAGTAACAATGATAACCGTTAACACTGTGTTAACAGATCGACCCATCGTTTGACGTAATGATTTGTTAACGATATCCGCTAATACTTCACGGTCTTTAATCGTATCATATCGATCTAAGTTTTCACGCATCCGGTCAAACGTTACGATCGTATCGTTAATCGAATAACCGACAATTGTTAGTACAGCTGCAATAAACGTAATATCGACTTCTAAGCGCATAAAGCTAAATACAGCAACTATTAAGAATACGTCATGTAGTAACGAGACAATTGCTCCAACACCCATGCGCCATTCGAAACGAATCGCTACATAGATAATGATACCGATAGCTGCAAATGATAATCCTTTAATAGCATTTTTCACAAGCTCTTTACCGACAGTTGGTGATACTGTACTTACGCCAGGTTCATGACCATATTTTTCGCCCGCTTCTTTTTTGAATTTTAAAATTTCTGCTTGCGATAGATCATCTTTATAACGGATAACCGCAGAGTTGTTCTTTTCACCTGCCAAAACGATATCTTCAGATGGGAAGCCGATGCTATCTAAGTATTTAGATACTTCTTCTTTAGTTAAAGTTTGATCCGTTTCAATTTGCACACGAGTACCACTTTGGAAATCAATACCAAGGTTTAGACGGAATATACCAAGAACCACTAAACCGGCTACAAGAATAGCTAATGAGAATGTATAGAATTTCTTACGGTTGTGTACAAAGTCAAAACGATCAAATTTCGTTGATAAATCTAATGTTCCGATATTTTCATCTAAGCTATGCTGTTTAGATTTGGCTATACCAAACCACGCTGGATTGTTGAAATAGCCACTGTTGACTAGTAAACCTAATAGTACACGAGAACCCCAAACAGCAGTTAAGAAGCTTAGTAAAATACTAATAATTAAAGTTGTCGCAAACCCTTTTACAGAGCTTGTCCCGAATTGGAATAATACAGCAGCTGCTAATAATGTAGTTAGCTGTGCATCAACAATTGCTGATAAAGATTGCTTCGAGCCAATTTGGAATGCTTGTTTAACTGAATAACCTACTCGTAGTTCTTCACGAATACGCTCCGCTGCTAAAATATTCGCATCAACTGCCATCCCTATACCGAGCACGATAGCTGCAATACCTGGAAGTGTTAACACGGCATTAATCCAATCGAATACAACTAGTACTAGGAATGTGAAAATCGCAAGTGTAATAATGGATATAAAGCCAGGTAAACGATAGTAGAATAGCATAAATAAGAAAATTATTACTACGCCCACAACACCTGCGAAAATTGTACTTTTCAGTGCTTGGTCACCAAATTGTGCACCTACTGAAGTAGAATAAATTTCATTAAGCTTTACTGGTAGTGCTCCAGCATCTAAAATACCCGCTAGATTTTTTGTTTCTTCAACTGTGAAATTCCCGCTAATCATTACATCTGTTGTATTTAATGTTTGGTTAACTGTTGCTGCAGATGCATAGCGAGGCTTCGCTTTTTGTGATTCAGCTTTATACGAATCAACACCTTCTTCAAAGTCTAACCATACAACGAGTAAATTTTGACCTGCTGGTTTAGCGGCAATTTTACTAGTTATATCAGCAAATTTCTTCGCATCTTTTAATGTTAGGGAAACAATTGGACGATTTTGCTGGTCAAAGGAATCCTTAGCGCCACCTGGCTTTAAGTCATTACCATCCAGCAAAATATTGTCATCGACATCTCGGAATGTTAAATTTGCAGTTGTAGACAATAATTTACGTGCTGATTCTTGGTCTTCGACACCCGCTAATTGCACACGAATTCGATTTTTGTCTTCAACCTGAATGCTCGGTTCACTTACTCCGATAGCATTTATACGTTGGCTAAGCGCTGTTGCTGTTGCCGACAAAACACCCTGTGTAATTTCTTCTCCCTTGTGTAATTCTTTCACCTCATAAAGAACCTCAAACCCGCCCTGTAAGTCAAGACCTAGCTTAATGTCCTTTAAGACGCCGCCTACAGTCGTACCGATGGTTGCTGTAAAAATAACCATTAGTAGTACGAATGCAACTATACGACTTTTTAGTTTCATTTATAAATCCTCCTCGAATTGTGTAAGGCAAGTCCTTACACTACAAACAAGTATAATAGCAAGTCCTTTTGAAACGTTTATTCCTCCTTTTCCTTTAGAATAATGTTGCCTGTGCTTCAAAAAGGTTGCTCTACTTATTTCAATCGTTCATAACGCGCAAATTTATCTCTGTATTTGTATAGGTGTAATCCTCCAAATTTACAAAAGAATTATTAGGAGGTTTTTGAATAAATATACTTATACAAATAAAAAAAGCGCAACACACTCATTATGAAACACGTTGCGCTTGGTGTCAATTCAACACTTTTAGTATTCTTTTATTATTTGACAAATTTCACACTTTCTTCTTAAGTTTTAACCGGACCAAGTAGCATTTTTAACTCTTCCGTATTTAATTCTGTAAACCAATCATTACTTTGTAAAAATTCTACTTGATTAAATGATACGATATCGGATGGTGATACTGAAAAAATAGTGGAGATAATTTCATGTATACGTAATTGTTCAATATTTTTTTTGCGCCATTTTTTTTCTATACAGAAACGCCATAGCTCTTCTGCTGTAATCGCATCGTATTGATAATGTTTAAACTCTTCCATCTTACTATCAATTGCAGGACGAATTTTTTCAAATAGTTGCTCATACTGCATACTCATTTTGAATCATCTCCAATCAAAGTTGTATCGTAAGACATGTCTGCATACAAATAGTGTAAATGAATTTTTGTGGCTTGAGAAGGGACGGATGGCATGAGTTCTTTTGTACGGGGTACACTATTTTTAATGTTCGTAATTTTTTTATCGAAACTCTTTGGCTTCTTTTATAGAATGCAGTTTATGCGTATCGCTGGTGAAGAGGCAGTCGGCATTTATATGACCGTCTATCCGGCGTTCATTTTCTTCATCTCACTCATTCAACTTGGACTACCTATCGCTGTGGCAAAAATTGTAGCAGAGTTACTAGCAAAAAACAAACGCGAAGGCATCTTTGGTGTTATGCGTACGGCTACACTTTGGTCATTTATTGGAATGATCATCTTTATGCCGATTGTTGCACTTACTATACCATATATATCGACTACTCTTTTACATAATGAACAAACAACATTCACGCTTTGGATTGCACTCTTTGCTGTACCAGTGTCAGTTGGTTCTGGATTATTGCGCGCTTATTTACAGGGTATTGCGAAAATTACACCAACAGCTTGGGCTCAAATGATTGAACAAATTATTCGCATTAGCTTCATCACATTTACACTGCCGTTTGTCGCTGCCTATGATAACGCTGCCGTTACAGCCGCCACTGCTATGGGTATTACGCTTCTAGCTGAAGTTGTTGCTTTCTTGTATTTATGGATGCATTATATTGTCTCAAAGAAAAGATTATTGACACGGAAAAACAAAATCGAGGCTTATCCTGCCTCCCCGATGTTACGGATTGCCCTTCCTTCTGCTGGAAGCAGGCTGTTTGGATCTTTTACTTGGTTTTTAGAGCCAATCATTTTTTTAAAGGCTTTAACAATGGCTGGGTTGACGGCCTCCGCAGCAACCATTTTATATGGGGTTATTTCGGGTGTACTAGTCCCACTATTATTATTCCCAGCCTTTGTATCTGCTGCACTTTCGATCGTCCTTATACCGGCTGTTAGTGATGCCGTTGCACGCCAGCATATACCGCTTCTACAGGAGCGCATTTCTGTATCATTACGACTATCATCCTTAGTGGGCTGTGTGGCTGCTACATACTTTTTCGTTCATGGAGACGACTTAGCTATGAAGCTCTTTCACTTACAAGAAAATCGTGGGTATGTGAAAATATTGGCCCCCATTTTTTATTTTTATTATATACAGAGTCCATTGAATTCTATCTTACAAGCAATCGGTGAGGCTCGTGCAGCAATGATGAACTCCATTTATGGAGGTCTTGGTAAACTTTTTGTTATGTTCGTACTTGCTTCTCAGCCTGGAATACAAGAAAAAGGTGCCGTTGTAGCAATTGGCTTTGGCGTTTTATTAACTTCATTCTTGCATATCGCAACAGTAAGACAGCGCAAAAATTTGCGTGCTGGCTTTAGAATGTTTGTAGTGCCATATAGCTGCTTTATTGCTGTTTGTGTTACTCAGTATTTCCTGATGCAAATAATGCCACTGCCCTTTATTTTAAGTAGCTGTGTAACCTTGTTTTTACTATTTACTTTCTTACTATTTACCAATCAGTTGCGCATAACTGATTTGCGCTACCTTCGTAAGCTGGCCAAGAAAGTTTAAGATTCTTTCAGCTGGATATGAAGCCTATCTTCCTCCCAAACACAAAAAAATACAGTGTTACTATCTGTAATATTATTTTTAGCAAGCTCTGCCATTAACCAATCAGTATCTTTATGCAAGACCTTTAAATGCCTATCCTGAATATCACCGTCGATAATAAGTGGGTAAACAAATGCCTTTTCATCTTTTTGGTATACGGACAAATTGCCGGAGGGCTCTAGATAGGCATAAGCAATATCTGTAACGGAAGCATTTCCGTTTTCGCGTAATTGTTGACACAAATCATCTAAATTATAGCGTTGCTTGCGCATTTCACTTTCTAAAATGACACCATCCCTTATAAGCAATACCGGATCACCATCAACTAGGTCACGGAATCTTTTATTTTTGAGTGAAATATATGCCGTTATTATTTGAATGAAAAACAATATGATGATGGGTAAAATTACTTTAAATAAAGGACTTTCGAAATCATCAAGTGCAAATGCAGCAACCTCAGCCATTAAAATGGATACGACTAAATCTATTACAGACAATTCGCCGACCTCTCGTTTACCCATTAGTCGAAAAATTATTAGGATAAACACATATAAAAAGCATGTTCTAAAAATAATCGTAAAATATTCTTCCATGCAGTCACCCCCAATTCATAAGGTGACCGTATACGTTACTTTTTATACAAAAAAGCCTTGTCAAAAATGAATTCTGCATTATGACAAAGCTTTACATATAGTGTAAGGCGTTGTCCACTTTTTGGACAACGCCTTTAAGATTAATTTCGCCTTGGCTAATTGCGTCCGAATTTTGAATTGTGCAGGTACAATTCATTCCTTTGAAAATCCGTGACATCCACCATAGGCTTTAGATCAACGTGATGTTGGTCACTCAGTCGGTGTTCTGTCGCTGTCGCACAAATAACTTGCCACAAGACGTGACGTTCTTAGACTGAGCTCCTCTATTTCAGTAGGTTTTGGTTTGCCCACGGCAAAGAAACCTCTACCGTATTCAATTCCTTTTAAGATGCGGACATTTTCTACTGAATGAAGATAGATATTAGTTATTTACAATACGTCCGATTGCCTGACGATCAAATTTTACGCGCACATTGTCTGCGATTTTTAATGTTATAGTTGTGTCCTCAATTGAGTCAACCTCACCATGTAAGCCACCGATTGTAATAACTTTATCTCCACGTTGCAAATTACTCTGCATATTTTGTGTTTCCTGCTGTCTCTTTTTAGCAGGGCGGATTAAAATAAACCACATTGCAACGAACATGATTAAAATCATGATTAAGCCAGAATATTGTTCCATGATTCTTGCCCCCTTTCCAATTCTTATTTAGTATAGACTATTCCACCATAAAAAAGCGACGGACAAGCCCAAAATTTTTCTACATTACTAATATTTTTTCTAAGATAGACATTTTTTTGCTAGAATTATTCACATTTCACACAAATTTACATGTCTTTTTACTAATATTAGAAGTTCTTCGCGTTTGGTCCATTAAAACCGTATTTCTCGAAAAATTCTTCTCGGAAATCACCCAGACGGTCCTCACGTATTGCCTCACGTACTTGTTCCATTAGCTTCAACAGGAAGTGTAAGTTATGATAAGTCGTTAAACGGATACCAAACGTTTCTTCTGTACGGATTAGATGACGAATATATGCGCGTGAATAGTTTTTACATGTATAGCAATCACAGTTAGGATCAATTGGTCCGAAATCACGTGCATATTTTGCATTTTTAACAACTAAACGACCTTCAGATGTCATTAATGTGCCATTACGGGCAATACGTGTTGGTAATACACAGTCAAACATATCAATACCACGAATAGCACCATCGATTAATGAGTCGGGTGAACCGACACCCATTAAATAACGTGGTTTATTCGTTGGCATTAATGGTGTTGTAAACTCTAATACTCGGTTCATAACATCCTTAGGTTCACCAACAGATAGCCCCCCAATTGCATAACCTGGGAAATCTAGCTCTACTAATGCTTCCGCAGAACGACGACGTAACTCCTCGAATTCTCCCCCTTGAATAATTCCGAATAGACCTTGGTCTTCTGGACGATTATGTGCCTCTTTACAACGTTTAGCCCAACGAGTTGTACGGTCTACTGATTGCAGCATATAGTCATATGTCGCAGGGTAAGGTGGACATTCATCAAAAGCCATCATAATATCTGAGCCTAAATCATTTTGAATTTCCATCGCCTTTTCTGGGCTTAAAAACAATTTGTCCCCATTCAAATGATTGCGGAAATGAACTCCTTCTTCTTCGATTTTACGGAATTGACTAAGTGAGAACACTTGGAAACCACCTGAATCTGTTAAAATCGGGCGATCCCAGTTCATAAATTTATGCAAGCCACCCGCTTCTTTAACAATATCATTACCTGGTCGTAGCCATAAATGATACGTATTTGACAGAATAATACCTGCATTCATGTCCTTTAATTCCTCAGGTGACATTGTTTTAACAGTTGCTTGTGTACCAACAGGCATAAAAGCTGGCGTTTCAAAAGAGCCATGTGGTGTATGCACGATGCCAAGGCGTGCTCCTGTTTGCTTACAAGTATGAAGTAGCTCATAACGAATTGCTGGTTGTGTCATATTATAAAAATTCCTCTCTTATCTAAAGTAAAAACAGTACTCCGATTTTTTCTTTATTCTCCTTTTGGACGAATAAACATAGCATCACCAAAGCTAAAGAAACGATACTTTTCTTCTACAGCTTGATGATATGCACTTAAAATGGTTTCTCTTGTTGCAAGCGTACTAACAAGCATTACAAGGGTAGACTTTGGTAAATGGAAGTTTGTGATTAGACCATCTACAATAGTAAATTCATATCCCGGATAAATGAAAATAGACGTCCAACCTTGTTCTGCTCGCACTTCGCCTTTATATTTAGAGCCGATAGTTTCTAGTGTACGCGTAGAGGTAGTACCAACAGCAATCACTTTTCCACCATTACTTTTTACTCGATTTATGATAGATGCGGTTTCTTCCGTTACACTATAAAATTCAGCATGCATTTCGTGATTTTCAATTGAATCTACGCTTACAGGACGGAAAGTTCCAAGTCCCACATGTAAAGTGATAAATACAACTTCGACCCCTTTTGCTTTTACTTGCTCTAATAATTCTTCTGTAAAATGCAAGCCTGCAGTTGGTGCTGCAGCTGAGCCACGCTCTTTTGCATAAACGGTTTGGTAACGATCCTTGTCCTCTAATTTTTCACGAATATATGGAGGTAGTGGCATCTCACCAAGTTGCTCTAAAATTTCATAAAAAATCCCATTATATTTAAACTCAAATGTACGCCCACCATGCTCAAGCTCTCCTGTACAAGTAGCTGTCAGTAAGCCATCTCCAAATGTTACAACTGTGCCGACTTTTACACGTTTGGCTGGTTTAACAAGTGTTTCCCATTCATCCGTACCTGCCATTTGCTTTAATAGCAGTACTTCTATATGAGCACCCGTTTCCTCTTTAACGCCCATTAAACGCGCTGGTAAGACCCTTGTATCATTTAACACAAGGCAGTCTCCTGCTTGTAGTTCATCTAAAATATGAGCAAAATGATGATGCTCTACATTTTTTGAGCCTGGCGTCACTACCATTAAACGACTAGCTGTACGGTCCAAAAGTGGTGTTTGTGCAATAAGCTCTTCTGGCAATTCAAAATCAAAATCTTCTACACGCATGAAAATACTTCCTTCTTCTAGGTTTGTTGGGGATATTCATATCCAAAATGTTCGTAGGCTGAATGTGTTGCCACACGTCCACGTGGCGTACGCTGTATAAAGCCAATTTGCATCAAATATGGCTCATACACATCTTCTATCGTTACTCGTTCCTCGCCTATAGATGCTGCCAGCGTATCTAAGCCTACAGGGCCACCACGGAAGCGCTCAATCATATTGGTCACAAGTTTATGATCAATATGGTCAAGCCCTCTAGGATCGACTTGTAATAGCTCGAGCGCTTGCTTAGCAAGTCCCTCCGTTATCATACCATCTCCGAGCACCTGTGCATAATCTCGCACTCGTTTTAGCAAACGGTTAGCAATACGGGGTGTACCACGTGAGCGTGTCGCCATTTCAAGTGCTGCTACTTGCTCAATCTCAACATCAAATAAATGTGCACTACGTACAACAATTTCTGCAAGTGACGTATTATCATAATACTCTAACCTCAACAACACGCCAAAGCGATCTCTTAAAGGTGCTGATAATGCGCCAGCTCTTGTTGTTGCACCGACGAGTGTAAATGGCGGTAAATCAAGTCGAACAGAACGCGCTTCGGGGCCTTTACCAACGACAATATCTAAACAAAAATCCTCCATCGCAGGATAAAGCACCTCTTCTATGGCACGAGGCAGGCGATGAATTTCATCGATAAATAGCACGTCCCCCGGTTCCAGTGAGCTTAAAATAGCTGCTAAATCTCCAGGACGTTCGATCGCAGGGCCGCTAGTCATGCGCACATTGACATTCATTTCATTAGCAATAACAGCAGCTAATGTAGTTTTACCAAGTCCAGGCGGTCCATATAGCAGCACATGATCTAAACTTTCCTGACGAAGCTTTGCTGCTTCAATGAAAATTTGTAAATTCTCCTTGACCTTATGTTGACCAATATATTGTGCTAATCTTTGTGGCCGTAAAGATAATTCAAACTGTTCATCATAGCTACCTGCCTCACTAGCAATCATACGTTCAGGCATGTACTTCCCCCCCTTTCACTATTTTAACTTTAATAGCAATTGTAAAGCTTGTTTCATAAATGCATCTGTTGTTTCAAGCTTGTCGTTTTCTTCGAGCTGTGGACGTATTTTTTCTAATTCTTTTTCAGAATAACCAAGTGCCATTAAGGCAAGAATAGCTTCTTCAAGCTCATGTTTATATGGATTCACACCAAATAACGGTAGCTCATCTTCTGTACTTGGTAGCTCAATAGTCTCCAACAATCCGCCAAGTTTACCTTTTAAATCCAAAATCATTTGACGTGCCGTTTTCTTACCCACACCAGGAAACTTTACTAAAAATGATTCATCTTCTCGTTCAATGGCACTGATAACCTGTTGCGGGTTCCCAGTAGCTAAAATAGCAAGTGCACCCTTCGGTCCAATTCCTGACACTAAAATCAGTTTACGAAACAGTTCTCGCTGATCTAAATTTGGAAAGCCATATAACACTTGTGCATCCTCACGTACATGCAAGTGAACAAAAATTTGTTGTTCAAGAGCCGATGTCCGGAACGCAAATGGATTTGGTGTATTTAGCTGCCAGCCAATCCCTTGTTGTTCAAGGACGATATACTCAGGAGTTATACGCTTTACTTGTCCTTTTAAATAATCATACATTCTATAATCCCTCACAATCATCGTCTTCGATTATAGCATATTACGAACGAATGCTCGACTAGAAGAAATAACACAAGTAGTCGTTCACATAACAAAAATGACCGCCAAAAGACGGTCATTTCTTTATCATTTTATCAATATCGTACCACAGTTTTGGCCAATATGTGAGAGCCCGTTTTGTAAATGGTACTAAATAATCTAAAAATAACAGTTGTTGATTTAATGGTAAATCCACTGCAAAAAGCCATTCACGTAATAGCTCATTTGGATATTTTAAACGATGTAGCTTTTTTTTATCTAATCGTTTCAACTCTGGTAGCTCAGCAAATATTTTACCAAGGTCATAATCTACGGCAGGCAATACACGATGTAACCATAAAATATATTCATCATCTGCTTCCCCAAGGTGAGCCAAATCAAAATCAATTAAACGTAATTCCCCATCTGAGCACCATAAAAAATTATGATGGACGACATCTCCATGTAAAAGCGTTATTTCTTTTTCAGGTACATCTTCCTGAGCGATTAGCTGTAACGATTTCTCACTATAATGTAAAATTTGATTGATTTCTTCTTTTGTTAAAAATGCACGAAATTCATTCCGTCTGCTTTTAAAACGCATATGACGCATTTGCCATTTTAAAAGCTGTGAATAGGTGTGCAAACCTGGCACCCGCTGCCAAGCAATTTTTTTATGTGTATCATGTAATGTATTTAAGAGCTTTAGTGATTCCTTCCGATCCTTTAGATGTGCAAAATTAGCACTATGACTTCCTTCTTGCCAATCTTGCACGATTAAATACTCATCTTCACTTTTCATTAAAGGTAAGATTAGCGAGGGCTCCAAATGTCCAAGTCGTCGATGTATAACCCTTACCTTTTCCGCTATTTCTATCTGCTTTGCTCGTTTCACAAAATAATTTTTAGATTGATATTTATACTTCCAAATATTAGGTTTTACTTCTTCAATGATATACGCTTTTTCACCATCGATAAGGCGTCATCCCGCCTGGAGAAAAATGCGGTGACATCCATGGTCCTACCGAAGAATGTGGCATATGGCAATGTGATGGACATGGCATTGGGCATGGTGGTGGACATGGCGGTGGACAGTAACATTGGTCCATTTGCCACGTCGGCATCATGGCTGGTTGTGCATGACAACCACATGGCTGTTCCATTTCCGGCATTTGCTGATATTCAGGGCTCATAGGGAAGAATGGAGATGTACTAGATTCTAAGAAATCTCCCGCCCCAGCAACTTTTTCGCATCCCGTTTCACATGATGGTTGCTCTGGCATTGTATACGCCTCAACTTGCGGTTCCATTGGCATAGGCATTGGCATTGGCATCGGCATCGGCCAATACATATGATGATGCACTGGCTGATGGCAGCTTGCACAATGTGGTACTGCAGGCATTTGCGGCATGATAAAAATCGGTTGCGGCATTGGTGCTGGTGGTGGTGCCTCCGGTTGGGCTACGGGCTGTGGTTGTGGTTGAATTTGTATTGGAGATACAGTTTGCTCTACACTTGGCATGACAACGTTTTGATTCCAGCTAAGCTCAACAGGCGCTGGCTGAGGCATCGGCATTGGCATTGGATAAGGAATTGGAATCATTTGTGGTTCTGGCATTGGTGGCGGTGGTACAATAATTGGTGGTGGCGTTGGTCTTTGCACCTCTTTTTCTTTAACATGCCTTGTAGGTGACTCCTTGTGCATATGCTCTTTGTGCATGTGCTCCTTATGCCCCTCCCTATGGGATTCTCTCTGGCCTTCTCTATGTCCCCCCTCTCTATGTCCTTCCCTATGTCCTTCCCTATGCATTCCCCAATCTGTTTCTCGATGATGTTCTCTATGTGGTTCTTTGTGTATTTTTTCAGGTAGGATAATTTCCATGCCCGGTACAATATAATCTGGATTAGCAAGATGGGCATTCAGCCGCTTTAAATCTTCAAACGAAACTCCGTACTCTTTCGCAATCTTCCACAACGTGTCTCCCTTTTGGACAATATGAATACGCAATTTTTTCCTCCCTTCCTCTCTTCGTATCATATGTTCAATGTTTCATTTGGATACAAAAATTTCACGCAGTTGGAAATGCTTCATGGTACACTAGTTTTAAGGAAAACTGCTTCCTTTATTACAAGCAGAGGTGATCTCTTATGAAAAAAATGTTAGGCGAAGAACGCCGACTGCAACTCCTAGCACAACTAAAAAAAAGCGCAGCACCTATAACAGGGACGGATTTAGCTAAATTCGCTAATGTTTCTAGACAAGTCATTGTCAATGATATGACATTATTAAAGGCTAGAAATGAACCTATTATTGCAACTAGCCAAGGATATCTTTATATGCATCAGGAACAATTACAGCAAACTGTTGAACGTACAATTCCTTGCTTCCACACTGCCGAGGATGCAGAAGATGAACTTATTACAATAGTTGATTGCGGTGGTACAGTAAAAAACGTTATTGTTGAACACCCAATTTATGGGGAAATTAACGCATCCATTATGGTTTCTAACCGTCATGAGGTAAAACAATTTATTCAGCGCGTCAATGAAACACAGGCAAGTTATTTATCCGAACTTACAGGTGGTACACATCTTCATGTTATTTCTGCTCCTTCTGTTGACGTTTTAGATTTAATTGAACTTACTTTACAAAAAAAGGGTTACTTAGTTGTAGATCAATAATTTAACAAACTTTCCTTAGCTGCTAGCTTTCAAACAAAGACTAGCAGCTTATTGAATTAAATGATTTACTTGAGCTCTCCTTTACAGATTTCAACAAAAAGAGCTATCCACTTTACTTGGATAGCTTAAAAGTTAGAGAAATCTTTTTCGTTGTGAAGATGTCGGCATTAAACATGCTTCTTTTCGTCCAAAAAGACGATATCTATTTTTGGCAAATAATCGATACATTTTATTTCGTATAGATGGAGGAATTATAATGAAAATACAAATAACAGGCCAAAAACTATCTAATCTCCTACAGATTTTAAGTGCTGCTGTGGATTCAAAATATACCTTTCCCTGTTCGATTAATAGGACACTATCAATATTTTCTGGTACTTTATATTGTGCAAGTAATGCCTGCCCAGCTTCACTTTGGATGGACGCAAATTGAAAATACTCTGCTCGATCATATTTGATAATAAATTGCACACTACTATCACAAAAATTGCACACTCCGTCAAATAAAATAATGCCCCCCACAATGATCCCTCCTAGCCACTGTAATTACTCGTCCGATGTTAGATAAGTAAAGTATGTACCAAGTGACTTCACCTTGCAACCAAGTGCAGCTAGTTCTTCCATAGCTCCACGCATCATAGGCTCCTTTTCATCTGCTAATACATCAATCATAAAGAAATAATCACCTAAGCCTGTTTTTAATGGTCGTGATTCGATTTTACTTAAATTTAATTGTCGCCATGCAAATACTGATAATACTTGATGTAATGCCCCTGAACGGTCCGTTGGCAATGTAATCATGAATGTTGTCTTCGCCTGTCCATCCGATAATTCTTGCGGCAAACGTCTATTTTGCTTTGATAATACGAAGAAGCGTGTATGGTTAAAATGAAAATCATGAATATCAGGTTGCACGATTTCTAAGCCATATTTAACTGCTGCCGCTGCATTTCCAACTGCCGCCATGCACTCGTTTGGATTTTCAGATACAAATTTTGCAGCTGCTGCTGTAGATGTCGTTTGATGTAACGGAACATGGCTGAAACGATAAAATAAGTATTTATGACATTGGGCTAGAGCATGTGGATGTGAATAAACACCTGTAATCGATTCCCAATTGTCCTTTTGGACTTTATTGACCATTAAATGCTGCTGTATTTTTAATAGAAGCTCACCTGTAACATATAGGGTCGCCTCATGGAATAAATAATCTAGCGTTAACGATACAGATCCTTCTAAAGCATTTTCTAGTGGTACAACCGCTAAATCTACTTTCCCCTCAGCTACTGCTTCAATACATTCTGGAATTGTAGAACAAGGGACAAGCCACTCATTCGGAAAAGTTGCCTTTGTTGCTAAGTATGTAAATGATGCTTCTGGTCCTAAATAGCCAATTCGTTTTTCCCATTGTTGTTCTGTCATTACATTTACCTCCTTCACTACAACTTGTAGCTTTTTGATTTTATATTAAAGTGGCTCATCACCATGACGTGGCGTTCGATGAGCCGCTTTGCTCGCTCCAGAATGTCATCTGTCACGCTGATCCCCAAGGAGTCGCATAGTCGGAACGAACAACGTTCTAACAAACAGTATCCTCAACTTTTTGATAATGAGCTTCTTAAATTTAACTAATGATTCAGAATTTTACATCTATAAAAACCTTTTATATTTTTCCATCAAATGTTAGATGGAGACAGAATATGAGGCTTTCCTATATGCTAAGCAATTGCCTTTCTTCTTAAATTGTATTATAGAATTTTGTGATAGTGTTTTATCTTTTGTAATAGAATAAGGAGCTGTCCCATGAAGCGATTCACTACACCACATGGGACTGCTCCTTTTGAGTTTACTTACATTCTGTCAAAAATTCAAGCTTGCTTTTAGTTACAATGCACCAGAACTAATTACTTCCGCTGACTCTACAAAATCTAAACGTTTGAGCTGCTGTATTAGATCATCAAGTTCACATGTCATACTAGTTACATCTAATGACAATGTAACATTTGCGCGTCCTTGGATCGGTATAGTTTGATGAATAGTCAGTACATTACAATGTGTAATTGTCACCGTTTCTAAAAGCTTTGCAAGTGTTCCTTTACGGTCCTGAAGCTGTAAAAAGACTGTTAAAATGCGTTCCTGCACAATTGAGTGAAAAGGAAATACAGCATCACGATATTTGTAAAACGCACTACGCGATAAATCCACCTGCTTTACCGCATCCCAAATGGAAGATACCGAACCACTTGAAAGTAAGTGTTTCGCCTCCAAAGTTTTTTGCATAGCATCCGTTAAAACATCTTCACGAACTAAATAATATCGCTGATTCGCAACATTCTTCATACGCGCTTCCCCCTAAAACTCTTGTCTTAATCGACAAATTCAAATTCAAACTCTTGCAGACGAACTATGTCGCCATCTTGCGCTCCGCGTTCGCGTAAGGCTTCATCCACACCCATTGCACGCAATTGACGAGCAAAACGGCGAATACCATCTTCACGGCTAAAGTCAGTCATTTTAAATAGGCGTTCAATTGCGTAACCACTGATGATAAATGTACCATCATCATCACGAGTAATTTCGAAATCTTCACCTTTTGCTTCGTGTTTATACATTACCGTTGCTTCGGATTGCTCTTCTAAATCATCGTATAGAGGGAATTCAGGCGTCACTTCAAGTAAATCTGCAATAGCAAATAGTAATTCTTTTAAACCTTGACGTGATACTGCTGAAATTGGGAAAATTTGAACGTCTTCTCCCACTTTTTTGCGGAATTCCTCTAAGTTTTCTTCTGCTTCTGGCATATCCATTTTGTTGGCAACGATAATTTGAGGACGCTCTGTTAAACGAAGATTATATTGCTTTAGCTCCTCGTTTATCGTTAAATAATCCTCGTATGGATCTCGGCCTTCCATTCCTGACATATCAATAACATGGACAATAACTCGTGTACGTTCAATATGTCGTAAAAACTGATGACCTAGTCCTACCCCTTGGTGTGCTCCTTCAATAAGACCAGGTAAATCTGCCATCGCAAAGCTTCGATGATCATCTGTTTCAATCATCCCTAAATTAGGGACAATGGTTGTAAAATGATAGGCACCAATTTTCGGCTTCGCAGCAGAAACAACAGATAAAAGCGTTGATTTCCCAACACTTGGGAAACCTACTAGTCCTACATCTGCTAAAACTTTTAACTCTAATATAACATTTAATTCTTGTCCTGGCTCACCTTTTTCAGAAAGTTCTGGCGCTGGGTTTGCCGGTGTTGCGAAGCGTGAATTTCCACGTCCGCCTCGGCCAGCTTTTGCGATAATCGCTTGTTGACCATGTTCAACTAAATCGGCAATAACCGCGCCTGTTTCTTCGTTCATTACGACTGTGCCCGGCGGTACTTTAACGATTAAATCGTCTGCACGTTTACCATGCATTCCTTTACTCATACCATGCTCACCACGGTCTGCCTTAAAATGGCGTTTATAGCGGAAATCCATCAAAGTTCGTAAGCCCTCTTCAACTTCAAATACTACGTTACCACCATGTCCGCCGTCACCACCAGCTGGACCACCATTCGGTACATATTTTTCTCGGCGGAAGGCAACCATTCCGTCCCCGCCGTCGCCACCTTTTACATAAATCTTAACGTGATCGACAAACATTTAGTTCACTCCCTATTTGCTTTCAAGACATATTGCCAGCACGAATTCGTCTGTTCAATTGTTTGAATGTCTAATTGTTTCAAACCTTTTTCGGTAAATGCATCAGCACTCCATAGCCCATTTAGCGTGAATGTCACGGCAAATGTATGTTCGTCAACACGTACATCGAGCGCTAAACTCTGCTCTGTAAATGGATCTAATGTATCATAAACATGCATAACTGTTTTGTTTAAGTAATCTACAACTTCCGAATCAATAGCATTTGTAACAGGCTTTTTTATGTCCCCGCTTAACTTCATTGGTAATGAAGGATAGCGCCAGCCTCCTGTTTGCAGCCATTCTATTGTTCGTGGTAATTGTAGACGATTAAGGATAGAAAGTACTTGTAATTGCTCTGAATACTCTTGAATAAGTTTTTTCGATTCATCAATTCTACCTAAATCTAAATTCATGCGAATAAGCTGAAGCTGATTCACATAATCATGATTTGCAAAACGTAATACTTCACTAATGGTTAGTGATTGATTGTTCATCCCATTCACTCCAATAAAGTTATCTTTACTAGTATAACAAGTTTTGCTGTATTTTTCCCTTAATTCTTCATTCAATTATTCCGAGGTATAATAACATCCGGAATCGGCTTTGTGCTTTGGTCTGAAGATGCGTGTTGTGCGAAAGCGTGTTGCTAACGTAGCATCAGCAGCACGATAGTAATCACTCAGTCATGTGTTGCTGTCGCTACAGAAATAATTGCTGAAAGAAGTTGTATTTTAGCCAAAAAAAGGACTGCAATAAATGCAGTCCTCCGCTTTATGTTATCTTTTTAAAAGATTAAGCTTCTTGTGATGCTGGGTATACAGATACTTGTTTGCGATCGCGACCTAAGCGTTCGAATTTAACAACGCCGTCAACTTTAGCAAATAGTGTATCGTCACCACCACGACCTACGTTTGTACCTGGGTAAATTTTTGTACCGCGTTGACGGTAAAGAATTGAACCACCAGTTACGAATTGGCCATCAGCACGTTTAGCACCAAGGCGTTTTGACTCAGAGTCACGTCCGTTTTTAGTAGAACCTACACCTTTTTTCGATGCGAAAAATTGTAAGTCTAAAGTTAATAATAATTTCATTCCGTTCCACCTCCTACTTGGTTGTAGTTGATTTGGATGTATTGTCCGTAATTTTGCACCATCGAATACACTTGGGCAGTCATTACTTGGACAATTAACTGTAGTTTTGCATCAATCTCAGGCTCTAATTCTGACGGTAAGTTTACCTTAAGATAACCTCCACCTTCAGCAGCTTGTTCGATTTCTGGCTGTAATTGTAATAGTGCATAAATAGCATTTACTGTACCAATGGCAATTGTAGATGCTCCAGCACATACTAAATCCTTACCAGATTCATCGTATTCTGCATGTCCTGAAAATTCAAATGCTGACACATGTCTATTTTCATCGTGATGAATCGTAACTTGTATCATTCGCTACACCTCACAATTAAGCGTTGATAGCTTCAACAACTAATTTTGTGTAAGGTTGACGGTGACCTTGTTTACGACGGTAGTTCTTTTTAGCTTTCAATTTGAAAACAACGATTTTTTTCGCACGGCCTTCTTTAACAACTTTAGCTGTTACAGTAGCGCCTTCTACGAATGGAGCTCCAACTTTAACGTTTTCGCCACCAACGAATAAAACTTTATCGAAAGTTACAACCTCGTCAGCTTCTACACCTAATTTTTCAACATAGATTTCTTGACCAGCTTCTACTTTGATTTGTTTACCACCAGTTTCAATAATTGCGTACATTTTACTGCACCTCCTCTTAGACTCAGACTCGCCTGTTTATAAAGGTGATCTTACGATACTTAAACCTTTCCAGTGCGGTTGCAGTAGCACAGGTGCTACAAACAATAACATTAAAATATTACCACAAGATTTTTTTTAAGTCAATCTATTCATTACATATTTCTCAAATGCTAAACGATATTTTCGATAATTCCATTCCTTAAACACTTGAAGCCATATAAATAAACATAAAATTGCTAAAAAAATAGATTGTGGAAGGTAACATAAAGATACCATGAATAGTATAAAGGCAATTAGAAGAGAAAACCAGTAGTAATATTCAAACGCACGAACACTTGGATTGAATAAAAATAAGCACGCTAAAAATACTCTACCACCGTCTAACGGAATAATCGGTAAAACATTGATTGCTAATAGCACAAGTTGCACATTAATAAGTTTAGTAGCAAGCAGTTCTGGCATAAAAAAAGCGAGGCCAATCCCTAATATTGTAGCGATTGGTCCCCCTAAGGCAATCCAAAGGAGTGACGTTGCAGGCACAACCGCTGGATTTTCAAATTCTATTTCCCCTCCGTAAGGTGCAATAACGCATGATTTTACTTTTACGCCACAAAGCATTGCCGTTAACAAATGACCAGCCTCATGCCATAATAACGAAGATAAAATAATGGCGTAATAAGCGATTTGGCCAGTAAAAATCATTAAAAATACGAGAGGGATGCATAGAAGATGTAGTTTAATTTTCATTGGACGCCGCTGTTTCAAGCCACTGTACAATCTGCTCTAAGCTATATTGTGTCTTATCTTTTTCAATCGAAATATAGAGTTGTCCCGCCTCTTTCATGCCGATTAAATCGTTTGCCTGCACCGTTGTATATGGAAGTTGTGCTAAACTATCCAGCATACCATAGGATACTGTTGTACCATCATCATAGCTTATTGTCATTGTCTTACCGGTATATTTTGTATGGCCAGTAAAAACGACAAGTCCATTCTTCCCAGCATAAACCGGTAGGCCCATGTCATATTGCAATAAAAAACCTTCCTTAAAAACTTGCGCATTGGCAAATGATAATAGTTCAGTTTGCCCAACATCACTCGAAACTAAAATTGTTGTATCCTCTTTATTTAGCCAGCTTTGTCCGAGCTCACTTAAGTAGGTTAAATCTGCTGATGTTGTAACAAGCTTCCTCACAGGTGTTTCCAATACACCTTGATCCTCTAAACGTATTACAAGCATTATTGCGACCACAAGCAGGATTGTGACCAACCATTTCCATTTTTTAAACAAGCCCTCATCCTTTTTTCACACTATATGAGATTGCATGTCCATTCATGCACAATAAAAAAACCTTCTCGCACAAATGCACGAAAAGGCTGATGATTATTTAGAAAATAACGCTTTTAGTTTTGAAAATACACCTCTATTTTCATCTTCAATGGCCATAAGTGGCACAGATTCGCCAAGTATTCGACGGGCTATATTACGATAACCTAGAGATGCTTTATTAGTAGGATCCATTACTACTGGTTCACCTTTATTGGAAGATGAAATAACCCCTTCATTATCTACGATGATCCCTAATAAATCGATAGACAAATGTGTTGTAATTTCGTTAACATCCAACGTATCACCGCTTTTCATCATATGCTGGCGAATGCGGTTAATAATTAGTTTAGGTGCAGTAATTTCTTCCTGTTCGAGCAAGCCAATAATTCGATCTGCATCACGAACGGCAGAGATTTCTGGTGTTGTTACAACTATTGCATGATCTGCACCAGCAACAGCATTGCGATAACCTTGTTCAATGCCCGCTGGACAGTCTATTAAAACATAGTCATAGTCTCTTTTTAATTCTTCTACTAAGCTCTTCATCTGCTCAGGTTTAACAGCATTTTTATCTGTTGTTTGAGCAGCAGGTAATAAAAATAGTTTCTCATCTACACGTTTATCTTTAATTAATGCTTGATGAATCTTACAGCGCCCTTCAACAACGTCTACTAAATCATAAATGATCCGATTCTCAAGACCTAAAATGACGTCCAAATTACGAAGTCCAATATCGGTATCTACTAAACATACTTTCTTACCTTGTAGAGCCAATGCAGTCCCCAGGTTAGCCGTTGTCGTTGTTTTTCCGACACCGCCTTTACCTGAAGTTATGACGATCGCTTCTCCCACACTAGCTACCTCCCTTAGACACATTTAATAATGGTCGAATATTTTTTAACGCGTGAATTTGATCGTACGTAATGCGTCCATCCAAGCCAATAAATGCACAAGTCATCTCTTCATGTTTAATTGCTTTTACATGTTCGTCCGACATTGCCTGGACCTGATCAGCAATCATAATATGTGTGGCTTCAAAAAGAGATGCTGCAATGATTGCCTCCTTATTACCATGAACGCCAGCATGCGCAATGCCCTTGAGTTTACCTAGGACATACACATTGCCACCCGCTTCTACACGTCCGTTCGGATTGACATTCCCTACGATAATAATATCTCCTGACGAACGCAGAACTTGACCCGATCTGACCACACCAATATATGTATCTTGTTGACTTTCAATCCTTTTCTGGTTGCTCTCATGGACAGTCAGTACTTCACTTTGCACCTTTGAAACAATTAGTTGCTCAGTTTCCTGAACAATTTTAATAAGCTCTTTGATTTGTTCAGCAGAACAGTATCGATAGCCCAAATATAATTGTACATCTACTTTACTATCGATACCGCTTTCTGACACTTTCTTTTTAAGCTCTTCTACTAAATCGACATACGCACATTGATCGTCTAAACGAAGAACAAATCCATCCTTTGTTCCCTTCATATTAACTAACTGTTTTTTCATGAATGCCTCACCTCACGTTGCTCTTTATTAAGAAACTTCACGTGCTCTCTGCAAGACACGCGCATTAATTAGATACTTGAAGGCCCAACCAAGAATCATTAAAAACAGTGCATTGGCAATGATCGTTGGCAGCAGTCGTGAACGTAAGAATTCCGATAATGGGATCGTTGTAAAGTCGATAAGATAGAAGAATTGATAGAGTATAAATTCTAAAATTGCTACTAAAACAACTGAAATCGTCGTTGTCACAACTAAGTGCTGATGAATAACTTTCACAATAGACCCTGCTAAAAAACAAATAAGCGGAAACAGTACTGAATATAATCCAATAATATCAATGTAAAACACATCATACAAGACACCAAAAAAAAGTCCATACATTACCGCTCGCTGACGGCTGTAATAGATGGATATAAATATTAAATATAAGATTAAAAATCTCGGAACTAAATAAAAGATTTGCCCTTTCACTTCAATCGGTGAAAACATAGCAAACTCCGGTTCTACCAAAAATAGTAAAACTGCCACAGAGGGGATGAGAAACCGAACCATTATTCCGCCTCCTCTTTACCCTTTTGTGGATGTGTTAAATCCTTGTTCGATTTATCACCATCAGATCCATCTATTACAGTAGCGGACCGTTTAGCAATAACAACATATTCTAAAATTGAAAAATCAGCAGCTGGTTTAACATAGGCCATTTTTGTTAAGCCAAAATCATCTGTGCTTACTTCAGTTATTTCTCCGATTGGCACATTTTTAGGGAAAATACCACCAAGTCCTGATGAAACAACTTGCTGACCCTTTTTAACTGTTAAACTTGAATCGATTCGCTTCATGATGAGTTCATTACGCTCTTTATCATAGCCCTCAATTAAACCGTATGCTTGTTTATCTCCTTGAACCATCGCAGAAACACGATAGTTTGGATTATTAGTATATAAAAGCTCTACCTCAGACGTGAAAGGTGTCACTAAAGTAACTTTACCGACTAACCCTTTTGCTGTCATAACTGCCATATTTTTTTCTACACCGTGTGAAGATCCTTTATCTAAAATAATCTTCTCTTCCCACTGGTCAGGATTTCTAGCAATAACTGTGGCATGAATCGGATCATAAGCTTTTAAACTTTCCGATTTGTCCGTAAGCTCTTGAAACTTTTTAATATCAGATTTCAAGTCCGATGCCTCAGCTTGTACGGCTGCAAATTCATCTAAGCGTGCTTTTAAACGTTTATTTTCTTCGTACGTGTTTAAGAGGGAATCAATACTATTAAAAACACCAGTAATATAATTCGCCGGCTTCGCAACAATAGATTGTGCGACGCCGACAGTGTCTTTAATAATTTGCTCTGGTAAAGTTGCATTCGTCCGTTCACGTAATGAGAAGCTAATCAATGCCACAAGAAAAACCATGCCTACGAGCAGCAAAATTAATTTCTTATTGAAAAAAAAATGTGGCATTGCCTAAACCCCCTTACCCTTTAACTTGTTGTTGACGAATTAAATCAATATGCTCTAGAGCCTTACCTGTACCAATAGCAACACAGTCCAGTGGATCTTCTGCGATAAATACTGGCATATTAGTTTCTTGGCTAATGACTTTGTCTAAATTCGTTAATAACGCACCACCACCTGTTAGTACAATTCCGCGTTCCATTACGTCTGCAGATAATTCAGGAGGTGTTTGTTCAAGGGTTTTTCGAACACCATCAATAATAGATGCTACCGCTTCACGTAAAGATTCAGAAATCTCCTGTGAAGAAATTTCGATCGTTTTTGGTAAACCTGTTAAAAGGTCGCGTCCTCTAATTTCCATTCTTTCTTCTGGACCCTCAGCCAATGCTGTACCAATTTCCATTTTTACTGCTTCTGCAGTACGTTCACCAATTGTTAAGTTATATGATTTACGAATATAAGAAATGATAGATTGGTCCATTGCATCCCCGCCAACACGCACGGATTCACTTGTTACAATACCACCTAATGAAATAACCGCTACCTCTGTTGTACCACCACCGATATCAACGACCATTGACCCTGTTGGATCCCATACTGGTAAGTTCGAACCGATTGCTGCTGCAAATGGCTCTTCAATTGTAAATGCTTCTTTAGCGCCTGCTTGGCGAGCAGCATCAATAACCGCACGTTGTTCAACAGATGTAATACCGTAAGGCACACAAATCATAACATTCGGTTTTTTCCAATTGCCACCAGAATTTTTACAAGCTTCTTTTAAATAGTATTCTATCATTGCTGTAGTAATATCAAAATCAGCAATAACGCCATCTTTCATAGGACGGATTGCTACGATTGACCCAGGTGTACGACCAATCATATTTTTCGCATCATTACCAACTGCAACAATATCTCCCGTTTTTGTATTTTTTGCTACAACTGAAGGTTCGCGTAAAACGATTCCCTTCCCTTTAATAAACACTAATGTATTCGCTGTGCCAAGGTCAATCCCGACATCTTTACTTCCTAATCCAAACAATTTGTGTACTCCCTTTCTATTTAAGCCATACTTTCGTTGACATCAACTGCACTCAGGCGTATTTCCCCCCGAGTCTCTATCTTCATTCACCCAGTGTTGGACACCTACTGAAAAAAAACTACACACTCATTTATCTCACACCTGTTGGAGTGAGAGTCTTTTTCTGAATAAAAATAAAATCATACCGTTCATTATAACGGAAAAACGCAAGAATTTGTAGTGCCACATACCTCTTCTCGCGGAAAAGATACTATTTTAATTCCCACCCAAACAAAAATAGTATGT
Organism: Lysinibacillus sp. NPDC095746; assembly: GCF_044763535.1. NCBI lineage: Bacteria > Bacillati > Bacillota > Bacilli > Caryophanales > Bacillaceae > Lysinibacillus > Lysinibacillus sp. NPDC095746. Next base: position 191,615 of record NZ_JBIWGL010000004.1, read on the forward strand.
ATAGATTAGCATATAATTTTTATTCTTGTAAGACAACGTGTAATAGGCTACCAATTTTTGTGAATATTATAGACATTTCTACGAATACAGTAACGTTTTCTATCAAAAAAGGTTCGCTATTAATTTTACTTTACCGCAAAATAATACAAAATGTTTATTTTTAAAATAATAAAAGCGATTTAATTATTTTATCCAATTTGAGGAAATAAAAAAACTCTGCAAAATATATTGCAGAGCTCAATTATGCCCCGGCATAATTGCGTGACATCCTCCGGAAGCTTGAACTTCTTTCTGCGGATGTTTGACACACGCTAAAAGAAGTTAAAAATATCCTTTTTCTTTCAAACTAATGAACTGATGATCACCGATGATAAGATGATCAATTAAATCTATGCCTATAATATAACCAGCCTCTAAAATTCTTCTCGTCACTTCAATATCCTCATCACTAGGTGTTGGAACCCCGCTAGGATGATTATGAGCACAAATAATAGCAGCCGCTGATCTTTTTACAGCTTCGCGATAAATCTCCCTAGGATGGACGATTGAAGCATTTAGACTGCCTATAAAAATCGTCTGTCTATGAATAATTTGATTTTTCACATTCAGAAAAAGAACTACGAAATGCTCCTGATTCAGTGAGGTCATATCAGGCATTAAATAGGCAGCTGCATCTTCCGGTGAACGAATCGTATATTTTTCATCGTTATATTTCTGTGCGAGACGTCTACCGAGTTCAATTGCCGCTAATAATTGAATGGCTTTGACCTCACCAATCCCTTTAATAGCAACCATTTCTTCTATTGTTGCATGTTTCAAATGATGTAAACGTTCAAAAACGCTTAGAACGCGATTTGCAAGTACAAGAACAGATTCTTCTTTCGTGCCTGTTCTTAGTAAAATCGCAAGCAGCTCCTGATTCGATAGACTCATCGCTCCTTGTCTCCGTAGTCTTTCGCGTGGTCGATCCTCTATATTAACGTCTCGTATCATTGTCCTTGGTAAAACATCATTTGGCAAAAAAGCTTCACTCCTTCGCAAATTGGATAATATTAAGTGCTATCAAATGCGTAAACAACGTTGCAAGTGGTAAGCCGACTACATTGTTATAATCTCCTTCAATTCGTTTAACTAGAAGGGTTCCAGCAGTTTGAATGCCATAACCACCTGCTTTATCGAAAGGATCTCCCGAATCTACATATGCTTCAATGAGCTCTTGCGATAAATAATGAAAAACAACATTTGTCTCTTCGACGAATGTAGTTTCATTACCGTTAGGCTCAATAATGGCAACAGCTGTCATGACCGCATGATGCTTACCTGATAAGCGCAATAAGTGAGAAATTGCCTCCTCACGATTTTTAGGTTTATGGAGTAACTCATCATCATAAACAACAATCGTATCTGCTCCAATAATCGTGGCTTTTGGGGCTTTTTTCGCCACATCACGTGTTTTTAATAGAGCTACACCTTTCACATAATCTTGCATTGTACTTGCCTGGACGCTTGTCTCTTCTACTTCACTAGTTATTATGTCAAATGGAAGTGATAGCATTGCAAGCAATTCCTTTCTTCGTGGTGAAGCTGAAGCTAGCACTAGCTTGTGATTTGTTTTAAACATTATCTGACCATTCCTCCTTATTAGGTATCATAACGGAGAATTTTGGATTTGAAAATTTTCTAAATATCAAGATAATGCTTATTTCACCATCTTTTGTGCTTAAAATTTCACTTGAAGACAAGCATTTTTCGATTTGTAATGGGCAAAAACTTGTAAGCGAACGATGCTAATATCTGTTGAAATAGACGAGGCTGCCGCTCCAATAGATTGCCAATCAGCAGGCAACGTAGAATCCTTCGATTTATCCTTAAAATTTAATTTTGTTGCATTTTTGTCAGCTAGCACAGATGGAAGTTCTGCAATCGTTGCCTCTTTACAACTGTCACCGCTTAAAGTAAATGCTTTTTTAAATGTTGCGGGATCTTTTAAAAAGACAAGCTGACTTTCATCTGTAACCATACTTGTCCAAACATAAAATTTTCCGTCAACCTCGACAATGGCACTTTCTTTTAATGAAGGATGTTCAGCTACAAACGAGCTTGCACTTTCATAATTTGAATAGACCCCTGCTTGACTTGCAAAAAACATCGGTCCGTTCGTTGCTCCTCCTGCTGTCGGAATTGTTTCTTTTGATGAATTAGCATTATTACTTTTAGTGGCTACCTCAGTGTTATCATTTTTTAAAGAAAATTTAGTACTTGCTTGAAGAATACCTAAAAAAAGGGCTACACCAAAAAGTCCAACTATTCCTCCAATAATCATCGCTCGAAATACTTGTTTTTTCATCACATGACTGACAATTTTCATTCAATCATCACCTCTTTCTTTAACATATCAAAGTCAATTTAGACAAGACGGTATTGTTACAATTTGATATATAAGTATATGTATAAAAGAATGTGTAAATGCGAATTTACTATATTTTGATTTAATAGTTATTTTCGATGTTTCACTTGAAATTTAAATATTTTTGCTATGAAAGTTTTACTAAAAAAAGAGGTAGATTCTTTACGTGGGTACTGAAAAACTTACGGTTTTATAATAGCGAACCTTTTTTAGATAAAAATAAGGCACTTCTTGTTCAATTTTGAACAGGAAGTGCCTTATTTCTGTCTCTATTCCTTATTCTTTTTTTAGTAGCTTTAATATCCGTTT
>NZ_JBIWGL010000005.1:0-35072 GCF_044763535.1 Lysinibacillus sp. NPDC095746
CCCGCAACCAAAATGGTCCCGTGGTGTAGCGGTTAACATGCCTGCCTGTCACGCAGGAGATCGCCGGTTCGATCCCGGTCGGGACCGCCATTTTTTTGAAAATATGGGTCAGTAGCTCAGTTGGTAGAGCATTAGATTGAAGCTCTAAGTGTCGGCGGTTCGATTCCGTCCTGACCCACCATATTTTTTGCCGGTGTAGCTCAGTTGGTAGAGCAACTGACTTGTAATCAGTAGGTCGTGGGTTCGACTCCTATCGCCGGCACCATGACTTTCCCGGAGGGGTAGCGAAGTGGCTAAACGCGGCGGACTGTAAATCCGCTCCTTAGGGTTCGGCGGTTCGAATCCGTCCCCCTCCACCAGTTTTAATTTAATAGGGGCATAGTTCAACGGTAGAATAGAGGTCTCCAAAACCTTTGGTGTGGGTTCGATTCCTACTGCCCCTGCCATTTAATTTTATGGCGATTGTGGCGAAGTGGTTAACGCACCGGATTGTGGTTCCGGCATTCGTGGGTTCGATTCCCATCAGTCGCCCCATTTTCAATAAAATTAATAAATACAATATAACAATGGCGATTGTGGCGAAGTGGTTAACGCACCGGATTGTGGTTCCGGCATTCGTGGGTTCGATTCCCATCAGTCGCCCCATTGTTGGGGTATAGCCAAGCGGTAAGGCAACGGATTTTGATTCCGTCATGCCTAGGTTCGAATCCTAGTACCCCAGCCATTTTTGCGGAAGTAGTTCAGTGGTAGAACACCACCTTGCCAAGGTGGGGGTCGCGAGTTCGAACCTCGTCTTCCGCTCCAAATATGACGGCGGCATAGCCAAGTGGTAAGGCACAGGTCTGCAACACCTTTATCACCGGTTCAAATCCGGTTGCCGCCTCCATATTTTATTAATCAATCGGTTTATCCGATTTTTTTTATCTCCATTATGCCGGTGTGGCGGAATTGGCAGACGCGCACGACTCAAAATCGTGTTCCTTTGGAGTGTCGGTTCGACCCCGACCACCGGTATCACATTTAGTAGAGAACCCTTGATTACAAGGGTTCTTTTTTTGGTTCTATAATATTTGTTGGGGTAATCAAACAATTAAGGTAGCAATAAGATTAAGAATTCTAAAACATTGCAAATCTACTCCTTCTTTCATATGATTTTTAACATTAATAGAAACAACCACATCTTCAACTTTAATAAATCTAGGTTTTAAAGGAGAAATATTGTGTGCTTTACAAAGTTGTAATAATCTTGTTCCACTTAGACCACCCTCCTTACCTGTTATCAGTGTAAAGTGAGAAAGAATATAGAGATGTAGGTTATGAACTACTCGCTAAAAAGAAAAATGGGTTAATTCTACTTTAGCGTGAGTAGTAATGGTTAAATTTTAGTAGGAAAAGAAATAATGCCTGATAAGTAGCATTTTCGATGAATAGAGAGGGTATGATTATGAGCAGACATTTTTTTATTGCCGTTCCACTTCCTTCAGATATTAAAGCAGCTCTTAAAGTGAAATGTGAAGAAATGAAAGCAGATATTCATTTTAAGCGATGGGTACACCAGGAAGATTATCACATCACATTGGCTTTTTTAGGTCATGCGGATGAAGAGCAATTACAGGCTGTAATGGATGAAACGAGGGGAAATCTTCGGAATGTTCCACCATTCGAATTAAACATTCAAGGGTTCAATACTTTTGGAAGAAAAGAATATCCAAGAATTTTATGGGTTAATCTGCTTGAATCGCAGCCATTAAATTTGGTGAGAGAAATCGTATACCGTGATTGTATGAAGGCTGGTTTTGAATTAGATAAGAAGCCTTTTACACCCCATATAACTGTTGCAAGAAAATGGGATGAAGCATGTGGGGGAATTTCGTTCGACGCATTGCTAGAAGAAAATTTTCAGCTTCCAAAATTTTCAGTTGAAGAAGTGATTTTGTACGAATCAAAAATAGAGGAAACGCCAAAATATTATAAAAAAGCTGTCATTCGTTTAGATGGCCAATAATTTTACATTCAGCTCGTAAACCTAAAAAGAAAAGGTTTATGAGTTTTTTGTTTAAAACCATTTGTAATGATTAGTTCATCTTCCGTTCATTTAAGGATTTTATGCTAAGGATGTAAAAATGAATGGAGGAGTTCACTATGAATCTTGCGTGGAAAGAAATTAAGAAGAATAAAGTAAGATTTTTAATATTAGGATCAATTGTTTTTCTAGTTAGTTTTTTAACTTTTATTATTTCTGGTTTGGCGAATGGATTATCACAGGATAATGCCGCTTTAATTAAAGATTTACCACAAGGACAATTTTATATGAATACGGATGCAGATGAAACTTATAATCTGTCAAAGATAGATAGCGGTACACAAAATGAAATATTGAGTAATGAAAAGGATGCAGTAGCTTTTTCACTACAAATGGGCTTTTTAAATGATCAGGATAATAAGCAGCAAAGCGTCGCCTTTGTGACATCCACTGATTCAAAGTTATTTGAAAAAGTGCAACACGAAGAAGTGATAGTAGACAGCTCATTGAAAGATAAAGGAATAAAAGTAGGCGATACATTAACGAATAATCAGTTTAGTGGCAAGTTTGTAGTAAAAGGATTTGTAGAGCAAAAAAAATATAGTCATGCACCGGTTGCCTATATTAATAACGAGGATTATAAAGAAATTTATCGTACTGATGAAATGCAATTGATTTTTGTACCAAATGGTGATTCTTCAAAACAATTTGCTGGATTACAATCATTTTCGAATAAAGAGTTTCTTAATACAATCCCAAGCTATAGCGCAGAACAAATGTCTTTAAATATGATTGTCTGGTTTTTAGTAGTCATCAGTGGGATGCTGTTTGCTATCTTCTTCTATATGATGAACGTTCAAAAAATTGGTTTATACGGAATTTTGAAGGCCATTGGTGTGAAAACGAGTAAACTATTCAAAATGATATGGACACAGATGGCTATCATTACAGTTATTTCACTTATTTTGTCGGTAGCCTTTAGCCAAGCATTTAATCTGATAGCGCCAAAAGGAATGCCTTTCACGTTAACAATTGGGACGACAACTCAATTATCAATCGTATTCCTAATTATTGGATTTATTGGAGCTACAATTTCAGGCATCCAAATTAAAAAAATTCAACCATTACAAGCGATACAGCAAGGAGAGGCTTAATATGACTTTATTTAAAATCGATGAAGTTAGAAAAACGTTTAGAAATGGCGAGGTAGAGGAAGAAATACTTAAAGGGATAGATCTTTCTCTAAATGAAGGGGAAATAACAGCATTGGTCGGTGCATCTGGATCAGGTAAGAGTACACTTCTGACAATAGCTGCTGGACTTCAGCCTGCAACAGATGGGCACGTTATTTTTGAAGGAAAAAATATGTCTACCATGAACGCGGAAGAAGTTCGAAAAGTACGAGCAAGTGAATTTGGGTTTGTCTTTCAGTTTGCACACCTTGTACCTTTTCTTACAGTTCAGGAGCAGCTACTGCTAATGCTAGATGTTTCTGAATCAACATTAAAGAAGCAGGAACAAAAAAATGAAGTTAATCGAATACTAAAATTAGTAGGGATGGACCATCGAAAAATGGCTTATCCTTCGTCATTGTCAGGTGGCGAGAAGCAACGTGTTGCCATTGCCCGAGCAATCATTCATAAACCGAAAGTTCTCTTCGCAGATGAACCAACAGCAAGCTTAGATTCACAAAGATCAAAAGAGGTTATGTTACTAATTAGAGATTTGACTAAAACGTTAAACATTACTACTTTAATGGTGACACACGATGAAGAAATGCTTGCTTATACGGATCGTATTATTAAAATGAGCGACGGTGTCATTTTGCAAGATGCCATGTAGATCGAATCCTTAAAAATCACAACCACATTTATTGATGGTTGTGGTTTTTTTGTATCAATTATGCCTCGGCACCCGCTAAAAGAAGTAGGCTTATCATCATAATGTTCAGCTGATTTTCCATTCCATTTGGGCGTTATTTATAGATATTTTTAATAAGCCTAGTGTTATGTTACCAAACCACTAAACTAATGAAGCATATTATAGAAGGAAAGGGGGAGGTGATTTGAAATGGCGTTTGTCATTGCTTTATTGATCGTATTAGTTGGTCTAATAGCGGGATTCCAATTAACCGAAGGAAGGTCAGAGAAAGGGAATTACATCGTTTGGGGTATCATTACAATGATAGCGTTTGCACCGTTCTTATCTTTTGTAATTGGCGTAATGTATGGAATAGTAGTTAAAAATAGTTGGGCAACCTCGATTATGATGTTTTTAGCTCCTATAATTTTTGTTATAGGGTTAATTATATTACTTTTAGGTATTTATAAAAATGATAAAGAAAAGTATAAATAACTAGCTATTAATCTCTGAAAAGGGTAATTCCGTTCAGTGTTTAAGTTATCTTAAATATAAAGGTAAAAAGCCGCGAGACTCCTACAAATTGTTTTTGATGAGTGTAAATGAAAATGTAAGCGAAGGAGACATATGCCTTCGTGCTCAACATCCTATTTTTGGCCCTGATGCGGTTCGTGCCTGGGAGGCGGAAAAGCATAGCGGTTTTTTACCTCTGGAAGAAAGCTTTTACGTGAAAAGTTTAGGTTAATCGAGCTTTTCGACTTACTTTACAGACCATTCTCATTAAAGCTCTGTGCAACGAAGGGAAGATCGTAAAGAGTACATCCATTGTTTTACGCATAGGCATAGGACAGATAATAGGCTTATTTTTGTGTACGCCTGCAATAGTGATTTTTGCTAGTTGCTGTGGAGACATCATTTTTTGCTTTTTCAATTGTTTGGACATTACTGATTTATCGATATTAATAGCTGTCGCTTTATCGAAAATAGGTGTATCAACAAAAGTCGGACATAGCGTACTTACCTTGATGCCAAATTCCTCAGCCTCATAGTGTAGTGATGTCGTTAAGCCCACAACAGCATGCTTCGTAGTTGAATATGCGGCAGATATAGGCGCTGGCCCCAACCCTGCTGCTGATGAGGTATTGATGATATGTCCAAAACCTTGTTTCTTCATGATTTGATAGCCAACTTGAGTACCATATATAACGCCCCATAAATTAAGATCCACAATGTTTTTCCATTCGTTCATCGACATATCATACATTTCACCATACATAGCTATACCAGCATTATTGAATAAATAATCTAATCTTTGAAACTCCTCATAGACATTTGTAATGACATGTTCAACACTTTTGTAATCGGTTACATTTAATTCTACAAATCTAGCATTTGAAGCATCTTTATTTAGTTCTGCCTCTAGCAAACGTCCATCATGTTCGTTAATATCTGCAATAATGACAAATACATGACGACCTACTAACTCTTTGCAGATAGCCTTCCCTATACCTGATACACCGCCAGTAACAATCGCAACCTTTCTCATCTTCATCACCTCTCACATGACTTCCTATTGTTCAATAGCTTCCTGTAATTGAAACTGTTCAATGACAGCTGTGTATTCTTCCACGACAAGTTCTGCTCCTTTACTATTTAAATGAACGCCATCTAACGTTAAATGTAGCCCTCTCTTTTTAGATAATCGGTCAATTCGCAAAGGATTTTTATAAAACAGTACATCTTTCATTACTCGCATAACATTAGTGTTCATATAATCGGAACTATTAACTTGTTCTAAGTGATGCTCAAACACCTCTTGTATATTTAGAAAGCTTACATTTGCATATTTTGAAGAAATGGATTGAATAATAGAGGAGAGCTCTTTTAATTCTTTATTAGGAGCGTTTTTCATTGTCTCTCCGATTAAAGCTGGTGTTACTAAAACGACATGTTTAGAGGATGCTAAAATCATTTCTAAACAATTTACATAGTAATCTTTAAATTCTTGATGATCTTTTGTAACTGGTTGTGCCTGCACTTTCAAAAGTTTAGCATAAACATCGTTGACACCAATCCAAAGAAAGCTAAGGTCATAATAAGTAGCTAGCTTCGATTTCTCTAAACGACTGTGTAAGCTTTTTACTGTTTCACCTGGTTTACCGAGATTATCAAATTCGATATGTTGATGGTTTGTTGTTAGTAGTTTAAAAAATGAAACCCCTGGTCTACCTTCTGTTAAGCTGTCGCCTATACATGCAATTTTCATTTATACCCCACCTTTTTTTATCTTCTTTAACTTCACCCGTTGTAATAAGTTAATTCCTCTGGAAGCCATTATGCCGAGGCATAATTGATAAAAATGGTTATTGCCTGGTTAAAGAGTGGCTCAAGTGCTTTCAGCTCCTGCGTATATGTCAGCTGACATAATCCCCCTAGCCAAGTGCCTAGCAGAACAGTCCATTCATCAATATTTCCATGAACAAATTCCCCCTTATCAATTCCTTCTTGCAGAATCGCACGATAAGCACCCATCGGTACAACGGCTAAATTGTATAATTGTTGTACTGATTCAGGGCTCGATTTTGGATTGGAAGCTAGCTCTTGCCCTGATCTTAATAAAGGTGTTTGGTAATGATAGAGAACATGCATGGCCATGCCATATAATTTTTCTGTTGCCGTAGAGTAGTTACATTCTTTTTGCAGCCATTTGTTGTGCCAATCTTGCATTGTTTGTTGCGCTAAAAGAACAAAGAGCTTTTCTTTGTTTTCAAAATGGTAATAAATATGTCCCTTGCTGTAGCCTGAAGCGGTGGAAATATCGCCAACTGATGTTTGATTATAGCCTTTTTGAGAAAACAAACTAACCGCATGTTCCATAATTTCAACTTTTGCTTTCTCGCTATCGTAACGTCTTTTATTCATTGATTTACTCCTTTAAAACATTTGAACGTTCGTTCTAATTTAATTATACAATATTTTACTAATTAATGAATAGTTAAATACCTACGTCATTATGTTGTCACAATTGCTAATACCAAGGCTAATCAGACATCTCCAGGAAAGGAATTCGACTTTACATTATGTTGTTGAATAAATGAAGGGAATATCCATTTAGTTATTGAATTATAAATTATAATTTAAAAATTAGGAGGGGAATTAGATGGGGAGAGTAATAGGGTTTGAATTAAATAGCTAGGAGCCTGAAAAAGCAGTTGAGTTTTATGCCAAGGTTTTTGGTTGGGAGGTAGCCGCACCTAATTGGGAATATCGGGCTGTAACAACTGGGAATGATGAAAAGTCTGGGATCAACGGCGGTATTGCTAAGGGGACACATGATCTTCCTTTTGGAACACGTATTCAAATCGAAGTGGATTCAATCGATCAAGCTATTTCAAAAGCTAAGCAGAATGGTGCCATCATTGTTCGTGACAAAATGGAGTTTGATGAGTTTTATCTTGCCTATATGGTCGATCCCACTGGGCTTGGTTTCGGCTTAATTCAAAATAAATAATCTATTTTCTCCCAAAAGATTGCGGAGGCTTTTTTGTGATTAAGTCGATAGCATAGGAAAAGCAAGTCTCCTTTTGAATGGGGAGGCTTGCCTTTTGTTGCATTTAATCTAATGAAATATGAAAAAAGCGATGAAGTGCTTGTCGCCATTCCTTTTCGTTATGAGTTGTATAGGTTGTTAGGGAGTATCCCTCGTAAATTCGAAATTCGTTATTAAGCATTGTATGTCGGCCACGAGGAGTACGAATCATCGCGATTTTATTGTTTTGTTTAGAAAGTCTTGGTGCAAACTTTGCATCGTTAGCGTCATCAAAAAAACTATAAAGTAAACGCCAATTATTTTTTGTTAGTTCGTACAGCATCCAGCCGTTCGCTTCATCCCGTTCAATTTTATAAAGTTCATTACCTTCACGGTGTTGATGTCCAGCTATTAGTGGAACTGGTTTACAAGGAGCTAATGCACCTACACCAACATCTGAAATATAGGATTGACCATTGAAATTGACCAGCAATAGCTGATGCATAGGTACATCCTCAACAGGAGTATCCGCTTCAATGTTGCGCCAAAATTGTGCATAGCGGTTGGTAACAGAAAAGCCAAGTTCGCGAAGTAGCCAACTAAATAAAATATTTAGTTCAAAACAATTGCCTCCGCGAAGTTTAATAATCATTTTTTGAAAAAGGTCAGGAATAGCGAAGGTGATGTCATGTTTTAAGGCAACATCTAGGTTCTCATAAGGAATGGTATGTAGATGTTTGGTTTGAAGCTGACCAAGTAACTTAATAGATGGCTCTAAAGATCCATGAAATTGAATAAGCTTTAAATATTGCTTTATTTGTGAATTCATAAAATCGCCTCATTTCCTTACTAAATAACATAACCGAAATGGTTTGAGAATACACGTGAATAATATAAAGAAAATAATAGAAAAGGAGGTAAATAACTTGTAAAATGAAAATATTAACTATAATAAAGAGAGATATTTCCTATTAGTTAATAATAATGATTGTAAGGTAGGTATACGAATGACAAGCGAAATGAAATGGTTAGAAGTAAATTCATACGATGAAATGAGCAAAGTAGCAGCGGATATTTTCACTAAACAATTACAAGTAAACCCAACAAGTATTTTAGGATTAGCGACTGGTGGTTCTCCCGTAGGCATGTATAAGGAATTAGTGAAACGCCAACAAGCTGGCAATATATCTTTTAGTGATGTGATTACCTTTAACCTAGATGAATATATAGGTATCGATCAAACAAGTCCGGCAAGTTATTGGACATTTATGCATGAGAACTTATTCAATCATGTAGATATAAAAGAAGAAAATATACATTTACCAAATGGTCAGGCAGAAAACTTAGATGCTGAGTGTGCGGCCTATGATGCTCGCATTAAAGAAGCGGGAGGAATTGATCTGCAGCTTCTAGGCATTGGCGTTAACGGACATATTGGTTTTAACGAGCCAGGCACATCTTTTGCTTCAACGACTCATATTGTGGAGCTAACTGAATCTACACGCAAAGAAAATGCAATTTATTTTGATAACTCTAAAGATGTACCGACTCATGCAATTACAATGGGCATTCAATCTATTATGAAAGCCAAGGAAATCGTGTTAATTGCATTTGGTGAAAAAAAGCTAGAGGCTATGGAAAAATTAAAAAGTGGTATTATCACTGAAGATTTCCCAGCAAGCCAATTATTAAATCATCCAAATGTAACCATTATTTACGGCGGAACAAAATAAGAAATAAGCGTAGACTTTATATTATTTGAAGTCTACGCTTTTTTATTTTGGCGATTCGAGCGACGGAAGGAAGAGTCGAGGCGACGGAAAGAAGAGGCGAAGTGACGGAAAGAAATCCGAGCGACGGAAGGAAGAGTCGAAGCGACGGAAAGAAGAGGCGAAGTGACGGAAAGAAATCCGAGCGACGGAAGGAAGAGTCGAAGCCGGAAAGAAGAGCCAGAGCGACGGAAAGTAGGGTCGAAGCGACGGAAAGAAATCTGAGCGACGGAAAGTAGAGCCAAAGCGACGGAAAGAAGGGTCGAAGCGACGGAAAGAAATCCGAGAGACGGAAGGAAGAGGCGAAGCGACGGAAAGTAGGGTCGAAGTGACGGAAAGAAATCCGAGTGACGGAAGGAAGAGTCGAAGCGACGGAAAGAAGAGCCAGAGCGACGGAAGGAAGAGTCGAAGTGACGGAAAGAAATCCGAGTGACGGAAGGAAGAGTCGAAGCGACGGAAAGTAGAGCCAGAGCGACGGAAAGAAGAGTCAAAGTGACGGAAAGAAATCCGAGCGATGGAAGGAAGAGTCGAAGCGACGGAAAGTAGAGCCAGAGCGACATACAGTCATCCGGAAATTTAAATGTTATCAACACTAGCTTCGCCATTAATCAATGCTACAATATTATCTATATGCTGGAATAAGAAAATAGGAGGGATTAGGGTGAAAAGCACCGTACCACATTTACAAAAGGGAGATACAGTTGGTCTTGTGGCTTTATCCAGTCAAGCACAGCCCGAAAAGCTAGGAGATGCTATAGCCTTTCTTGAAGAATTAGGGCTAAACTATATAATTGGGAATACCATTCAGGCAAAGCACGATTACCTAGCAGGTAATGATGAAGAGCGTCTGGCTGATTTTCATGAGATGGTGAGAAATCCGGAGGTGAAGGCAATTTTTTGTGTTAAGGGGGGCTATGGCTCTGCACGAATTGCGGAGAAGATTGACTACGGACTACTTGAGGAAAATCCAAAAATCTTCTGGGGCTTCTCTGATCTTACATATTTACATTGCGCGATTAACGAATATGCTAATTTAGTGACGTTTCATGGGCCGCTCCTGATGTCTGTTAGAAGAATAGATGATTTATCAAAGAAGATGTTTTTACAGCTATTTTCACCGATGGAAGTACAATATACGGAGGATATTTCCCCATTAACAACGATTGCACCTGGCGTAGCTCGTGGTGAGATTATTGGAGGAAATTTACGTCGCCTTGTTAACACATTAGGTACAAAATTTGAAGTTTGCACAGAAGGCCGCATTTTATTGATAGAGGAGCTTGGAGAATCTATCCCAAAAATCGATGCAATGCTGCAGCAATTAAAGCAGGCGAGAAAGCTTGAGCAGTTAGCCGGAGTTGTTATCGGTTCCTTTACGCAAACGGAAGCGGATGAAGCGGCATTATTTGCTTTAATGAAGGATTATTTTGCGGATTTAGGCGTTCCAGTTGTAGCAGGCTTTAAAATTGGCCATGATTCAACGAATATAGCAATTCCGTTAGGAGTAGATGCCATCTTAGATGCACAGGAAAAAGTACTGAAGGTTTTGCCTGGTGTGCATTAAAAAGAAGAATTTTATGATTGATTAAAAACAGGGAGGGGGAATATGGATATTGAGCAAAAACTATATCAGTCGGTGGTAGAATTGATTGAAAAAAGATACCCTTCTGGTTGGGGTGGTGCGGCAGCAATGTATACTGAAGATGGTCAGATTTTAACGAGCGTAGCACCAGACGTTATAAATGCCTCTACTGAATTGTGCATGGAAACTGGTGCAATACTTGAAGCGCATAAGCTTAATACGAAGGTTACTCATAGTATTTGTATGGCCAGAGAAAACGAAGATTCAGTATTTACTGTGCTAACTCCTTGTGGTGTATGTCAAGAAAGGCTTTTTTACTGGGGTGAAAATGTAAAAGCGGCTATCACTAATCCGAATGGTGAATTGATATTTAAAACATTGAAAGAAATACAACCATATCATTGGTATAAAGCATACGAAAAATAATTGAAAAGGTTTTTTGCTATGTGATTTGGGATGCAACTAAAAAAGACATTACATATTTGTTGTGAAAATATGTAATGTCTTTTTGATTTAATAAGGCTCTGCGTCATGACCTTTATCTACAGCCTTTTGAGGTGCTTCATCACCAGCAATATTGCCAAGTGGCTTTGATGAAGAGGAATCATTTCGAGCTTTTTGTAAACCTTCTTTTAACAAGCGACCGTATTCTTCATCTGCTTCTTGTGCTAAAGCAATCATCGCTTCTTGAATGGCTATATGACAGACTGCTAAATCACGAATTAAGTTTTCGAGCAGCTCATCTCGCTCCCATTGCTCAAAATTGCGATATGTTTCGCCCGCTTGCTTCGTATTGCTTTGCCGATCAATGGATTCTCGAACGAGATTACCTTCCACGAGCGGTGTATATTCTTTAGCCGCTTGAGTAGCTTCTTTTAAACCATTTAACATCGAAGGCTCATAGTTAACATGAGGATTTTGCCCCGGAGCTAAATCTCGCTGATACATCATTTGACCACCGTTTTGATTGGTTGCCACTCGCTTTTTAGGTGCATTGATAGGGAGTTGTAAATAGTTTGCACCTACACGGTGACGCTGTGTATCAGAATAAGAGAAGGTACGACCTTGTAGCATTTTATCGTCCGAGAAATCCAATCCGTCCACAAGCACTCCTGTACCGAAAGTAGCCTGTTCAACCTCAGCAAAATAATCTTCTGGATTTTTATTTAATACCATCTTACCAACTGGATACCATGGGAATTGATCATTAGGCCAAAGCTTCGTATCATCTAATGGATCAAAATCAAGCTCTGGATGTGGACCATCCTCCATAATTTGGACGTTAAGCTCCCATTCAGGATAATCACCATTTTTAATTGCATCATATAAATCTTGTGTGGCATGATTGAAATTTTTTTTTTGGATTTCTTCTGCTTCTTTTTGTGTTAAGTTTTTAATGCCTTGTAAAGGTTCCCAATGATATTTTACAAGAACCGCTTTGCCTTCACTATTGACCCATTTATACGTATTGACGCCAGAGCCTTGCATCATTCGATAATTAGCGGGAATACCCCAAGGTGAATAAACGAATGTCACCATATGGAAGGTTTCTGGAGAACTTGCACAGAAATCAAAAAAGCGTTCAACGTCCTGAATATTTGTAATCGGATCAGGCTTAAAGGCGTGAATCATATCAGGGAATTTCATAGCATCGCGGATAAAGAAGATTTTTAAATTATTGCCGACTAAATCCCAGTTACCATCCTCCGTATAGAATTTAACAGCAAAGCCTCGTGGATCACGTAATGTTTCTGGTGAATGACCGCCATGAATAACGGTTGAGAAGCGCACAAAAACAGGCGTCTTCTTCCCTTTATCCTGAAATACTTTTGCCCTTGTATACTTAGCAATAGGATCATCCCCAACAACACCGTATGTCTCAAAATAGCCATGTGCCCCTGCACCTCGTGCATGAACAACACGCTCAGGAATTCTTTCGCGGTCAAAGTGACTTATTTTTTCTATAAAATCATAGTTTTCAAGAGTTGCAGGTCCTCGATTACTGACTGTTCGTATATTTTGATTGTTCGTAATAGGATGCCCCTGTCGATTTGTCAAGGTCATGTCATGCTCGTTTGTGGAATCGTGTTGTTTCGTCATTGTCTAACCCCTTTCTTTGGATATAGTTATTCTTTACATGTTAGGGGAGAATTAGACATGAAAAAACTTCTACACATAAGGTGGATAAAGAATTAACGGAAGGGGATGGAAATTGCGACATAATGGATTAAAATCGGTTTTTATTATGTTAATTTTGGGGGAATCTTCTACGTTCTTTTTTATTCGTTAAAACAAGAATATGAACATAAAAAGCTCTCCTACACCAAATGTAAGAGAGCTATTGGATGGCGTTTTCAAATTAATTGTCAAGTTGTTTGAGTATGGCCATTGCTGATAGTTGGTTATTAGTCATTGGTCATACAGTAACAGGTAACTTGTCATTGGTTTTGTTTAAGTTAGCTCCAAAAAGCTAGTTTTGAAAACAGCACATCCAATTCGCTATGAAGTCGCAGCGACTCCATAAATCTATTGTATACAGTTTCAGGGAAATCGTCTATGCAATGCTGATAGATTCCTTGACTTAGAGTTTACTCTAACAACTATAATACAAACATCTTTATTGAAGGAGATGTTTTGCTTTGAATACACGAGTAATTGTAACTAGATACGGAGAACCTCAGGTTATTGATGTGATAGAGGAGCCCTTACGAAAACCCGAAAGAGGGGAAATTCGCGTTAAGGTCCAAGCGGCGGGAGTTGCACTTGCGGATATTATGAGAAGAGAGGGGAAATATCCGCTATCTCCTATACCTCCCTTTACTCCAGGGTACGACGCTATTGGGATTGTTGACGAGTTGGGAGAAGGCGTGCAAAAATATTTGATAGGGGATAAGGTAGCCGTCTTTTTTAACGGAACGGGTGGCTATGCATCTTATGTGTACGCGATGGAGGATGAGGTTGTTGGGATTCCTGCGCACATTGATTCCGTATCGGCCGCGGCTGTGATCTTAAATTATGTAACAGCCTATCAAATGCTTCACCGGATTGCAAAGGTAGCTGAGGGAGAACGTATCCTTATTCACGGGGCAAGTGGCGGGGTTGGTACTGCCTTGCTTGAGCTTGGGAAGTTAGCAAAATTAGACATGTATGGCACAGCTTCCTTAGCTAAACATTCAATTGTATCCAAATTCGGCGCAGTCCCGATTGACTATCGAAACGAAGATTTTGTAGATACTCTTCGTATCCAGGCTCCTGAAGGTATGGATGTTGTATTTGATCCAATAGGGGGCCAGAATTACGAGCGTTCGATGAACACCTTAAGCAACAATGGCCGCTTCATAGGTTACGGCTATACCTCGATTCTTCAGCAAGGAGATTCAGAAGATTGGGCCAAAGAATGGGGAAGTCTAGCTGAAAATCGAACTACAAAGAAAGGTAATCCAGTCTATCTTTACTCTATAACATCATTAAAAAAAGAAAGATTAGATTGGTTTAAGGAAGACGTTCGATTTCTTCTTTCCTTGTTAGAGGAAGGAAAGATCAATCCCTTAATCTCTTACAGACTTCCGTTACGGGAAGCTGCACATGCTCAAGAATTGCTTGAAAAATCATTATCTGTAGGAAAGGTTATTCTTATATGTGAATGAAAGGGGACAAAAACGTAATGTACTCAATTGGTGAATATCGAAATTAACAGGTATTTCTGCATATACACTTCGTTATTATGAAAAAATGGGTCTTTTACCTAATCCTTATCGCTTGGATGGGAAGCAAAATGGGATTCGGCAATATAATGATCAGGATCTTCGCTTTATCCAATTTGTTTATGGATTAAAGCAAACGGGAATGAAGCTAAAGGATATTACTTTGTTTGCTGAAGATGGCTGTCTGTTAACACAAAATGATCAGGAAATAGAGGATATCCAGGAAATTTTACACAAACGGATTGAACTATTAAATAAACATGTTAATCTACTAGAGCAACAATTGGAGCAATTGGAGCAATTGGAAAACGTAATGACTCTTGCCAATGAGAAAAGAAGTTTTTACTTAGCTATGCTAAATGATAGACTTCCGAACCCGTAAAGACATTTTAACTACTTCTAGGAGAAGTTAAGCCACCGGGGGATATCATGGATCAGAAAAGAGTTGTTAGCCTAAAATCATTGCATCTATGCGAAAACGGCTAACTGACCTGGATCGGTGGCGCTTCCGCTACGTATTCACACAAAAGACATATGTTGCTTCCGCTACGTATTCACACAAAAGACATATGTTGCTTCCGCTACGTATTCACACAAAAGACATCTATTGCTTTCGCTACGTAAGCACTACGCTTTAGCAAAAAATAGACTATCAAAAGCGTTTAGCCACTATTGGTTGAACGCTTTTTTATATTCATTAGAGTTAGTTCAATATGTAACATAGATCCATTATTTTACTGAAAATGTCGAAAAATGACGAATAATAAAGGTGGAAATGTACACCTTATTTTGTCAGAATTGTAATAGGAGGATATGACATAGTAGTTTAGGAACTTTTTGTACTATAATTCTATTTCATTAAATCTAATAACGTATATTGATCGATATGCATTCGGAGGGAATAAAGGTAATGAAGAAAGTTTTATTATTACTTCTAGCAGTTATGCTAGTTGGATGTTCTGGAGAAGGAACAGAGAAGAAAAAAGAGGCAGACGTAAAAAAAGAGGTCGTTACAGTAAAATTTGAAGAGGTCGATGCTGAATCAAAAGCTACAGTTGAAAAGTTTGCCAAAGAATACAATGAAAAGCTTACTTTATTTAAACAGGTTCAACCTATAGGATTAGACATGATTCCAGAACCAGTAACGAATGAACTTAAAGATTTCTCACAAGTTCTATTGGAAGCTGATTTTAAAGAATATAAGGGCCATTACAAATTAGTTGCTAAATACAATAAGGATAAAAAAATAATTGGATATAATCTTTCTGTTCAAGGACTCCCTGAAAAAGAAGTAAATGATGAGGGAGACGAATGGGCAGAAGGGATGACTTCAGCTGTAATAGTTGCTCAAACACTAGGATTAGATTTGGGTAAATTCACCGAATCATTAGCTAAAGCTGAAGAAAATAGAGACACTCATTCTTATACTGATTCTACATATAAGGTAACTAATCTTTGTACTGAGGTCGATGCAGGAAAATTTGAATTTAAATTTGAATTAACTAAGTAGAACAAAAAGCATCTCTAATGAACTACATCTCAATTGTGTCTAACAATTGCAATGCAGAGCAAGAGATGCTTTTTTGCTTTGCTGTATTTATTTTAATTGATTTAGAGCTATACAAGTCTTTATTGCTTATTAATAGGCTTGAGAAGCGATGAAACCTTGGCTTGTCTTTTGTATTTGCTTTTGTGTAATAGGGATTTTAAAAATTGTATTCTATATATTATTATTCCATAAAACCTTAATTTTACATAAAATGTCGAAAAATGTTGGAAGAAAGGGTGGAAACAGAAACTTTATTTTGTCAGAATTATAATAGGATGATGCGATATAGTAATTTCAGTATTTTTTGCACTGAATTCTATTTCATTGAATCTAGTAACGTATATTTTTATTGATATACATTCGGAGGGAATAAAGGTAATGAAGAAAGTTTTATTATTACTTCTAGCAGTTATACTAGTTGGATGTTCTGGAGAAGGAACAGAGAAGAAAAAAGAGGCAGATGTAAAAAAAGATCAGGAAACAAAAGAAGCGGTCGTAAAGGAGGAGAAAGTCGTTCCAATAAAGTTTGAAGAGGTTGATCCTGAATCAAAGGCTGCGGTAGAAAAGTTTGTTAAAAAATACAATGTCAGAGCTAATATATTTAAAAAGAATCCAGTTGAAGGAATTGAAATAGCAGAAATTCCAGAACCAATAACTAATGAATTGAATAAAGAGGAAACTATTTTCTCACAAATTTTATTGGATACTGATTTTAAAAAACATAAGGGTCATTATAAAATAGACGTTAATTATAATGAAGATAAAAAAATAATTGGATATAATATTTTTATAGAAGGAATTCCCGCAACTGAATTAAATGAAGATGGAAAGGGAGGGGAATGGGCAGAAGGAATTATATCTGCTATGTCAATTGCTTATGCACTAGGATTGAATATAGATAAATTTGACGAAGAAAGTGATATTGCTTTTGACGAGGAAGTAGCTTATACATATACTGATCCTAACACTAAGACTAATGTAACTTTTCTATTTGCCGATTGGGATATAGGGAAATTTGAAATTAAATATGAATTAAGTAAGTAGAACAAAAAGCATCCCAAAGCTGTACCCCGAATTGTTAAACACAATTGGAGGTACAGCTCAAAAAGGATGCTTTTTTTATTGTAGAAATAATAGCATTGGCATCCTCAATATTAGAAATAACGAGAATCATCGAAGTTAATTTCAACACTATAATTCTTTGCATTGATCAGATTCGATAATTTATGGGCATCTTTTTCTAATATAATAGCACGTTCTCGGTACTCATCTGGCTCATACATAGCAATTTCATAAAGCATTGTATTTTCACCATATCCCATGCGTACACTTTCTTTTTCGTGCATACTAAACTGTTTACACAGCTCAGCATCTGCGCGGAGCTGTGTTGCGAGCTCAATCGCTTCAACTAATGCTAGTTTGTCACCTTTAAAGTCTACTGTGTTTTTTATATTTGCTTCATATACTAAACGATCCAATGTACGAACATCGAGACGTACTTGAGCTAATTCAGCTTCAATTACTTTCATTGCGCGATTACTTGTTTTGGGTGCTTGTCCTTTTTCAACAGTTACAAAAGCGCTACGATGTAATTCGTCAACAAGCTCTTGAACTTTTTTTGCTAAAATACTTTTTAGCTTAACGGCTTCAGCAAGATTAATCATGAAAACACGTCCTTTTATAGTGTAGTAGATGGTGCTGCGTTTGTTAATAGGGCTATTTTAAAATTGCCGCCATGAATTTGATTAAACATCTTCCCGGCAGATGCAAGAAGCTCTTGCGCACTTTCTTCTGATAATGATGGGCGTAGGTAGAAGATATGTAGAGCCTCCGTCGTTTCCTCCGAAACAGACGTACGTTTAGAATCGACAAATGGTGACCCAAATGCTCCTTCAGCATCACAGCTATAAAGGATATTTTTTAATGTATTAAAACGACCATTTAAGCCCTCATAGCCAGTATCCTCGTCGCCAAGTGCGATTTTTATATGTCCTTGTAGTTTAGCTACATCATATAAGCCTACCGGAATCTCATATTGGAGGGAGAAGAAATTATTTAAATCAACACCAGAGTGAAAAGGTGTTAAATAATTTTGCTTACTAACTCGGCGCATTAAGCTTTCTGCTGAGTGACGATAGCGGTTCGGATCTGCACCAAGCTTTTTCCATAGTTGTCGCCATTCTGCAATACCCTCTCGTTGCGTTACAGGATTATCCTGCATTTCTAAAAAGAGATTTTCCTGATACAATTGCATGCGACCTTTAATCATTTGAGGCGATTCTGCAACGACAATTTTGGTATAATGAATAATGCCGATTTTAAGCTCGGGATGTTGTGTCAATAGAGATTGATTAATTGAAATTTCCATAAAACATCACCTACTTTATCTATTTTTATTATTGTACCATGTAAGGAGTTGGGAATAAAATGAACATACATGACCTACAACGTGAATTTGTGGCGTATGCAATGTCCATTGGTGTAGACAAGATTGGCTTTACAACAGCGGCTCCTTTTACTGAAATGAAAAATAGACTGCGCCGTCAGCAAGAGCTTGGTTATCAGTCTGGCTTTGAAGAAAGCGATATTGAAAAACGTACCGAACCCCTACAATTGTTAGAGGGGGCAGAGAGCATTGTGGCGATAGCAGTCGCATATCCGTCGCGCATGCAAAATGCACCTGTAGGCAAGAAGGGAGCGAGACGCGGGATTTTTTGTCGTGCTTCCTGGGGTGTCGATTATCATACAGCATTACGTGAGCGCTTGGAATTACTATCAGCTTGGCTTGAGGAGCGAGTAGAAGGTGTTCGTATTGAATCAATGGCTGATACGGGGGCACTTGTTGATAGGGCAGTTGCGGAACGTGCGGGGATAGGTTGGAGCGGAAAAAACTGCTCGATCATTACGCCTGAGTTCGGTTCATATGTATATTTAGGAGAGTTACTCACGAATATCCCTTTTGCCCCTGATAAGCCTATGGAGGATGAATGCGGGGATTGCCGCTTATGTTTAGATGTTTGCCCAACAGGCGCGTTAATCGAGGGAGGACAGCTAGACTCTCAACGTTGTATAGCCTTTTTAACACAAACTAAAGGAATGCTACCTGATGAGTTTCGTACCCATATTGGTAATCGTTTGTATGGCTGCGATACATGTCAGACCGTATGCCCAAAAAATAAAGGGAAAATTAACTGGATGCATGAGGAATTTAAACCTGATCCAGAGCTTGCAAAGCCATTACTTGTACCACTTTTAACAATTTCGAATCGTGACTTTAAAGAAAAGTTTGGACATGTTTCTGGTTCATGGCGGGGGAAAAAGCCAATTCAACGCAATACTATTTTGGCACTTGCACACTTCAAAGAAGAAGCTGCGGTCCCAGATTTAGTAGCACTTCTTGAAAAGGATGAACGACCTGTCATTCGAGGAACAGCCGCATGGGCTTTAGGTAAGATAGGCGGGGAGCAGGCTCAATCCGCATTACTTAAGGCAGAAATAAAAGAACAAGACGAGGAAGTACTCGTTGAAATTAATAAAGGTTTACAATTTTTTAGTTAAGGAAGTGTACCGTTATGCCATTGCATATCGTTTTATATCAACCAGAAATTCCAGCAAATACAGGAAATATTGCACGCACATGTGCTGGCACAAATACCTCACTACATTTAATTCGTCCTCTTGGCTTTTCCACAGACGATAAAATGCTAAAACGGGCCGGCTTAGATTATTGGCATAGTGTCAATGTCGTGTATCACGATTCGCTAGAGGATTTTTTAGAGGCATCCAAAAATGGCGACGTTTATTTAATTGAGACCTATAGTGAAGAACCATTTACGACACATGATTTTAGTGATAAAGATCGAGATATTTACTTCATGTTTGGCAAAGAAACGACAGGTCTGCCAAAGGATTTTGCTTATGAGCGTCGAGATATGTGCTTACGAATTCCACAGAGTGAACATGTTCGTTCTCTCAATTTATCGAATACAGCAGCAATTGTTATTTATGAGGCATTACGTCAACAAGGATATCCAGGTTTACATTAAAAAAGAAGTTCTCTCATACCAGAGAACTTCTTTTTGTTTTTTCGTTTGAGGTGAAAGGATTTTGCAAAAGAAGGGAAGCACCGTCAAGGGTGGATACACCCCTCACCCCGACGGATAGTACGTCACATCACCTTTAAAATTTCAATAAAACAACGATACCTGATGGATCCTCTGTTTGGAAACCACCATCTATATCAATAACAGGAGCACCAATGGAACGGAGATTTTCTTTCATTGTTGCTGCTTGCTCTTCATTATCTAGACGCAGTGAAAATGTTTGTAAGCCAACCTGATTTTTACCAAGCTTTGGTGCGTTTTCAGAGTGCCAAGTATTTAAACCGATATGATGGTGATAGCGTCCAGTTGAGATGAATAAAGCTTGTGCTCCATAGCGAGTGACAATTTCAAATCCTAATCCTTTTGTATAAAATTCTTCTGCGGCAGCTAAATTAGATACTGATAAATGAATATGCCCCATAACCGTATCAGCTGGTAGGCCATCCCATCTACCATCACCTTCCTCTAATATAGAATGGATTTTAAGAGGTTCAGTCACCATATGCACTTGGTCGAAATGCCAAGTCCATTCATTTTCAGGGCGATCTGCATAAACCTCAATACCATTATTATCAGGATCATTTAAATATAGTGCTTCACTTACATCATGGTCAGATGCTCCGAAGTACACGCCTTTGGTATGGAAATGAGTAATAATATTTGCTAAATCACGACGAGTAGGCAATAAAATGGCAAAGTGATAAAGCCCAGTTGTTAAGCTCGTTTTTTCTTCTACTGTTTCAGGTTGGACGATTGTTAGTAAGGCTGTTTTGCCATCAGCAGTTAGAGTTGCTCTCTGAGATTCCTGCTGTAAAACTTTAAAGCCAATGACCTCTTGATAATAAATTAATGAACGTTGTAAATCGCTCACTTTAATTTCAACATTTGTGACATATGTGTTAGGTTTTTCATGAAAATGCATAGTAAATTACCTCCGAATTTAAGTTATCATTAATTATCAACTTACTTTATGTAAGTAAGTGTATTTTATAAAGTGCATATTGTCAAGTCATTATATTATTTCAAAAAATAAGAGAAGTAACCGAAGTGGCTCATCGGACGCCCTCAGGAAAAAAGAGCAAACTTTATTTAAGAGGGCACCTTATTTCATGCAACAATAAAAAAATCACTAAGCATATATTCATGCTTAGTGATTTTCTTGAGGTATTATTTGTCTGCTCTGTAGTCGCCTTCATAGCCAGCAGTGAAAATTGCAGTTAAGAACGCAACAGTTACACCAATAATTAATAGTAAACCCATGGAATAACCCTCCTCAGTTTATAAAGACATCTCTTTTTAGTATAGACTATCTACTATAAAAATGAAACGACATAGCGGAATAAAATATGTCAGAAATGGTTCAGAAATAACTATTTCGGGAAAACTATAAGAGAGGTGATAATAATGGAAAAAAAGGTTCCAAATATTGAAAACGGTACAATGGCTAGAAATTTTAAAGATTTACAGGATTTGGGAAAGCAAATGGAGCATTTGCGTGATGGCCTAGAGCTTGTTGAAGACAATCGAATTCCAGATCCTATTCAAGTAGATGATTATGAAGAGGAAGCGAAGGATCAATAAGATATTACCCCGAAAATTTTCCTTATATTTCTTAAAACCAATTTTTTGTATAATGGAACTAGGAAAAGAAAGGGGTTGTTATTCTTGAATTTACAATCAACAAAAACATTAGCAAACGGTGTGGAAATGCCTCGCTTTGGCTTAGGTGTTTATAAAATGACAGAGCGTGATGAGACTTTGCAGGCTATTGATAAAGCTCTTAAATTTGGCTACCGAGCTATTGATACGGCTTCTCTTTATGGTAACGAGGTCGAGGTGGACGAAGCTATTCGCCATTCAGGCGTTAAACGTGAGGATATTTTTGTGACGACAAAGGTTTGGAATAATGACCAAGGCTATGATGAAACATTACGAGCTTTCGAAGTCTCATTGAAAAAGTTAAATATGGATTATTTAGATTTATATTTAACGCATTGGGCAGTACCAGAAACATTTGAAGAAACGTATCGAGCAATTGAACGTTTATATGATGAAAAATTAATTCGTGCAACAGGTGTCTCAAATCACCATGAGCATCATCTACAAAAGCTATTAGCTAAAGCAAATATAGCACCAATGGTCAATCAAGTAGAGGTGCATCCATATTTACAGCAAGACGCATTACGAGCATTTTGTAGTGAGCATGGAATCGCTGTTACCGCATGGTCTCCATTAGGCCGTGGCGGAGTACTTGATAATCCAACGATTATGGAAATTGGTCGTGAAATAGGGAAGACGGCTGCTCAAGTAGTGCTGCGTTGGCATTTACAAAATGATACACTTATTATTCCTAAGTCTGTAACACCTAGTCGTATTGAGGAAAACGCCCAGATTTTTGATTTTGAATTAACACTAGCTCAAATGGATAAAATAGCAACGTTAAATCGTAATGAACGATTTGGGCAAGACCCGGATAACTTTAAATTTAATTTTTAGTGCAATAGAAATCCCGCTCTCTAATTTGAGAAGCGGGATTTTGTAAATTTATTATTTAGATTCTTTTACAAATGGAATATAGTTAGAAAGCATTTTTGCCATATGCGCACGTGTCGCGTTGTTACCAGGCATAAATTTGCCGTTTACGCCGCTAACAATCTTTAAGTCTTTCATCAGTGCAATAGCATTTTGAGTTTCAGCGTTATATTGAGAAATATCACTGAAATCAGCTTTTAAACCAGCTTTTGCATCGTGTTGTAGGTTGTATGCACGAGCAAACATTAAGGCAAGTTGAGCACGAGTTACATTTGTATTAGGATTGAATTTACCATTCACACCTTGTACAATTCCTGCTTCAGCAAGTGCTGTAATTTCTTTTTGTGTTGCAGGATTTACATTCGCAAGATCAGAGAATGTTGCTTGCCCTTTTGCTTCAAGCTTTAAGGCACGTGCGATAAATGATGCAGCTTGTGCACGAGTTAAGTTTGCGTTTGGTGAATATGTTGTTGCAGAAGTACCTTTTGTTAAATTACGGTAATAAAGATCACGAACAAAGCCTTCTGTTTCTGAGCCTTTTGCGATATCTTTAAATGGAATTGTTGCGATAATACGCCCTTCTACTTTTGAATCAACTTTTTTCAGTGTATCTAAGTGTTCGATAAACATTTCATAGTCAATCGTACCAGGTTCACTTACACGGCCATTCTCATAAACTTTCTTCAGTGTATCATAGCCGTCGCCACCTTTAGCAGTAAATGTATTTGTTGCTGCTTTATAATAGGCTGCTTTATCTAGCTCTTTACCATTTAATTTAATAGATTTTACACGTTTACCAGCTGGTGCTTTACCGTCAAATTCTACTTGTAAACCAGAGAAGTGTAAGAAGCCACCGAATTCTTGCGGGAATTCTTTCACACTATGTTCAGCAATTTCGTAGATTTCAGCACCTTTTAATTTTACAATGCCAAGAGCATTACCGAATGGCATAACTGTCATAACTTCGCCTACAGTGATATCTCCTGCATCAATGCTTGCGCGGATACCACCACCATTTTGGAATGCAAATTGTACTTCTGGGTCAATTTTCTTTGCGCCAGCAAGCATACCATCAGTAATTAAGTTACCAAGGTTTGTTTCTCCAGCACGTACACCCCAAAGACCACGACCACCATTTAGAGGTGACACAGCCGTATTACCTGTTGATTGATTTAATATTTTAGAAATTTTTTCTTTATATGGAGCTAAAAGTGCTGTAGCTTCAGGATCTGCTGCTACAGGCTTTTCTTTATCATTTAAAGCATGTAACTGACCGAAGTAGTCAACAACGGCACCGTTATCGTCGAATGTTAAATCTAATTCACCTAAATTTTCGCTATATTGGCCTGTTTGAACGATAATTGTAGGGTTCTTAAATGGTGTTTCAGCTTTCACAGGCTTGTCTAATTTTGTATGTGTATGACCACCTACGATTACATCAATGCCTTCTACAGCTTTCGCTAGTAATTGGTCATTATCCCAATCAGCAGAGTCATCGAAGCCTATATGAGTAACTGCGATAATTTTGTTAACACCTTGCTTTTCAAGTTCAGTTACTGCTTTTTTTGCGGAGTCGATATAGTTTGCAAATTGAACGTTAGCAACGCTTGAAATCGTAGGTGTTTCTTCTGTTGTTAAGCTGAAAATACCTACTTTTTCTCCAGCGATTTCTTTAATGATACCGTCGTAAATTTTACCATTTTCAAAGTCTTTTGTGACTGTTTTAAATTGTAAGCCATTGAATAAAGAATCTTTCGAAAAATCTAGGTTTGTCCCTAGTAATGGGAACTCTGCGCCCTTAACGAATTTAGCAAGTGCAGCATGACCTTCTGGGCTTGATCCTAAATCGAACTCATGGTTACCAAAAGTCATGGCATCGTAACCCATTAAGTTCATTAACTTCATATCAGTTTCCCCAGCAAATTCGTTAAAGTATAAAGTACCAGAGAAAACATCACCAGCATCTAAAAGAAGTGAGTTTGCATTTGCAGCACGAAGTTCTTTTACTTTTGTTGCACGCTTTGGAGCATCCTCAACGTGTGCATGCGTGTCATTTGAGTGTAGAATTGTTAATTTGAAATCATCTTTCTTAGCTGTTGGTGTTGCTTCCGCTGCATGTGCGGCAAAACCAGGTGTAGCTAGTAAACTAGCAGCTAGAGTTGTTGCTGCAATACTTTTAACCCATTTCATCAATAAATTCCTCCTCATAGTAAGTCAGGTGACTGAACAATTTAATCTAATTCTATCATGAAAGAAATCCACCGTCATTACCAATAATGGAAATGTATAATAAATTTCTGTAAAAAATAGATGAAAGAAATGTTAAATAGTATATTTATACTTTTTTAAAAGAGTAGTAATCGCTTATCACCATAACGTGTTATTTTCAACAGTGTCATCCAACAACTTTTATGAGTCAAAGTAATGGATGATTACCGGTTTAGCTCTATTTAGGACTATGCGTCATGATGAGCGTATACAAAAACTGCACCTCGAATTGTTAGCTTATGTGCAACAATTCGAAGTGCAGTACGATAATTACTGCTGATCCTTTACAACGATCGCCTTATTTAAAAATGGATGCTCGAATTCTAATTGAATTGCATGGAGCTCATAGTCACCACTTGCCGTTTCTCTTGCTCCATACATTGTATCTCCAATAATCGGATGACCGATATGTGCTAAATGTACGCGAATTTGATGTGTTCTTCCTGTTTCAAGAATTAGATGGACAACACAAGAGCTTTTATAACGTGCTACAACTTCATAATGTGTAACGGCATGCTGTCCTGTTTTTGAAACGACACGTCTTGTTGCGTGATGTCGGTCTTTTCCGATTCCTTCAGAAATCGTGCCAGATGTAGAGCGTAAATTCCCTTGCACTTCTGCCGCGTATGTTCGAATAATGGTTTTTTCCTCAATCATACGGTCAAAAATTGATTTTGCTAAAGGATGCTTGGCTACAAGTAACAAACCTTGTGTCCCTTTATCTAAACGATGGACATGCTCTGCATAAATGCCACCTTGCTCTTTAATATGAGCCATGACATGATTCATACAAGTGTGGGTATCACGTGCATCATTTGGATGTGTCGACATGCCTTTTGGCTTAGAAACGATCAAACAATGGTCATCCTCATAGACGACATCAATTGCACAAACTGGCGTTGGTTGATAGCTGGATGTCGGAATAGGGAATGTGAATTTTATGATTGTGCCTACCTGTAGTGGGTCATTCCACTGAATAGGCTCTCCGTCCATTGTTGTGATAGCCTTCGCCATTCGTAATTCATGGACTAGCTTTTTACCGAGTCGCCAATGATTGCGTAATAGCTCCTCGACTGTCAAATTATTCGTAGTTATTTCATAGTGAAACATAAATCTTCCTCCGTAGAAAAGACCGTATTCCAAATGTAGAACACGGTCTCATAATTATTTTGCTGTTTTCGCAGCCTTCATTACATAAAAGCTTGCCCCTGCAATTAAAATAAATGCAGTTAGCGCTAAAAATGGGATTGTGATAAAACCTAACCAGTTAATATATTGACCGGTACATGAAACAAGACCACAAGATGGTGCAGTATCAGCTAAAAAACTTAGCTTTTGAATACCATAATGGTAAAGTGATATACTGCCACCCATAATGGCAAAAACAGCCGTTGTTACAGCAATACGTGCATTTTTTTGAATAAAGGCAATCGTTGTCATAATGACAATTGGATACATGAAAATTCGTTGGAACCAACACATTTTACAAGGTTCATAATGACGAATTTCAGAAAAGTATAAGGAACCCAGTGTTGCAACGACAGAGACAATCCAAATAAATAATAAGCCATTTTCCACTTTTTTAGACATATTAATTCTCTCCTTAGTATAACCATGTACTTGTTCGATTATAGTTGTTCTAGTTTTATATGTAAATCAACTTACGTAAAATAAGGGACAATCACCAAAATGTGTGGTTGATATTCGTTCTGTAACGTAGCGTCAGGAACAAATGTTTTTTGTGCGAAAGCGTAGTGAAACGTAGCGTCAGCAACAAGATGTTTTTTGTGCGAAAGCGTAGTGAAACGTAGCGTCAGCAACAGGATGTGGTCACAAAGGCGTTATCACAGGACACGATGGTTTTAGCCTTCGTTCCCCTATATGCTCCTTCGCTACAATCTCTTATTTACATAGTATACATTTTAACAAAAGTCATCCACAACTTTTGGTGATGAACCAAAATAAGGTATACTTTATGAAAAATTTCAGTCTAAAGTATGAACGGCTAAGGCAGACGTTCCAGACTTTGAAATGTTATCATTAAAATTAGTAATGCCAAAGAAGAGGTGTATTTTGTGAGGGACAATGATCATTCCAATATTGGTATTTTAAAAGAGATTGCAGAGTTATTAAACGAAGAAACTGAAATTGTGTCGATGTTAAAGGGAGCACTTGTAAAATTTTTAAATGGCACAAATTTTGAAACGGGCTGGATTTTTTTTATCGATGAAAAAGGACGTTCAGAGCTTATTGTCCATGTCAATTTACCAGAGGCACTGGAGTATAAAAGTTGCCATTATTTAGAAAAGGGAGGCTGTTGGTGTGTTTCTCGCTATCGTAATGAGGAATTAAAAAAAGCTTCTAATATTATTGAATGTCAACGTATTGAAAGTGCAATTGCTGCAAATGTTGGCGATCATGAAGGCATTACACATCATGCAACTGTGCCTCTTCAATCTGGACAAGAGCGTTTTGGCGTCTTAAATGTTGCATCGAAGGATACCATACGTTTCTCAGAGGAAGAACTAGCATTACTTGAATCGGTTGCATTTCAAATGGGGTCGGCCATCAAGCGTATTTTACTGACAAAGCAGGAGCAGGAAATGGCACTTGTGAAGGAGCGCAATCGTCTAGCTCGAGACTTACATGATTCTGTCAATCAGCTACTTTTTTCGGTTACATTAACGGCGAGAGCTGGTATTGAAATGACAAATGATAGTGATGTGAAGGAAACGTTTAAGGAGATTCAGCATTTAACACAGGATGCCTTAACAGAAATGCGTGCTCTTATTTGGCAGCTTCGTCCAAAAGGATTAGAAAATGGTTTGCTTGAAGCGATAAAAGTGTATGCTGAAATGCTTGGCTTGAAGCTTCATGTAACGGTTTCAGGTGTACTGCAATTTCCATCACGTATCGAAGAAACATTATTTCGGGTAGCCCAAGAAGCACTAAATAATGTTCGTCGTCATGCCGGTGTTCTGGAGGCTGCACTTTATATTACGGTTACTTCTACAGATATTTTACTTGTTATTCGTGATGAGGGACGAGGCTTCGTCATCGATCATAACACGAAGCTACTTTCGATAGGCTTGCAATCCATAAAGGATCGTGCAAAATCAGTTGGTGGCAAAGCTGATTGGGTTAGTGAAATTGGTAAAGGAACAGAGCTGTTAATCCGCTTGCCATATTAGGAGGGAAGAGTATGATACGTGTTTTAATCGCAGATGACCATCATGTAGTGCGTCGTGGATTATTATTTTTCTTAAAAACTCAGAAAGATATTGAAGTTGTAGGAGAAGCGAAAAATGGTCTTGAGGCAGTAGCTTTAGCGGAAAGTATACAGCCAGATATTATACTTATGGACTTGGTCATGCCTGAGATGGATGGGATTCAAGCGACGAAGCGCATTAAAGCTAAGTTTCCACAAATAGAAATTCTAATGCTAACAAGCTTTTCAGACCGTGATCATGTAGTGCCAGCAATGGAGGCAGGAGCTGCAGGCTATCAGTTGAAAGATATTGAACCTGATGAGTTGGTATTGTCCATTCGTCGTATTATGCGAGGCGAAAATACATTACACCCAGAAGCAACAACAACTCTTGAAATGGACCGTCAAGAATCAAAAAATGCACCGCATGTTTTAAACCCACTAACACCTCGTGAACAGGATGTACTTGCAGAGCTTACAAAAGGGAAAAGTAATCGAGAGATTGCGTCCTCTTTATTCGTTACAGAAAAAACAGTGAAAACTCATATTTCCAATATTTTCACGAAGCTACAGGTGCAGGATCGTACGCAGGCGGCTCTTTATGCTGTGAAGCACGGACTGACAGAGGGTAGTGGTATATAAAATGAAAAAAATAAAACGGCGAGCTCCTACAAATTGTAGTAGCTCGTCGTTTTTATTGTATGAATCCTGTATTTATTTTTGAAGAAAAAAATTGTTAGAAATATCAATTAATGTAGAGCTTGGTGAAATTGATAGGTCATCTTTTAGCTTCTGTTCATAAGCTAGGAATACTTTGTATGCCTGCTCGTGAAACCCCGCATTTATTAAAATGTGTAAATAGTGCTCAAGTTTTTGTTCATTATATGGATCAAACTCTAATAGTCTATTTAAAAAATTTAATGCTTTATCAATATCCGTTAGTAACGTTGCTTGAAAACCTTTTTCTAATAAATCTATGTATGATTTCGTCAGCTTATCTTTATAGGCAGTAGCCCACTCATAATCATCATAAATGAGGAGTCCACTTTTATAAATTGAGAGACATTGATTAATCAATGAAATTGGTGGGAAATCTAACTTCGTGAAATCCTCATAATATCTATGATAGTCATATAAATCACAAAGGATGTTCGGTTTCTCGAAGATATAGTATTTGTTTGAAAAGATAATACAGTTTGTATAACCTATATTATTTAAGGTTTTTCTTAAATAAGAAAGAGCGGTATGAAGATTCGATTTTGCTCGTACATAGTCTAAATCCGGCCATAGAATTTCAATTAAATAATCCCGATGAATAGGAATGTTT
Organism: Lysinibacillus sp. NPDC095746; assembly: GCF_044763535.1. Lineage (NCBI taxonomy): Bacteria > Bacillati > Bacillota > Bacilli > Caryophanales > Bacillaceae > Lysinibacillus > Lysinibacillus sp. NPDC095746. Next base: position 29,455 of record NZ_JBIWGL010000005.1, read on the forward strand.
GGATGTAATATGAAATATACAAATAACTCCTTTGTTTTCTCGGTTTTGAAGGCAATTAAGCTGTTGTTGCTATATGCGGCAAATTGATTAAAGCATTGTACGTTTAACATAGTTTTCGAAGCTTTTTTAAGCATTTGCTGAATGGAATATTCATGCTCAATACGAGAAATAGTTTTTTCTAAGCGTGCATGACTAATTGGTTTAAGTACATAGTCAAGACCTCCGATTTCATACGCTTGTAAAGCAAATTCTTTATAGGAAGTTATAAAAATAACACTAACATGTGGACGATCAGTTTTGATAATATCAGCCAATTCAAGCCCAGTTAGTTCATTCAGCCTTGCCTCTAAAAAAATGACGTCAAATTCTATTATTGGAAGCTCATTTAAAAATACTTCTACACTTGTAAAGGTTTGAATTACCTGTATTTGCTGAAATGCTTGTAGTTTATTTTGAAAATAGTGTAATGCTAAGGGTTCATTGTCTATTAAAACGGCTCGAATCACATCAAAATCTCCTTTTTACAATTAAATTGAAAACCATTAAACTCTAGTTTGTTGTCTTTGAAAATGCTTTTCGAATAGGGTGGGCACTAAAAAGTAAATTCCACATAAAATTAAAATTTTGGCACCAAAGTTTATCTCTTTGTATTCCTTTTTCCATAAGTTAGTGTCGGGTCTCCTCATTTTATCTTTTTAGCTTTTCCCGATGATGGCTCGTTTTTACTTAGAAATTTGGATTTCTACAAATAGTTACTATAAAGTTTTCTACTTCAGAGTTTTCAGCGTCCTTATTTAGGATAGAAATTTTATATGTTGTGTTAAGAGCATTGAAATAATTAAGCGTTTATTGTTAAAAACAACGGAGTTATAGTAGAGATTATATGTTCCTTAGTCGTTTTTTTCTTATAATGTAAAAATAGTAGAATGAATGCAATAATTTATTAGGCGTTATTATAGTACATTTGACTTAAATAAAACTCAAAAAGTACTTAAAAAAAACTTAAAGTAGATAGGTAATTAGTAAGTTGATTTGCATATGAAAAATAAAGTTTAGAGGAAAGGAGTACAAATATGAAGTTAGAGCGGCTTTTAACGATGACAATGATTTTAATAAATCGTAAAAAGGTGACAGCCCAGGAACTGGCCGATTTATTTAATGTGTCCGTCCGTACTATTTATCGAGATATTGAAACATTGAGCTGTGCCGGGGTTCCTGTTATTAGCCAGCAGGGGGTTCATGGTGGGATTAGTTTGATTGATGGCTATCGTGTTGATAAGCAGGTGTTGACGAAGGAGGAGCTTACGTCACTTTCAATTGCCATTAAAAGTGCGTTAACGACATATGAGGATTCACATGCTGAAGCAGTACTTGAAAAATTAACAGGTGTTGCAGATGAGGAAGTAAAACAATCGATTGATCAACTATTTATTGACCTTAGTCCTTGGGGGCCAAATGCTATTTTCAAGGAACAAATTACATTATTAAAGAAGGCAATTGAACGCGAGCATTGTGTAAGCTTTACATATTCTACCACACATGGTCATATAACAAGGCGATTATTAGAGCCACATACATTAGTACAAAAGGGAAAGGTTTGGTATGTTTATGGCTATTGCAAGTTGAGAGAAGAATTTCGCTTATTTAAAATTTCAAGAATGAAGGATATACAAGAAGAGATGACAACTTTTCAGCGCAGGGAAGTCAACTTATCTGAACTCCCATGGGATAAAGAGTGGCATAACCCCAAAAATGTAGTAAATCTTATGCTATCTTTCGATTGTGCAATAACGACATTAGTAGAAGAATCATTTGGCGCTGAGCATGTAGATAATGAGAATTCAACTATTAACATTTCATTACCTGAGGATGAATGGCTATACGGCTTTCTTCTTAGCTTTGGCCATCGCTTAAAAGTTTTAGAACCACCTCGTATTCGTGAGATTGTATTAAATCGAGCCCAGGAAATTGTGGAGTTGTATAAAGAAATTTAACTCTTTTCAATTGATGACATACAGTTGTCAGGTTTCCTTTGTTATAGTCGTAACAAATAGGATGAAGGGTGGATTTAATCATGCAAAGTTATTGTCAAAGCTGTGGAATGCCATTAATGGATGAGGCATTACTTGGTACAGAAAAAGAAGGACACAAAAGTCAGGATTATTGCACATATTGTTATGAAGTAGGAGAGTTCAAGCAGCCAAATTTAACAGTTGAAGAAATGATTGAAATTTGTGTACCGCATTTAAAGGAAGACGGTATGGCAGAAGAGGAAGCACGCCAAATGTTGACATCTTTTTTACCAAGCCTAAAGAGATGGAGAAAGCATGATATACAAGAACCAGTTATGATGAATAAAGAATCATTTCAAATTGTAGGAATTTCAGCGCGAACAAGCAATGCGAATGAAATTACCGCTCAAGCAAAGATTCCGCAATTATGGTCGAATTTTTATCAGCAAAATGTTGTAGGACAAATAGCTAATGCAGTAAATCAAGTAACGTATGGCTTGTATTCTGATTATGAAACGGATGTTAACGGAGAGTATGCCATTACACTTGGAGTAGAAGTATTAGCTACCGACGAAATTCCTGAAGGTATGGTTGGAAAAACAGTGCCAGCTGCTAAATACTTAGTTTTTACTTCTGACAAAGGTCCATTTGAAGAAGTTGTTGTAAAAGCTTGGCAGGATGTTTGGGCTTGGCTTGCAAGTTCAGGTGTAGAGCGAACATACACAGGTGACTTTGAAATGTACGATGAACGATGTGCCAACCCACAAGAAGCTCAGGTCGATATTTATATTGCAATTAAATAATTTAACTTCTTTAGCAAGTTTTTTATGTAACGTAAGTGTAGTGTTTTAGTAGCAAAGCGAAGCGTCAGTAGAATGCTCCCGCCTCTATAGGTGGTGTGATGATTGCGTTTTTAGGCCACTTTTCAGCGGGTGTCAAATATTTGTACCTGTCGCTACGCTTTCGGTACAAAAGACATCTGTAGGCCTCAGCACAAAGCCGATTTCGGACGCAGTTATACCAAGTCATAATTGATACAAATAGCCCCTTATCTATGATAGATAGGGGGCTTCTTGGGTCAACTTACACGTTATGGTGATAATCCCTTATTTGTTTAAACTGGTGGATTCTAGAAATTTGTTTTGTATAATAAAGGAAGAATATTTTGATACCAGTTAAGTTAGTTGTCGTAAAGGAAATTAAGCTGAATGGACGAGTCATTTATTACTGTAAGGAGGGGAGAGTTGTATGGCTAAGAAAAAGGTAGGAGACATTTTAAGTGTTTCATCGTTAGTACCTGTGATAATAAATGTTGTTTTTTTCTATATGAAAAGAGGGCCCGATTTTGATATTTATTTCGGTATCGCCCTGTTTAGCATTTTATCAATCATCGGTATTATATTTGCAGTAGTCTCTTTGGTGTTGTCTAAAAAACATATTTTCGGTTGGATTGGTCTAATCACAAATGTATTAGTTTTAGTTTTTGCTTTTTTATTACAGTTAGCAATGGGAATTGGTGAACCATAAACCTTGTTAGTCTTGAAGTTCAAATTTAAACATTAAAAAACAAGTCTCTTACCGATAATTGGTAGGAGACTTGTCGTCATTTGCTGGAGCAATTACTGAGATTTCTATCTTCTTTCAGCGCTTGTCCAAACGCAATTATGCCGAGGCATAATAGATTTTTTCCGTTACTCATCGTTGTCATTTGATAAATCACGTTCAGGTAATTTCAGAACCTCTAAGTATAAAATATGGTGACCATCTAATTCTTTTGCGATAAATTCATAGCCTTGTTCTTTAATACTGTCTCCTTCGACTGCGTCAAAGCGCATTGTCATGAACCAACCACCGATTGTATCAATATCATCATCTTCTATGTCAGTACCTAGCATATCATTAACGTTTTCTACTAGCATCTTCGCATCTAAAATAAAGTGATCTTTTGCAATTTCTTGAACCTCTGGAATCTCATCTTCATCGAATTCATCTTGAATATCACCGACAATTTCCTCAATAATATCTTCAATCGTAACTAGACCAGATGTTCCGCCATATTCATCCATTAAAATGGCCATATGAATGCGTTCACGCTGTATTTTGAGCAACAGATCGTTAATTTGCGTTGTTTCCATTACGCGAATAATTGGCTGCATATAGTCAATCACTGGCTTATCACCATTTGCAGGATCTTTAATGTAAGCGGTTAATAAGTGCTTCATATTGACTAAGCCTATAATATGGTCTTTGTCACCATCGATAATTGGGTAACGGGTATATTGCTCAACGCCCATTAAATCAAAAACCTCTTTAATCGTTAGTTCTTTTTCAATACCGACGATTTCAGTACGGGGGACCATGATTTCTTTTGCAAGACGATCAGAGAACTCGAAAATACTATTCACATATTCATATTCTGAAGTATTAATTTCTCCACCTTTTAAACTCTCTGACAAAATCATTCGTAACTCTTCTTCAGTATGGGCTACTTCTGATTCTGACATCATTTTCAAGCCGAAAAGGCCTGTTAAGCCACGTGCTGATCCGTTTAACAGCTTAATGATTGGATACGTAATGTTGTGGAATAAAATTAATGGGCCAGAAAGGTTTAATGTTACAAATTCTGCTTTTTGGATGGCAAGTGTTTTTGGCGCCAATTCCCCTATAACTACATGCATAAACGTTACTATTGAGAATGCAAGTATAAATGAAAGGACAGTAGTAAAGTTTTCACTCAAATTTAGAAATTCAAACACTGGATTCAAGATAATCTTAAATGTAGGTTCACCGAGCCAACCTAAACCTAAAGCAGTGATCGTAATACCTAATTGACATGCAGATAAGTATTCATCTAAATCTGAAATTACACGTTTTGCATTTTTTGCTTTTTTATTCCCTTCGGCAAGCAATTGATCAATACGTGTAGATCTTACTTTAACGATTGCAAATTCGGTTGCAACGAAAAATCCTGTCATTATTATTAGTAGGGCAAATGCCGCCAACCTTATGGTTATTTCCATTATGTCTCCGTCCAAATAATTCCTTTGTCCCCGCCCGAATGAGGGAGGTAAACAAAGTGTACACCTCCTATGATATTAAAAAATTGTTGAATGATTTAATCATAAAATATTTATAGGCAAAACACAAATATTGACAACAATTTTTTTAACTTCTTTCAGCGGCTGTTTAAACATCTGATTGCTGCACTAAGTTAGCACTGCGCTTTCGCACAAAAACTATTTGTAGGCAAAAGCATTAAGAGACATTTCGGATGCATTAAGTATCTGCACGAAAGCAATGCGACAGCGGCAAATGTTTTCTGCGCGACAGCGGCAATTATGCCGAGACATAATTAATTTGATTTTTACACCCGTAAATCGTAAAAATTAAATAATTTCAAACACCAAAAGATTGAAAATAGAAATTTGTTATGCTAACTTTAAATATAGCAAAGAAGATAGTTTGTTTAGAGAATGAAGCATTTGATCTCATATAAAACGACACGTCAAAAATCTCAAGAGAGCTATACTTGTGGATTTTTTTAAATGAATTATTTTTAATAGCAACAAAAAGGAGCCATCTCATTCATATGGGGTGGCTCTTTTG
>NZ_JBIWGL010000005.1:35170-172341 GCF_044763535.1 Lysinibacillus sp. NPDC095746
TGTTATGTTGAAAATAAAATGAATGGTGTCATCGTATCGCTCTTCAGCAAAATAAGGGAGTTGATTTCTGTTTCGACTTGGCGCTTCCTAGAGGGCCTCGGGGCAACATTTATGTGCGAAAGCGAAGCGGCAGCACATTTGGTTTTTGTAACGAAAGCTAATTTCAATATATTTTTTTTTACAAAAAAGGAGCCATCTCATTCATATGGGGTGGCTCTTTTGTTATGTTGAAAATAAAATGAATGGTGTCATCGTATCGCTCTTCAGCAAAATAAGGGAGTTGATTTCTGTTTCGACTTGGCGCTTCCTAGAGGGCATCAGGGCAACATTTATGTGCGAAAGCGAAGCGGCAGCACATTTGGTTTTTGTAACGAAAGCTAATTTCAATATATTTTTTTTACAAAAAAGGAGCCAATTTCATTCAATGAGATGGCTCCTTCTGCTTTAATTATTTATTGTTGTTGAAACGTAATTTTAAGCACGCTTTTTCTACATCGTGAAGCGTTTCTTTAAATGGTATTTCACCTGAGTAAAGTGCAATTGTAACAGGTGCTTTTTCTGTTATACCTTGCTGTGTAAAAATATAATTTTTGTCCTTATACGTTAAATATATATTTTTTACAGGCCTTTTTCCGAAAGTATTAGTAGATGAATTGAAAAATCCTTTTAGTTGACTGCAGTATTCATTGTAAAAATCACTTTTAAAGCCAGAAAGAGCCTCAAATTTTTTACTATCAATAGCTTTAGCCTCACTCGCTAACTCGAAGATTTTAGCGGAAAATTCGGGAAAAACTTCTTTTACTTTTGCACGAATTAATGCTTTTGAATTATAACTGTTTAAGTCATCAGAAAGAGTGACTTTACTCATTGAAATAGCCTCCTGCATAAAAAACCTTTAATTCTTAATACCATAAATGTATAAGAAAAATAAGGGAATTTCAATATACTTAACCATTTTTAAGATAATAGCAGTGTATAAATTAGTAAAAAATAGGTGTTTTTATGCAATTTAGGGCAGGAAAATACTACTTGTATCTTCATACAGCAATTTTCTATAGCCAAAGCAAAGCGATAGCTACAATTACGCCAAATTGATCAGTCGTAAACATGGTACAACATAAGTTCATGAATCATTTTTTTTACATCTTCTTCGTTTGGAGGGATCATTCCATGCCATTGTATAACGCCATCTTTTAAGTACTCCGCTGTGTAACGTTCACGTTTATAGAAGAACGAAATAGACCAGCCTGGAAGCTGAGAATTTTCAAATAAAGGCTTAAAGCTAAAATGCTGAATCATAACCAAACCCCATTTCTTATTTATGTAGTTAATATTATTCAAGGATAGTGGCTATTTTGCAACTGTAATGAGCTCGATAAAAGATATTTTGCTTACGTACGCACGTTTTTCACTGATTCCCACTACGGGCTACTCGACTCCCGTGGGAAAGCAAGTGCTCGTTGCGTGAATCAGTAATAAAGGTGGATAAAAATAGTTAATCTAATAGAGGGTATTTCTTTCGTAGAAAATCATTGCTCTGCTATAATTAGTGCAGCAGGCGACAAAATACGCCAATAGTGAATACAATTGAAATGAGAGGATACGAATGGATAATTTTATAGTGACATTACTATTTATGGCAATTATAGGTGCTGCAATCGGTGGTGTAACGAATCACCTAGCTATTAAAATGCTTTTCCGACCACATAAAGCTATATATATTAAAAATTGGCGAGTGCCCTTTACACCAGGTCTTATTCCGAAGCGACGTGACGAATTAGCAAAGCAACTTGGGTTAACGGTTGTGAATTATTTGTTAACACCTGAAACTTTTAGAAAGAAATTTTTCTCAAAGGATATTCAAAATAAGGTAGAACAGTTTGTACAAGCAAAGGTAGAAGAAACGATTTTTACTAATGATAAAACAATTCAGGATTGGCTATCATTAGCTGGGTTTTCCAATATGTCAGCAACAATTGAACAAAAGGTAGAAGCAATTGTTGAGGGACAATTTGAAGCGGTTAAGAATACACTATCAACGAAATCAATTCGTACGCTATTATCAGCAGATATTCAAAAAACTATTGATGCAAAGATACCAGTAGCGGTTGATCATATTTTAGAAAAGGGTGAGGATTATTTTTTATCACCTGAGGGCGAACTGACAATTAAGGCGATGATTGATGACTTCTTATCGTCAAAAGGATCACTTGGTGGAATGATTAATATGTTTTTAGGTGATTCTTCATCGCTCGTAGCAAAGGTTCAACGTGAACTTGTGAAACTTTTACAGGCACCAGGAACAACAACATTACTAACGAAAATTTTTACGCAGGAATTGGAAAAATTAAAAGATCGCCCAGCAATGGATTTCTTAAAGGATATTCGTTTTGAACAAATATTAACGAAATTGCAAGCTTACGTAAAAGAACAATTAGCAGTTGAAGAGCGCTTGAATTATCCTATTGCGCATTACTGGCCAGAAGGAAATTCATGGATGAAGGAAACAGTAATCCCACAAGCAATTGAAAAAGCTTTTGTAAAAGCTGAAGATAAATTAGAAGATGTGTTGAAACGCTTAAATTTACAAGAAGTAGTACGTGAGCAGGTTGATTCTTTCCCTGTATCAAAATTAGAGGAGCTTGTACTAGGTATTTCTAAGCGTGAGTTTAAAATGATTACAGTACTTGGTGCAGTTCTTGGTGGATTGATTGGGATTGTGCAAGGGTTAATTGTTTACTTTATTTGAAAAGGAGAATTATGTTTATGATTAATATTTACAATGAAATTAATGCGTTAGAGGCAACTTTACGTAAAACACCTGAATTTGAAGCGTTAAAAGAAGCAGTGGCAGCTGTTAAGGAAGATCAAGAGGCATTAAATTTATTCAAAAATTTCCGTAAGGTTCAAATTGACCTACAGCAAAAGCAGTTAACTGGCCAAGATATTTTGGAAGATGAACTTGTATACGCGCAAAAAGCAGCACAGCTTGCACAGCAAAATGCAAAAATTTCTACAATGCTTGAGGCGGAAATGAAGCTAAGTAAAATCATTGAAGAAGTAAACCGCATTTTAATAAAACCTATTCAAGCATTGTATGAGGAATTATAACAGCGAGGAAAAACAACTAAGCGGTGGAAAAGCATGATTTAGCGGCGATGTTGAGCAACAAAGCAGCGGAAAAGCATGATTTAGCGGCGATGTTGAGCAACAAAGCAGCGGAAAAGCATGATTTAGCGGCGATGTTGAGCAACAAAGCAGCGGAACAACATGATTTAGCGGCGATGTTGAGCATCAAAGCGACGGAACAACATGATTTAGCGGCGATGTTCAACATCCAAGCAGCAGAGCAACAGATTTTAGCGTCACAAACGAGTGTCTGGACAAAACAGATGCTATCAATCTGATCGAATAGCTTTCTTAGGCATAAAAATACTAATAGTTGCACATATAACAAGTAAGAAGAAAAACGTGTTTCCGCAAGCCGGAGCACGTTTTCAATTTATGGCTCAATATCTATTGGAGGTTATATTATGCATGTAATCATTGAATGGACCTATAAAGCAAAAAAGGGTGCTGAAACTGTTTTACGTTCAGAAGAAATGCCAGCAGCTCAAGCCTTACTACTTGCAGAGGACATGGAGCGAACTGGGAGAGTAAAATCACTGCACTGTGTCGATCGACAGGATACAAACTGGTCTTTAAAGGAACTCAAGGCATATTTAAAGGAAATTGACACTGAGCCACACAATATTACTGTCTATTTTGATGGGGGCTTTGATCGTGCAACGAATCAATCGGGGCTAGGCTGCGTGATTTATTATGAGCAAAATGGCAAGCCATATCGATTACGACAAAATTCTTTTTCGTCAGAGCTTAAATCCAATAATGAGGCAGAATATGCAGCGCTTTATTTGGGGGTTGTCGAGCTTGAGCTATTGAATGTTCATCATTTGCCCGTTTGTTTCACTGGTGATTCTCAAGTTGTTATTAATCAATTGAGCGGAGAATGGCCGGCGCTTGAAAAGAATTTATCTAGCTGGGCAGATAAAATTGATGCAAAGCTAGAGGAGCTAAGTATCCAGCCAGAGTACAAGCTTATATCACGTAAAGAAAATTCTGAAGCTGATCGCCTTGCAACTCAAGCATTAAACGGTATCGATATTACGGGCTTAAGGGAAATGGTTAAGGAATGAGTATTAGACACTGTGAAAGAGAAAGAGACTGGACATAATCCCTCTCTAAACTAAAAAGCCGGTGACATTTTACGATCAGTAAAATTTCACCGGCGTTAAATTTTTTCATAAAAAATAAGGACCACTTCTGATAAAATTAAGTCACCACAACAAAATTATACAGAAAGAAGGGTCCTTATGTTTAAAGATTATAATTTTGTCTTTAGATTTAGAAGTGAAGTACAAAAGAACGATATTGTCTTCCATGTTCACCATTAATCCACCAGTATTATGAACTTGTGGTTTGTTTATTGATCCACTTCTTATGTAGACAATTTTTTTTACTATTCAAAAGTATTGATTGCCAATGTAAGACTAGTTAGCTCAGCATTACTTTGATCATGATTAAATTCAGCTTGGAAATAAACATTATCAAATTCAAAATTTGCATAATATACGATATCATCAGGATCTCCATATCTCTCATAAGAAGAAATTTGAATAGCTTGATCTATGACTTCCTCTAAAGATTCTTTTGTAACATTTTTGAAATTTGAAAGATAATAATGACTAACAGGTATCTCTTCCTCAGCTAGACAGAAAAAGTAATTATCATAAAAAGAACAGAGACCTCCCTCATAATACTCTTCCCTTTTTGGCGAACCTGCTTTTCTCTTAGCTAACGTATAAGTATCACCAAAAATAATATCAGTATTAAAGAAATCATGATTTAGCAATTTTAGTAGTTTTGGATTTTGAATGATGGATAATCCAGAATATAAGTTTGTTGTACTATGATCACTAATTATGACATGGTCACGAAATGTAAAATGCTCTAAATAATCTCCTGTTTGAATAGTAAAGGTATTTTTAGAGGTATCTACTTTCATTTCAACAAAAGAATCTTTACTTGTACCATTTACTATTCAAGGCTTGTTGCTTCCACTCTTCTGTCGTGTAAGATAATTTGTCATTCTTTGTTGACTCATTAGAAACATCAGGTTCTTTTGATGGTTGATCCTCACAAGAAAATAACAAACAACTTAGAAACAATAGTGGAATTATCCGTTTTTTCAACATAGTATCTCCTTACTTCTCCATAAAATTAGTAGATTCATCACCAAAAGCAGGGGACGAAATTTGTTAAAAAGGAACAGAAATCAACCCTACGCTATTGGCAATAGGCCAATTATTCAAATTTATTATTGCTAATTATAATAGATATTGACTAAAAAAACGGTTATTATCATAAATTCTCCATTTTTAATGAAACTTTTACCATTCTGAAACTACTACTACTATGAACCTAATAATAAGGAGAGATTTTATGAACATGAAAAAATTTGCACCCGCAGCAATGACAGCATTATTATTTGGAAGTGTAGTAATACCGGTCGCTTCAGCAAAAGAAAATCCGACAGAGACAGAACAACAACTACCACAAATTCAAATTGATCCTGTTCACATTTTCACTACTACCTATGGAACAGTTGAAAAAGTCAATGCCAGTGGAAAAATTACATATTTCACAGTAAAAGATGCTGATCAAACAAATATTTTAGAAATAACAAAAGATACACTTGTTTTCGATAATACAGGTAAAAAAGTGGAGCTTAAAGAAGGGGATAAAATAGTAGCTTATACATTTGCGAATAAGCCACAAAAATTAATTTATCCACCACAATTCGATCCTGATGTTGTTATTGTTGAAACTAAGGAAGCTGGATTTGTTGAAGTTGATTACTTCTTTGAAAACCTAACAAATACTTATAATATGTTAAAATTAAGCATTGGTGAAAACACAGATCTTTTAAATACGAAGGGCGAGAAAGTTACAGCTAAAGATTTAGTAGAGAAGAACTTAGTTGTTTTTTATACAGCTTCAACAAAAAGTATCCCCGCTCAAACTACCCCTTCGAAAGTAATTGTTCTTGATGACGAATCAGGAAATACAACAGAAAATACTGTAGATGCAGAAATAGCAGAAATAATCGCGACAGATTATTATGAAGTTGATGGAACAAAGATGGTTCCGTTACGTTTGATTGCCGAAAAGCTTGATTATACAGTGGAGTCAACAGGTAAAGGTGCAATTGTATCTAAAGGTAATTTATCCTACACAATTACTCGTGGAGAAAAAATGTTTGGTTATAATAAAGCATTACGCTCACTTAATGTAGCTCCTGCTTTGTTAGGAAGTAATAAAACATATGTACCAGTTGAATTTGTAGAGGAATACTTAAAATAATTTTAAAATCTCTGTAAAGGTAGATTACCTTTATAGGGATTTTTTTAATTTTGTTTTTCCAAATATATTCATATAAGGAAACTCTAAAGAGCAAATAGCGTCTTTATTAACGGAGAGAATGACTTTACTTCAGGAATTCGAATAGAAGAGAGGATTTAATTTGGAAAGAAAAACTAGAAGCTCTAAAAAAGCGAAACCTAAAAATAAAGTTATAAAAATTACCCTACTAGTAATTGTAATTTTACTATTAACTGTCACTAGTTATGGAGCTTATGCCTTTGTTAAATTTAAAAATGCTTATGATAGTTCAAAGGTTGATTTAAATAGAGCAGGAAATAAATCAGAGCTTAGGGAAGAGGATGTATCATTTAAAAAAGATCCAATCGCAATTCTATTATTAGGTGTTGAAAATTATTCTAGTAAGGAGAAGGACGGTCGAGCAGATACTCAAATGGTCATTACTTTGGATCCGGATACATCTGAAATAAACTTAATTACAGTACCTCGGGATGCAAGAGTTAAAATAGAAAATGCCGGGGAATATACAGGGATACATAAAATCAATGCCGCTTATAATTATGGATCAATTACAGGCTATGGGGCAATTAAGCTGCAATTAGAGACAGTTGAAAAATTCCTGAATATACCGATCGATAATTTTATTGCAGTTAACTTTGATGGCTTTAGAGATATTGTCGATGCTTTAGGTGGAGTAACAATAGATGTAAAAGAGGATTTCTGGGAAGATAATATTTACGATAGAAAACAAAGGATAGAATTTCATAAAGGAGAGGCACGTTTAAATGGGGAAGAGGCACTTGCATTTGTAAGAATGAGATACAGACCTGTTAATGCTTCATACTCACGCGAAGAGAGACAAAGACAATTTTTGACGGCAACAATTAATCAAGCAAAATCGACGAATACCATATTTAAAATTGGTCAAATTGCCGATATTTTAGGAAAAAACGTAGAAACAGATTTAAACCTTAATGAAATCTATGCACTCCAAAAGCAATATTTGAATTCCAAAAACATATCTACGAAAACGTTAGAAATAAAAGGAGAAGATCAGTATATCGGTAAAACTTCTTATTTTATACCCGATATGGAACGCTTGGAGAAAGTAAGCGTGGAATTAAGAAAAATTCTTAAACTAAAAGAAAAAAAATTCAAAACAAATGCGGCTATAGATAATTAAAAGATAAAAATCCATTTTGATAAATTTTGTCAAAATGGATTTTTTGATCATCAGACGGAATATTCTGTTATTAATTGCGGCTTTGCTTATCGTTATGGAAATTTGTTAAACTATTGGTGCTGTAATTTTTGAGAGAAAAGAGCGAAGAAAATGAAATTTATTCACATAGATCAAAAATATCCTGAGGATTGGATTCGCGTATTAAATCATATTGCGAATTTATTTTTTGAGGATTCCAAGTTAACAGTAGAGTCTGAAGGAACAGATATGGCAGTATCATTCGAACATAATGTTGGGGATGATTTCTCAATTTCTACAAAAGCCGTTCTAGAAGTAGACGGTAAGCGTTTTACAAATGATTACCGTATTCAATATGAAACGGAGGCTGAAGGACGTGAGCTAAATATTCGTATGAAGCGTGCTTTATCTCACGTATTTTTAGATGTGCTAGAGCAACATACGGGAATGCATCAGCAATGGGGAATTTTAACAGGTGTGCGTCCAACTAAGCTTTACCATAAATTCCGACAAGCTGGGAAGAGTGAGGATGAAATAGCAAATATTCTTATTCGTGATTTCCGTCTGTCAGAAGAAAAGGTAGCATTACTTAAAGAAATAGTGGCTCGTCAGCTAGTGACGATTCCTGATATAGATGAAATCGGTAAAGAAATAAGTATTTATATCGGTATTCCTTTCTGCCCGACTAAATGTGCCTATTGCACGTTCCCAGCCTATGCGATTGGCAGCAATCGAAAACAAGGGCGTGTTGCTACATTTTTAGATGGGCTGCATATTGAATTACGTGAAATGGGGAAATGGCTGAAGGAAAATAATATGAAAATCACGTCCATTTATTGGGGTGGTGGTACACCGACATCTATCGAGGCCCATGAAATGGATGCACTCTATCAAACAATGCATGAATCCTTCCCACACCCTGAGACAATCCGTGAAGTAACTGTCGAAGCGGGTAGACCTGATACGATTACGCCTGAAAAACTAGACGTGTTAAAAAAATGGGGTATTGACCGAATAAGTGTTAATCCACAATCGTATACAGATGAAACACTTAAAGCAATTGGGCGTCATCATACGGTACAGGAAACAATTGATAAGTTTTGGTTAGCACGTGAATCAGGCATGAATAACATTAATATGGATTTAATTATTGGTTTACCGAATGAAGGAATTGAAGAGTTCCAGCATTCATTAGATGAATCTGCAAAAATGCAGCCAGAATCGCTAACGGTACACACATTATCATTTAAGCGTGCATCGGAAATGACACGTAATAAGGATAAGTACAAGGTAGCAGACCGTGATACTGTTGCAAAAATGATGCATATGGCACAAGTATGGACGAAGGAAAATGATTATGTACCATACTATTTATATCGTCAAAAAAACATTTTAGGTAATTTAGAAAATGTCGGCTACAGTAAAGCTGGTGAAGAAAGTATCTATAATATTGTCATAATGGAAGAAGTACAGACAATTTTAGGGATTGGCTGTGGAGCATCCTCTAAATTTGTACATCCTGAAACAGGGAAGATTACGCAGTTCCATAATCCAAAAGATCCAGCTGCTTACATCATGACGTTTGAAGAGGCAATCGGTAAAAAAATTGAGTTTTTAGATGAGTTATATAAGGCATAAAAAAGATGGCAATCTGACGTAGTGTTCAGATTGCCTCTTTTATTCCGATAAATCGCGATAATGGTCCGATAAACCAGTAAAAGATTCCGATAAAACCACAAAATGTTCCGATAAAATTAAAAAACATTCCGATAAAATCTCGTTATAATTTTCTTAAATCACACGCCATTTTTAATATAACAGCATCTTCAAAATATTGAGGATCGTAGCCTGTTAGCTCTCTAATTTTATTTAGTCTATAGGTGAGCGTATGACGATGAATATTTAACTGTTGGGAACAGAGTTTAAGCTGTAAATTACAATTAAAAAAAGCTTGTAATGTTTCAAGTTGCTTTGCATTCATGCTTTTGAGAACACGTAGATGGAATGCTCGAACCTCCTCCGAATCTTGATTTTTAAAAAGAGAGAATAACTCTATATCTTCAAAATAAGTGATTTCTTTATTAATTAAGGCAAACTTTAGTGCCGTTTTAGCACCATGGTAGCTATGAGGTAACTGAGATAAATGTTGGACGGTTGGACCAACTCCAATCTGTAAGGAATGAAGTTTTTGTTGCTTTTTCCGCAATGCCCTCATTATTTGCTGCTGTGTATTGTCCTCACAACTTGTTAACAGAATATAGTATTCATGTAGTTGACTATATCCTGAAAGTATAGGCTGCTTATAAAATAGATCTTCTAGGAAGAAAGGGATGCTATTCTCTGTGTATAAGGGTTCATCTAAGCTTACTAGTAGGATTTGAAAAGGTGCTACTAGTGGAAATGGCAGCTTATGGATCCGTTCCTGTAATGCCGCATCTAGCATGCTACCATGAACTAGTGCTTCAAATATGTAGTCATTATTTTTTCTATGCCATTCACTTTTTGATTCGATAATGGCTTGATGTGCCATGATTTCTGTTGTTAATTGGACAAGGTTGGCGATTTCTAGTATGTCCTCAGAATCCCCTGTAATCCCAATAACACCAATGACATCATCCTGATACATGATAGGCATATTAATGCCAGGCCTAGTGTTTGGATACTGGTCTATATTTTCCTCATTAATAATAAGCGTCTCCTTGTTTTTGGCAACATAGAGTGCGCCTTCATGAATATTCTCAACTCTCATTTTATCGCCAGAAGCTAAAATGACACCGGTTGGACTAATGACATTAATGTTGCGACGTAATCGTAACATTGTTTGATGTACGATATCTTCTGCTAATTTTTTCGTTAATATGTTTATACACCTCGCATAAAAAACATCTGTTATATTACAGTTAATTTATACATTCATTATAATGTTTTCTGAATTTATTGTCATTATAATAAATGTAAGCGCTTAACTTAATTGTGTTATAGAAAGAATTATGGAGGTATAAAATGAAAGTCGTTATTAGTCCAGATTCCTATAAGGGCACTTTATCGGCCATCGAGGTGGCTAATGCAATGCAGGCAGGAATCATGGATGTTAATCAATCGATTGAAACAATTATTCTTCCCGTTGCAGACGGTGGAGAAGGTACACTAGTATCACTTATCGCCTCAACAGATGGTCGATATATTTCACAATATGTACTTGACCCATTGGGGAGAGAGATTGAAGCAAAATATGGTGTTCTCGGTGATAATGAAACATGTGTAATTGAAATGGCTCAAGCATCTGGTATTATGCTGTTACGGGAGAAAGAAAAAAATCCTGAGCTTGCATCAACGTATGGAACGGGACAGCTTATAAAGGCTGCTCTTGATGCAGGATTTAGGAAGTTTATTATCGGAATTGGCGGCAGTGCTACAAATGATGCTGGTGTAGGTATGTTAAAGGCACTTGGACTCCAATTTAAAAAAGAAGACGGCACTTTAATTTCCGAGGGGGTGTCATCACTATTAGATTTAGCTTTAATTGATGCTAGTCAGCTAGATGCTCGATTGAATGAAACGCAATTTATTATTGCATGTGATGTAGACAATCCACTAATTGGAGATTGTGGGGCAACAGCTATTTTTGGACCTCAAAAAGGTGTGAAGGAGCATCAAATAGCTTATTTTGATAGCTGCCTAAAGCGGTTTGCAGATATTATTGAAAAACAATTTAGCATTCGACTACATGACTTCAAAGGGGCGGGTGCGGCAGGGGGAATGGGAGGTGCATTAGTAGCCTTTTTAAACGGTAGTTTTCATGCGGGCATTGATATTGTAATTGATGCAGTGCAGCTAAAAAAACATTTAGAAGGTGCTGGTTTTGTTATTACAGGTGAAGGCAAATCGGATTGTCAAACATTGCATGGAAAGGCGCCTTTAGGGGTAGCGAAGGTAGCAAAATTAGCAAATGCACAGGCTATTTTGTTGTCAGGGGCTATTGATGAAATTGATAAACCTGCGCTACTAAACTACTTTAATGTTGTTGAGTCATTAGTAGATGAGAAGATTAGTGTTCAGCAGGCAATGCAAAAGCCTTATGAATTTATTCGTCTAAAAACAAAAAGGATATTTGAGTATTACGTACAAAAGGGGGATGAGTAAATGTTGTTCATCATTATTTTAATAGGGGTATTGTTTGTTGTATTTGGAACAGCAAAGTTAAAGCTTCATCCATTTTTGGCCTTATTAATAAGCGCATTCTTTGTTGGAATTGTTTCGGGTATGCCTTTATTAACAGTGATTGAAAGCATTAACACCGGCTTTGGTGGGTTGATGACAAGTATCGGTTTAGTTATTATAGCAGGTACAATAATTGGTTTAATATTAGAAAAATCAGGGGCCGCTTATCGAATGGCAGAAGTGGTATTACGAGTTGTTGGTCCAAAGCGTCCTCAATTAGCAATGTCATTAATCGGTTATATCGTCTCTATCCCAGTCTTTTGTGATTCAGGCTTTATTATTTTATCGAGCTTACAGAAATCTTTAGCTAAGCGTGCTAATGTAACAATTGCTTCGATGGCTGTAGCTTTAGCGACAGGGCTTTTCGCTACACATGTATTAGTACCGCCAACACCAGGGCCAATTGCTGCAGCTGGAAACATCGGTGCATCAGATTATTTAGGAACAGTTATTGTTATCGGGTTGATAGTAGCGATTCCAGCAACATTTGTAGGGTATTTATGGTCGGTGAAAGTAGCGACAAAAATTCGCGTACCAGAAGATGAAGTAGAAGCATTAGATTATGAGGAAGTCATAAAATCTTTTGGTAAAATGCCATCAACGTTTAAAGCATTTTTACCTATTGTACTACCTATCGTATTAATTGGTATTGGTTCGATTGCTGCATTAGTTGGTGATCCAGAATCGACATTAAATGTGATTTTCAGATTTCTAGGATCTCCAACAGTTGCTTTATTTTTAGGTGTCTTAGCAGCATTTTTGTTATTACCAGAAATTAGTGAAAATACGTTAACTGGTTGGATTGGTGAAAGTTTAAAAGAAGCAGCTCCTATTTTATTAATTACTGGAGCAGGCGGTTCATTTGGTACAGTAATAAAAAATGCTGGTGTTGGGGAAATGCTGCAAGAAATGGATTTAGGCATGTTTGCTTCAGGAAGCCTATTCCTCATTGTGCCATTTATCGTAGCAGCAGCATTGAAAACAGCTCAGGGGTCTTCAACGACAGCACTTGTTATTACATCTACACTTGTAGCACCAATGTTAGCCACACTTGGAATTGGAGGAGCGATACCGTTAGCATTAGTAGTCATGGCGATAGGTGCTGGGGCAATGACAGTTAGCCATGTCAATGATAGTTTCTTCTGGGTGATTACACAGTATAGCGGAATGGAAGTGACACAAGCATACAAAGCGCAAACAGTTGCAACCTTACTACAAGGGCTAGTCACTATTGTCGTAACAATAATCTTATGGTGGATTTTAGTTTAACTTCTTTCAGCAATTATTTTATGTAACGAAAGCAAAAGCGACAGATATAGAAATCTCCCATCTCTTTAGGTGGTGAGATGAATCAGATTTTAAATTAATTTTCAGCGGGTATCTGAATGTGCAAGTACAAAACCGAATCTGAACGCAATTGTGCCGAGGCATAATTGATTAGACATAGAGAGCAGCCCATGGGTAGCTCTCTTTTTTGTATAATAGAAAAATAGAAAGGAAGTAAGTAGATGAAAAAATTAATAGTAGTGCTCTTTTGTATTTTTTTATTAGCAGGCTGTACGGAAACATTAAATACGAAAAAAGTAGCCGTCACTGCAGGACATGAAATGCGCGTACATTTTATTGATGTAGGACAAGGAGATTCGATTTTTCTTGAATCCCCAAACGGCAAGACAATGCTTGTTGATGGAGGGGTTAAAGGTGCTGGGCAAAAGGTTGTCTCATATTTGAAGGAGCTTGGTGTGAACAAGCTTGATATAGTGGTCGCAACCCATCCTGATGCAGACCATATTGGTGGTTTAATTCCTGTGTTGAACTCGATAGATATCGGACAATTTTATGATTCAGGGAAGGTACATACATCTCAAACTTTTGAAGAGATGCTGACACTAATTGATACAAAGAATATTCCTTATAATGTTCCAAAAACAGGTGACAGTATAGCGTTTGATGATGATATTAATGTGAAGGTGTTAAATGCCAATGAGCATGCAACAGATAATAATGATGCTTCCATTGTCTTAAAAGTTACTTATGGCAATGTATCATTTTTATTAACAGCCGACGCGGGAATAGCGTTAGAAAAAGAGATGATGCAGAACGATGTGAAAGCAACGATCTTAAAGGCAGGTCATCATGGCTCTAACACGAGTAGCTCTGTGGAGTTTATTCAGAAAGTACATCCTTGGGTGACAATTTTAAGCTATGGAGAGGGTAATAAGTATGGTCATCCGCATGCTGAAGTAGTTGAGCGTTTACAAGCAATTGGCAGTAAAATTTACGCAACTGCAGAAGCAGGGACTGTTATCGTCTCAACAGATGGGGTAAACTATGACGTGAATTCAAAAGAATGGTCTGGACCAATTGCTTCAGCACCACAAAAAACTAATTCAAGTGTCTCAGCACCAAAAACGACTAGTGCAAGTGTTGAGATTGTTAGTAAGGATTTAATCGAAGAAGTTGTAGGCATTAAAAATAATGGTAATGAAGCAGTGTCTTTAAAAGATTGGCAGCTTATATCGATTGAAGGGAATCAAGTTTTTAACTTCCCGAATGTGACATTGCAGCCAGGGAAGACGATTTATGTCACAAGTGGCTCGAATGCACAAGACGGTCAAAATTATTTGAAATGGACAAAGAAACAGATTTGGCTGAATGATGGGGATGCTGCTCAATTACGTAATGCGAAAGGGGAACTTGTTAGTGAGCTCGACTAAATACACCTTAGACCGTATTGAAGATGGATATGCAGTTTTTTTGAAATACCCAGAGGAAGAGGAACAGCTAATCATTTTACAGTCTGCCATGAATAAAACAGTACAGGTTGGCGATCGCGTGCTTATTGAAGAAATGGATGGCATCTATCAAATTGAAATTTTAAAAGAAGAAACTGAGCAGAAAAAGGTAGAAATACAAAGCTTAATGGATAGATTGCGTAAGAAAAAACAATAGTTCAAGAGTGAAGAAGAGGCTCATCACTAAAAGATGGAGATGAAATTTGTTAAAGCGTATGCCATATGATCGCTCGACTTGTTGGGGATTAGCAATAAAGGAACGAAGGCTAAAAGCATCCCGTCCTGTGATAACAGCTTAGTGACCAACATCGTGCGGCTGTCGCTTCGTTGGCACTACGCTTTCGCACCTTACTTTATGGAGATGAGCCAATTTTTACAGGCCAACTCGAGCACGAGAATGCCTAAAACGCTATGCTAAATATTTTGAATATATGCTAAAATAATTATACTAATAGGAAGCTAGGAGCTGACACAATGTCAATTAACACAATTATTTTTGATTTAGATGATACGCTATTATGGGATAAAAAATCTGTTAAAACAGCATTTGAGAAAACATGTGAATATGCAGCAACAATACATAATATAAATGCGGCTGAGCTGGAGGAATCTGTGCGTAAAGAAGCACGTGCACTTTACGAAGGCTACGAAACATATGATTATACGGTGTTAATCGGCATTAACCCATTCGAAGGATTATGGGGAACATTTGATGATCCAACAGATTCCTTCCAAAAAATGAAAAGTATCGTACCGGGCTATCGTACAGAAGCATGGACAAAAGGCTTAGCAGCTCTAGGCATTGAGGATGCACAACTAGGGGTGGAGCTAGGGGAGCGCTTTGTCGCAGAGCGAAAAGCGTCACCATTCTTATATGAAGATACTTTTCATGTGCTAGATATGCTGAAAGGAAAGTATCAACTCGTTTTACTGACAAATGGGGCACCAAGTTTACAAAATTTAAAACTGGAAATTACACCAGAAATCGCGCCTTATTTTGACCATATTATTATCTCTGGGGACTTTGGTAAAGGGAAACCAGATGCCTCTATTTTCGAGTATGTAATGGAGAAAGCAGATATTACAGCAGACGATGCGATCATGGTTGGAGATAATTTGAATACGGATATTTTAGGCTCATCGCGTGTTGGTATGAGAAATGTTTGGATCAATCGTGAAAACAATGCACCAAATGGTGTTGTCACTCCAACATATGAGGTTGATTCGTTAACTGCATTATTAGAACTTGTCAATAAGCTATAAGCAAAAATGTACTGATTCATCAAAGGATCAGTACATTTTTTAGTCTCTTGTGATACTAAGTAACCTCGGGGCTCACCTGCTTTTTTACGATAATAAATTTGCATAATAGAGTAGAGCGTAAATAAGCCATATATAATCGTAGCGTGTATGGAATGCATCAGTAAATAGATAGCAAATAAAATACCTGCAAACAAAACTAGCATGATGGCATTGGCGATGGCATGTTCGACTGTAGCTGCAACAAAACGTCGTTTAATATGAGGCATTCTTTTTTTGCAAGCCATAGTGTGAAATGCGTAAGCAATAATGATCGTAAGCTAGATTACGTGCAGTACTCCTAAACCAAGCGAGCTCCACCTTCTTTGATTGTCTGCTGATATTTTAAATAGAGGGCAAATGTCTCCTGTGTGAAATCCTCCGCTAATTTCTCATCATTGAGTAAATAATATAAGTATTTAAAAATGGTTTGATTATGTAAGTAAAATAGCTCTTCAATCGTCAAAATGTGCACCTCCTTTCTCTTAAAGACGAATGACTTTCTGAAAAGTATCATTTACCAAAAAAAGCTTCTCATTAATTAGGTATGACATTGTTTAAACGTATACTATGTATATAAGTTGATTGGAGTGGAGGCTGGGCGACTCCTTGGGGATCAGCAATAGAGGAACGAAGGCTAAAAGCATCACATCCTGTGCTAACGCCTTCGTGACCAACATCGTGTTGGCCCGAGACCCAGGAGCGAGCAACGCGAGTGAAGCGGCTCATCGGACGCCCCCAGGAAAGCGCCCAGTCGGAACGGAAATCAACCCTACGTTAAGATGATAATCTTCAAAAATAAAAAAGCAGAGAGTATTTGTACTCCCTGCTTATAAATCAATATATTATAGGTTAATCGCTTTTACTTCATCAATATTTTCAAGCTTTGCAACGAATGTTAAATCTTCTTCCGTTACAGCATTGTCGATTGTTAACATCATGACTGCTGTACCACCAACTTGTGCACGACCAACTTGCATTGTTGCAATGTTTACATCTTTTTCTGCTAGCTTTGTTGCTACGCGGCCGATTGCACCTGGTTTGTCAGTATTTTTAATGTAAAGAAGGTGACCTTGTGGAATAACGTCAACAACATAGTCTTCAACTTTAACAATACGTGCACCTAAACCATTTAATAATGTACCAGCAACTGTGTGTGTTTCGTTTACTGTTTTGATTTCAATCGTAATTAAGCTAGTGAAGCCTTTAGCAGTTGTAGTTTTATGCTCATTAATTTTCATACCGATGCGTTCAGATAAGTAGCGAGCATTTACGTCATTCACATGATTACCGTGGTTTTTAGCTAATAAGCCTTTTAAAGCATTTGACGTTAATGGACGAACATCATAATTTGCTACGTCACCAGCATAAGATAAGTTGATTTCTTTTACAGGCTCAGTTGTAAGTTGAGATAAGAATGAGCCTAGTTTTTCAGCTAATTCAAAGAAAGGCTCGACTTGTGCTAGTAACTCTTTTGGAATAGATGGCATGTTTACTGGGTTAGTTACAGTACCTGTTTTATAAAATTTAATGATGTCGTTTGAAACGTCTACAGCTACAGACTCTTGTGCTTCAATTGTAGATGCACCTAAGTGAGGTGTTGCGATTACTTGTGGTAAAGTAAGTAGTTTGTGATCTGTTGCTGGCTCAGATACGAATACGTCTAGAGCAGCACCCGCTACTTTACCTTCTACGATTGCATCGTATAAATCATCCTCATTGATAATACCGCCTCGTGCACAGTTAATGATACGCACGCCATCTTTCATCATAGCGAATTTTTCTTTGTTAATAAGGTTGCGTGTTTCAGGAAGAAGTGGTGTGTGTACTGTAATGAAATCTGCAGTTGCACAAATTTCTTCAACTGTTGATTTTGTTACCCCTAACTCTTTAGCGCGTTCATCTGTTAGGAATGGATCGTATGCCATAACGTTCATGCGTTGACCTTTTGCACGATAAGCAACTTCAACACCGATACGACCGAAGCCTACAACACCTAGCGTTTTATTTTTAAGCTCCACCCCAACATAAGATTTACGATCCCATTTACCATTTTTAAGTGTATTGAATGCTTGTGGGATGTGACGAGCAAGTGAAGTCATCATTGCAATAGTGTGCTCTGCAGCAGAGTTAGTGTTACCGTCTGGTGCATTCACGACGATAATGCCGTGTTCAGTTGCCGCAGTTAGATCGATGTTGTCTACACCCACTCCAGCACGTCCGATAAGTTTTAAGTTTTTAGCCGCTTCAATTACTTCACGTGTTACCGTTGTTTGAGAACGTACTAGTAAAACATCTACATCCGCAATTTTTGCGATTAATTCTTCTGCTGCAAGACCAGTATCAACAATGATATTTAAGTCTAAATCTTGTTCTTGTCGTAGTGGGAAAATACCATCTTCACTTAGTGGGTCAGCGATAAATACGTTAATTGTTTTTGTTGCAGTAGTCATTTGTAATTAGCTCCTTTTAATTAAAAATTTTTTAGAGTTCTTTATATACGAAACAGTCTGAATTTTGTAAAACTAAATATTTTACAGCATGCAAACAATCTCCTTTCTAAAAAACAATAAAAAAGCCTTCCGCGCCTTACAAACACAAAGATTGTGTTGTAAGGGGCGAAAGGCTGAATAAACATTGGTTCGCGGTACCACCCTTAATCACTGCTTGAAAGATTTCTAGCAGTCTTAGCAATATGCGTAACGTGCATGTGACGGATAAGCTTACTTTGGAGATGTTCGGCTTATCTATTCAGGAGTGGAACTATTATCGTAGAAATCGCTGATTTACACCAACCATCAGCTCTCTTTGGATTTTCTTGCGACTAGCATGTCTCCGTCGTTATATTTTCGTGTGATTAAATTTGTTAACATCATAATCCTTATTGTTCACCTTTGTCAACAATATTTCTAAAAAAGATTAAAAATCTTGACTTTGAAAGTCTGGAAAGGGACTGAAGGCGAACGTTATATTGTTTTTATTTAATTATCGTTCGTCTTTTTAGAAAGGGCAATGAAAGCGCTACCGATAGATGCTAAGTCTGATTACATGGGCATTTAACAAATATTTGAGGTCGAAAATTATACGGAAATATATTGGTGTTAAATGAATTATGTGAGATAGAAACTTTCTTTGTTTAGTGGAAGAAAGCGAACGTTTTTTCTTGTCACATTTTTGTCAAATTTATAATGTGTAGAAGGTAAACGGTCCTTTAGAGAAGAATGTAAGTAATGAAAGATTGATTTTTAGGGGGTATTGAATGATGTATGATGTAGCAATTGTCGGTGCAGGACTGGCGGGATTAGTAGCTGCCTGTGAGTTAGCAGATGCAAAGAAAAAAATTGTTTTAGTAGATCAAGAACCTGAAAATTCAATGGGAGGACAGGCATTCTGGTCCTTTGGCGGTATATTTTTAGTAAACTCACCCGAGCAAAGAAGGCTTGGTATTAAGGATAGTAAAGAGCTTGCATGGCAAGATTGGCAAGGAACGGCTGGCTTTGATCGCTTGGAGGATGAAGATTCGTGGGCGTATAAATGGGCCAAAGCTTATGTTGAATTTACAGCTGGTGAAAAATATAGTTGGTTAAAGTCTATAGGTATTAAGTTTTTCCCTGTCGTCGGTTGGGCAGAACGTGGTGGATCATTAGCAGGCGGCCACGGAAATTCGGTTCCTAGATTTCATATTGTTTGGGGAACTGGACCAGGCATTGTAAAGCCTTTTGCTGAAAAAGTGAAAAAGGCCATAAAAGATGGATATATAGATTTTAAACCAAGACATCGTGTTGATGAGTTTATTCAACAAGATGGAAGGATTACAGGGATTAGTGGAACAGTGTTGGCTGAAAGCTATGCAATTCGCGGTGAAAAAAGCTCTAGGCTAGGTATTGGCGAATTTTCTTATGAAGCAGGAGCGGTTATTGTGGCGAGCGGTGGGATAGGGGCAAATTTTGATTTAATCAGAAAAAATTGGCCTGCTCGACTAGGTACACCACCGAAAAATATGGTAAGTGGTGTACCTGCTTATGTAGATGGCAGAATGTTAGAAATTACTGAGCATGCGGGGGGACGTATCGTTAATCGAGACCGCATGTGGCATTATACAGAAGGCTTGAAAAATTGGGACCCTATTTGGCCAAATCACGGCATTCGAATTTTGCCTGGCCCTTCTTCATTATGGTTTGATGCAGAAGGCAATCGATTTGGAGCACCAAATTTTCCAGGTTTTGATACGTTAAGCACATTAGAGGCAATTCAAAAAACAGGTTATGATTACTCATGGTTTATTTTAACTGAAAAAATTATTG
Organism: Lysinibacillus sp. NPDC095746; assembly: GCF_044763535.1. Taxonomy (NCBI): domain Bacteria; kingdom Bacillati; phylum Bacillota; class Bacilli; order Caryophanales; family Bacillaceae; genus Lysinibacillus; species Lysinibacillus sp. NPDC095746. The sequence continues at coordinate 55,432 of NZ_JBIWGL010000005.1, forward strand.
AAAAAGAATTTGCATTATCAGGCTCTGAACAAAATCCTGATTTAACAAATAAAAATATTAGTGATGTTCTGAAACGTGTTTTGCCAGGAGCACCGGGTCCAATTCAGGCATTTAAAAATCATGGTGAGGATTTTGTGATTGCTAACGATTTAAAGGATTTAGTTGCAGGGATGAACAAGCTGGCTGGTAATGATCTTCTTGATTTTATCAAAATAAAAGAGCAAATTTTAGCGAGGGATCGTGAAATGGACAATAAATTTACAAAAGACTTACAGGTTAATGCTATTCATGGCGCAAGAAACTATGTTGGTGATAAATTTGTGCGCGTTGCGAAGCCTCATAAAATATTAGATCCCCGAAATTGGCCCCTTATTGCGGTACGTTTAAATATTTTAACGCGGAAAACATTAGGAGGCTTACAGACAAATTTGAATGGTGCAGTGTTAGGAATAAATAATCAGCCTGTACCGGGTTTATTTGCAGCTGGGGAGGTTAGTGGTTTTGGCGGTGGCGGTGTACATGGTTACCGTGCTTTAGAAGGGACATTTGTTGGTGGTTGTCTATTTAGTGGCCGACAAGTAGGGCGTTACTTAGCTAAAGAGAAGTGATTAGGTACCATGTGAATTCGCTCGGGTACTAAAAATATTTGCTCAAGTAAATGCGTAATCGCTACCCTTTACAGACAAGGTAGACGGATAAAAAATATGAAAGAGCATCACCACAAATGGATGATGCTCTTTTTTCTTATAAAGAGGAATTTTGAACTTCAGCGATTTTAATTATTTGTTCCTCAATTTGCTCTTTTGTCCAACCATTCTCTTCAACGAAGAAGTTGCGTTTTGCGCGGCGACATTCATCTGAACAGCTACGCATATAGAAGGCTTCATGCTTTTCCTCGCACAACATTAATTTATGGCATTCGGGATTTGCGCAGTTTGTATAACGTTCTGTCGGTTCACCAGTGAAGAAATCCTTGCCGACAATAACATGCTCAACCTGATTAATCGGTACACTACGACGTCGATCAAAGACAAACATTTGCCCATCCCATAATTGACCTTTTACCTCAGGGTCTTTAGCATACGTGGCAATTCCACCATGTAACTGACCTACACTTTCTCCATAGCCTTCACGTTTTAACCAACCAGAGAATTTTTCACAGCGAATACCACCCGTGCAGTAAGTTAAAATTTTCTTATTAGCAAAATCTTCTTTATGAGCTTCCATCCAAGCTGGTAAATCGCGGAAGTTTTCAATATCTGGACGCACAGCACCACGGAAATGTCCGAGGTCATATTCATAATCATTACGCGCATCAATAACTACTGTATTATCCTCCTGCATACGCTCCATAAATTCCTTTGGTGATAAATAATCCCCTGTTATTTCTAAAGGATTAATATCATCTTTTAAACCAAGGTGTACAATCTCTCGACGAGGGCGCACATGCATCTTTTTAAAGGTATGCCCTTCAGCTTCATCAATTTTCCACATAATATCACTAAAACGAGGATCTGCCTTCATATGATTCATATATGCTTCAGTTTGCTCGACTGTACCTGAAACCGTCCCGTTAATACCCTCATATCCAACTAAAATACGGCCAAGAAGCCCGATTTCTTGACAAACTGCTAAATGTTCCTCTGCGAATGCTGCAGGGTCTTCAATAGCTATATATTTATAATAAAGTAATACACGATAGTCTTTCTGTGTCACAACTATTAACCACCTTTAAATCAATATTCGTCCGTGAACTACCCACCACTTAAAACCTAACAGTTTTGAAGTGGGGGCTTCTCGACTCATCGCTGCTTTTAGTAGCCAACGAAAACTGACCGAGCTATCCCTCTTGTTCCAAAAGTTCTTTTGTTATACTAACGCAATAGGCGCAATCCTTCTTGTTTCATGTTGAAGGCGGCATTCCAGTCTCTGTCTGCTACAAACCCACAATCACAAGAGAAAGAGACTCCATTACTTGACCACACAGCTTATTTTCTAATAAAAGTATTCATGGATTTTGCGAGGATAAAACAACCCTTCATCTATCTAAAGCTGATTATATCATGTCATGTCAAAAAAAAGAGACTTCTTTAGTCTACACCTAACCGAAATTCATCTCCCGCTTTCACTAGTGCTGTCACCTCTCCACGTTTAGAAGTGGAAGACTTTTTTCAGAGGGAAGTTAAATATAGCATATCAAGTGCTATTTTGCGTAGGAGAGAAGGAGTTTTCTAAAAAAACACGAATAATAGATAGTGAATGACTATTCATATTTGGGGGTATTGGGATGGAATTTTCAACAATTACATTAGAAAAATTAGAGCGCCGTGCAACATTAACATTAAATCGACCACATGCCATGAACGCCATGGACGATGTGATGATGCGTGAACTAGCAGAATGCTTCGAAGCACTACAACAAGAACAAGAAATACAAATTCTTGTTATTCGTGGGGAAGGAAAGGTCTTTTCCGCAGGTGGCGATATTAAAGCGATGCTAGATCCAAATAAGCCACTTGATATTCATAATGCGATGGTTTATTTAACACGTATTGTCAAGGCATATTATCAGCTACCGATGATCGTCATTGCAGCAGTTCATGGGGCTTCAGCTGGATTAGGCTTTAGTCTAGCGTTAGGAGCTGACATAGTTGTGGCATGTGAAAATAGTAAGCTCGCTATGAATTTCATAGGTATAGGGCTCATCCCAGATGGTGGCGGTCATTTCTTTATGAAGGAACGTGTGGGTACTGTTAAAGCTAAACAAATGATTTGGGAAGGTAAGGTATTAACTGCATCGGAAGCGCATGATGAAGGGTTAATTGACTATGTTGCACCAGATGGGACTGTTTTTGCGATTACTGATCAACTAGTCGGAAAAATGCTTGCTTCTCCAATTGCATCGATGATTACGACTAAAAAAATTCTTCATGCTCAAAATTTACCGCAATTAGAGAGTGTTTTATCAATGGAAGCAGCGGGGCAAGCAGCGATGCGTAAAACGGCTGACCATTTAGAGGGAATCCATGCATTTGTAGAGAAAAGAGCACCTGCCTTTGTAGGAAAATAAATTTAACTACTTCTTTCAGTGGGCGTCCAATCACCCGCTCAAAAGAAAGTAAAAAGGCGCGTAGTAAGCTTTTCTACGCGCCTTTTAATAGCCATTTTTAGACATGAAATAAAATTAATTTACCTGAGGAGTTCACAAGGCGATGAGTTTTGTTGGCAACACCTTTTTCTTCGATTTGTTGTAGACCGTTGATTTTTGCAGCCTCATCGTTTTCGAATGTCCATGTTTCATCAAATAATGTTTCCCCAGTTTTTTCAAAAGCTGTAAAACGATAATTCTCCATACAAACCCCACCTTTTTACTTAATATATATCTATTATACATAGAAGAATTATAAACTTCACGGTAAAACTAGCGAAAATTTCGATAAATTATGAAATTTGTGGGAAATTTGAGGCAATACTATAAATGAACATTCTTTGAATACATTTCTCAACTAGCGTGAAGTATGATAAAATAGAACAAATATTCGGTTTCGACGTGATTCACGATATCTCATGATAAAAATGAGATAAATAGCAGTTGGTAAATTATTGAAGTATGGATACTAATGTCGTTCATCACCAAAAGTTGTGAATGACTTCAGGAAGCTTTGCTCTGTGCGAAAGCGAAGCGTCAGCACAAAGCGCCTAGTCAGAACGGCAATCAACCACACGTTTTGGTGATGATCCTCTAATGTACTGAAGTATTTACTGCATTGCGAGTGATGAAAGAATGACGAGAAGATATAGATTATTTATTACTTGAGGTGATTGGATGTCAGCTATTCGTTTTTTTCATATGGCGGATTTACATTTAGATAGTCCATTTAAGGGCTTATTTGGTTTACCAGAGCAAAACTTCAAAAAGATTCGAACGAGTACATTTGAAGCTTTTGATAAAATTATTCAAAAAGCTATTCAGGAAAAACCTGATTTTTTACTGATTGTCGGTGATATATATGATGGTGAAAATCGTAGCTTGCAGGCACAAAGAAGATTTCAAGAGGCAATGGAAAGACTCTTTCAGCATAATATCCCGGTCATTTTAAGCTATGGTAATCACGATCACTTAAATGGTGCATGGACCCGCTTTGCTTTACCGAGCAACGTTTATGAATTACCAGCTGAAACAAGTGTTGTGCAATTAAAAATACGTGGTCAGCAAGTTAATATTTATGGCTTCAGCTATAGTGACCGTCATATAACGAAATCAATGATTGACAGTTATCCTATTGCACAGGACGAGCATGCGATTCATATTGGTATGCTTCATGGTAGTGAAGCTAGTGATACTTCACATGCTGTTTATGCACCGTTCACAAAAGATCAACTTCTTGAAAAAAACTATCATTATTGGGCTTTAGGGCATATTCATAAACGACAACTTTTACATCAAAATCCACCGATTGTTTATCCAGGCAATATTCAAAGCCGACATCGGAAAGAGCAGGGGATAAAAGGGTTCTATGACGTAACCTTGTCACAAACCTCTACTGATTTGGAATTTGTACCTACATCTGCTGTTGTTTATAACACGGTAGAGATTGATTGTACGAATGTGTTTCATGCAAATGAACTCCTTAAAAAATGTGAAGAAGCACTGATGTTTAATCGTCAAGAATATGGGGCATCTGTTGTTGAACTGCATTTGAAAAATATAGATGAACAATCACAATCTTTATTTGAGCATGCTACAGTTGATGCATGGCTAGAAACAATTCGAGAAGCTGAGGATGGGATTGAACCGATGTGCTGGGTACAAAAGCTTGTGTTACATCAATCATCCGTATTGTATGAGCATACTGCTGCGACTGAATCGGTGATGAATCTAATGGAGCAATGGGACATTTCTGAATGGAAGGATATTTTAAAGGAATTATACCAACATGCGGGTGGTGCAAGACTGATCGAGCCTTTAACAGAACAGGACATTAAAAATTTAATGCACAACGCGCAAGAATTATTAGCAGAAGAAATTCAAAGGGTGTGAATAACATGCTAACGATACAAAAAATCCATATATATGGCTTTGGTAAGCATGAAAACATCACCATTACTTTACACGAAGGTGTTACCATTTTTTATGGTATGAATGAGGCGGGTAAAACTACCATTCAACAGTTTATTTTACAAATGCTTTTCGGATTTCCGACGAAGCAGCAGACACAACGTAAATATGAGCCGAAAGTATCGACTAAATACGGTGGTCAGCTTACAATTGGGCATCCAACGTATGGGCAATGCACGATAGAACGCATTAAAGGAAAGGCGGCTGGGGACGTCACAGTTTACCTAGAAGACGGAACAATTGGGCATGAGGAACTTTTAGCAAAACTATTATATGGTTATTCAAAGGCCTCCTTTGAGTCTATATTCTCCTTTTCATTACATGAACTACAGGGCATTGAAAAAATGTCAGAAGACGAGCTCACGCAATTGTTGCTTGCCTCTGGGACAACAGGGATTCAACAGCTATCGTCTTTAGAAAAGAAGATGGATAAAGATGCTGGTGAGCTTTTTAAAAAAACAGGCAAGGTGCCACTTATTAATCAAAAATTGGAGCATGTGAAAAAGCTAGAACGCACAATTAAACAAGAACAAAGTAATATTCAGACCTTTGAGGATAAATTATTACAATTACAACAGCTCGATCAAAGGCTAGAAGAGTTATATAGTCAGCAAAAAACACAGCAGCAAAATTGGCAGCAGCTCACAATTCTTCAGCAGGCTATGCCGCTTTTAAAACAGCAAAAAGCTTTAGAGCAGACGAGAAAAAGCTATGAACATGTGCAGTTTCCGCCGGAGGGGATCCGGCGTTATGAGCAATTAAAGGATCGGCTTTTGCATGAAACACTACAATTGCAGCAGCTGAACGAGCAGTATCAGGAACTACAAAAAAAGCTTCAACTAACGGTCGACGTGCAGGCTATTACTGAAATGTCTAGACTTTTAAATAGGGAAGCAGCATGGAATCAGTTAGTTGTTAAGGAACAGAACTTAATGGATGAGCTGTATTTAATTGAGCAAGAAATAGAAGCACAGTTTCGTTTGTTAGGTGTTCAGGAAAAAACGGCGCAGGATATTTTGCTCGAGGAAACAGTGTCTTTACAGCAAGAAGAACAGTTTCAACAACAGTTAAGCCTATTAGAAGAAGTAGAAGAAGAGCTGAAATTTCATTTGCGTTCGTTGGAGCAACTACATGCAGAATTAGATACAATTGCTCAACTAAAACAACAGCTTCAACAGGAGTCATTATCAACAGAGGAAGAACATATTTTAGCACAGTGGCCTCAACGTAAGCGAAAGCTTGAACAATTGCGCTATGGAAGGTCGCAACGCTCAAAACAACAACAACCAAGTGTTGTTATATTTATTGTGTTAGCTATAAGTATGCTTTCGTTTATTTATGGTGTTATGGAAAAGAATATGACTGTCGTCGTTGTAGGAGCGGTTATGTCGCTGATTATTATTTTATATTTGAAATTTGCTAGACAAGCACAAGAAGCGCCGAGTAAACAACAATATCGGCAAATACGTGAGTTAGAGCAGGAGGAAAAGGTTGCTCAAGCCATCCTGCTGAAAAAACAAAAACTTGAAGATCGCTTGTTACATGTAAATGAGCAACAGCAAGAAAAAGAAGGTCAATATGTGAAACTTGAATATAAAATTCAGCGGGCTGAGCAGGTGAGTGAAGAGGCCACTCAGTCGCTTCAACATTTTTTAAGGCGCTATCGGATAGAGGGGAATATACCGAAAACATTATTACCAGAGCTGTTTATGCGCATTCGCGGTGCTCAAGAGTTAGCAGCAAAAAAGAGGAGTACATTTACTCTTCTACAAACGGTACAAGCGGAGAAAATCGAGTTCCTAGAACAAGCGCAGCGAGTCTTACAAGCAGAGTATAGTGAGCAAGAAATCTTTATGCATTTACGTAATACATTCCTTACTTTACAGCAGGAGCAACAGATATCTCAACAAGCACAAGAGCAGCTAACTAGCCTTCAGACCAAAATTCAAGGAGTTCAATCACATATAGACAGCTATGAGTCTGAAATTACTCAGTTATATAATGCTGCAAATGTTCAAACAGAGAAGGCTTATTATGAAACTCATGAACAATTTGAGCAACAACAAAAAATAACAACAGAACTTCAAGCCATTCAGAGTCAGCTAGCCTCGCTAAATGTAGACAACGAACAGTCATTAATAGACGATAAACAGCTTAAAGAAAAACTACTTGCTTTAGAAGAAGAGCGTGGCGCAATGCAGGCAGCTATAGATCATTGCCTAGAACAACGCGCGACACTACAAATCCAAAAGGACAATCTTCTAAATGACGAGAAATATGGTCAATTACTTCAACAATTTGAAGAGGAGAAATCAGTGCTGCAACAGCTTATTGGGCAATGGGCTACAAAAAAGGTATTGGCTACTGCGATTCATGAAACACTGTTCCGCCTAAGAGAAGAAAAACTACCCTATGTTTTGATAGAGGTTAATGCAATATTTAATTTGTTAACAGGTGGACGTTACGAGAAGCTTTTCATTAATGATGAAGGCTATTTTGTTACACAGGATGTTTCTGGAGTACGTTATCAAATGGCAGAATTATCACAGGCTACGAAGGAGCAAGCTTATATTTCGTTGCGCATGGCACTAGCAAAAACATTGACAACTTCTGCTCCATTTCCATTTATTATGGACGATCCTTTTGTCCATTTTGATCGAAACCGTACAGACAAAATGGTACAATTAATGAAAGAAGTAGGATATGAACGTCAAATTTTATATTTTACTTGCCATGACGGGATGCTTGAGCATTGGCAGAAAGACCAAATAGTCAATGTTGGAGCACTAGCAAATGAAAGGGGAGTGGCGTCAACATGAAGGGTATTACGACGCTCCAGGTTGGAGAATCAGTTGATCAATTTTTATTAATTAAACAGGCGACAAAAGGAGTTACCACAGTTGGGAAGCCATTTATGTCACTGTTATTACAAGATAAAAGTGGAGATATTGAGGCAAAGCTGTGGGATACAAATGATGATCATGAAAAAATGTATCACGCTGAGGCAATTGTCCGTGTAGGTGGGGAAATTCATGACTACCGTGGCAAAAACCAATTGCGTATAAAATCAATCCGTGTAGCCAAACCGGAGGAGGGAATTGCTATTAATGATTTAGTTCCTTCCTCAGCAACTCCAAAAGAAGAATTATATGAAGAATTGACGCAATTTTTCTTTGATATTAAAAATCCAAATATTTCTCGAATTACACGTGCAGCTATTAAAAAACATCAGGATGCTATTTTAGTATATCCAGCTGCAACGAAAAATCATCATGATTATGCATCTGGTCTTTTGGATCATATGGTGTCCATGTTAAGACTAGGAAAAGCAATTGCTGATTTATATCCTACATTAAATCGAGATCTGTTATATGCAGGAATTATTCTGCATGATATCGGTAAGGTTGTTGAGCTATCAGGGCCAGTTGCAACAATGTATACTGTTGAAGGGAATTTACTTGGTCATATTACCATTATGGTCAATGAAATTGCAAAGATTGCTAGTGAACTAGAGATCGAGGGTGAGGAAGTTATGCTATTGCAACATATGGTGCTATCTCACCACGGTAAAGAAGAATGGGGCAGCCCGAAAAAACCGATGATTCAAGAAGCGGAAATCTTACATTATATTGATAATATTGATGCAAAGATGAACATGCTAGCGCGAGCATTAGGCAAAACAGCACCGGGAGAATTTACTGAACGATTATTTCCGCTTGATAATCGATCGTTTTATAAGCCGTCTATTAAATAAATGTAGATTTGTGGTTTCATAGGGGATGCTTTGTCTATAAGTTGATTGGATTCGAGCTGGGGATAGGTCATAGATGAGTTCCTTAGTAAAGGAACGAAGGCTAAAACATCTAACACCTTTGTAAAAAAAGGAAAGAGGATTCATTTTGAGTAATCTTTATTCAAAATGAGTATGTCTTTTCAAGATACTTTTTGTATATAAAAAGGGTTACGCCTGTATAAGCGTAACCCTTTTTCATATAGTAAAATAACAGATTACTTTTTGTCAGTATCTTTTTTACTTTCTTTTTCAGCGTTTTCTTGCGCTTTTTTAACAGCTTCTTCTTGCGCTTTAGCTTGCTCTTCACTTGTTGTTGTAAGAGCCTTGATAGCAGGTTCTAATTCTTTATCAGAAGTTTTCAAATCAGCATCTTTTGCCATTTTTGCAAGGATATCTTTAAGAACTTGTTGATCTTGACCTGTGTTCACTAATTTAGCTAGCATTTGTGAACGGATATTTGCTTCTTCGTCTTTGAATGAGCCAACACCTTTTACATCACGCTTGTCCGTAATTTCAATAACGTGGTAACCAAAACTTGTTTTAACTGGTTCACTTAAAGTTTTTAAAGGAAGGGCATAAGCAGCATCATTAAATTCCTCTACCATTGCACCAACAGAGAACCAACCAAGCTCTCCACCTTTGTCAGCAGAGCCAGTATCAGTTGAGTATTCTTTTGCTACATCTGCAAATTTTGCGCCGCCTTTAATTTTGGCAATTACTTCTTTAGCTGTTTTCTCATCTGCAACTAAAATATGACGACCATTTAACTCCGTTTTCATTTGTTCATAATGTTTTTTTACATCTTTTTCTGTAAAAGCTTTATCTTTTAAAGCCTTTTCTGAAAGAAGCTGAACACGTAAAGTCTCTTTAAAGCCTTCTTTCGTTAAGCCATATTGAACAAGAGCTTGGTCAAAGTCATCACCTAATTGTGAAGCAGTATTGTCGTATGCTTCTTTAAGTTCTTTGTCTGATACTTTATATTTATCAGATAGTAATTTTTCAGTCACCATTTGTTGTACTACATGAGCACCTGCTAAATTTTTTGCTGATTCATTAAAGTCAGCTCCTGAAATGTCACCTAATTTAGAAGTAACAACTGTTTTACTGTCCCCTCCGCTACAAGCTCCAAGCGCTAATACCGAGGCAGCTAATGTTAAAGATAAAACTGTCTTTTTCATAGTGGATATTCTCTCCTTACAATGGTTTCGTCCATTTTTTACTATAACATAAACGTTTTAAAAACAAAATGGTTCCCCCCTTGAGTATAGCCTATATTTCAAATTTTCAAGCGCATAGGATATAGAAAAGAAAGGGGGTGAAGTTATGAGCAGCGGAGGATATGGTGGCGGTGGCTACGGCTCAGGCTTTGCTTTATTAGTTGTGTTGTTTATTTTATTAATTATCGTTGGTGCAGCATTCCTATACTAATTAATAAAAATAACGAAAAGCTAAGGATGTAACGTCCTTAGCTTTTTTTACAATGTAAGGCATCCGCACCGCGTTTTAGGTGACGTCACAATATGATTAGTCAGACCGAGTTATCACATTAGTGGATGCCTTTTTCTTAGTCGGCTTTGTGCTTGCAAAAAGCTGATTCCTGATGCAATTTTGCCGAGGTATAATTTCTACTATACTGCATATAAAACTTCAATATAAAATGAGACAAGTAATATTGTAATAAGTATATTTATAGTTCGGAATACTTTTGGTTGCTTTTCTTCGGGAATTTCACGTCGCATGCACAGCGCATAAGTCATGCGGTTTATTTGAAATAAATAGAATACCGAGAATAGAACTACAATCATTAACAGCAAGTCTATTCCTCCCCTCTTTCAGTATTAATAGCATAACAAAAAACGTCAATAAAACACAAGTACAAGCAATTTAGTGAATAGTAGGTGGTACTAAAATTTCATAGCCCTTAGGCGTCTCCTCAATTTGGGAGTCTTTAGGCGAATTCGATAAATATTTCACATATAGAATATCAATGACACATAGACTACAATGGTAAGCTAAAAGTAATGTGCCGTAATGTGTATACGCAGGAAATAGCAGTGTACCTAATATAATGCTTGTATTTAAAACAATAAATGGTGTGAGTAAAGCTAAAATATAACGGTTTTTCGATAAAGGTTCACGGATACGCATGTGTAGAACAGGAATAACATAAAATTGGGTACGCACACGTAATTTTAAATGCTGACGCAAATCATACAATGCTAGAAAGTGTAAGCATTTGTGGATTGGATAGATTGCAAATACAGCAATGACAAAGAGCCAAAACAAACGATCTGTATAATGCTCATTATTAAATAAATTAAACGTTACATAGGAAAGAGAGAACACAGTTAAAAAAGCCAAGACAGCCATGATCATAATACGCGTTGTTCCGTAATGATGTTCAAGATTTAAAATTTTCCAACAGTGCATGATTAATCAACTCCGTAGTATGAATGGTCCTATCTAATGTAAATTGAATTATGCTAGAATGCAAGAAAAAGGAGGTATCTCAGAAAAATTTCTGAAGTACCTCTTTTAGCATCATTTATAGGCTTTAAAGGCCATTAAACTCAAATTACGAACAACCGAGCTTAAAAGCCTACTATTATCACTTTCATCCTTTTACAGTTGGACGTTCTTCTACCTTATCAAAGGACTCTCGGAAGTGCTGGAAGGAACGCTCAAAAATGTCGATGAAGTCCTCGCCGTATATATTACGAATCACAGCCATAACATCTAAAAATTCTGGGAAGCGACCATATAGGTCCTTTAAAGCTAATGAGCCTTCTAGCACAGAATGATACGTATTATGATAATTACTATTCATTTCAACAATAAGTTCTGTACCTGCTTCTGTTAACTCAACGTACGTATTACGCTTATCGTCATCTCGCTTTGAAAACTTAAGGAATCCACGTTCTTCTAATTTTTTAGAAAAATTAAATGCTGTGGAAACGTGCATAACCCCAAATTTTGCCACATCAGAAATTGAAGCCCCTTTTAAATGATACGAAATCCATAAAATATGATGTTCGTTAATATTTAAATCGTAGGGTTTAATCCATTGCTGCCAATCTTTCTCCACTGCTTTCCATAAGGCTTTTGATAATTGCGCAATTCTTTGACTATAAAGCATCGCTTCTTTTTGAGTGTATAATTCCTCTGACAAAGCCATCACCTACTGCTTTCTTTAACATTTTAAAAATATTATAGCAATAAAGGAAAAAAGTTTAAAGTTAGAAAAATTAAAAAATTGAAAAGTGGTTAAAAAATAACATTGTGCAGATTAAAATTAATAAAAATACAGTTTAATTATCAAGATATAAGGACTTTAGTCGCTAATTTTTTCTTGCGTTTTTTTCTTTTTTTCTGTAAATTGTGCAACGTTTTTCTCGATTTCGCTTATTGAATTCTGTAATGCTTCTATTTCTTGTTGTAAGTTATTTTTCGATGGCTCTATTTCTTCAGTAAATGTAGTAATAGTTCGTTTTAAATCATTTATTATTAGTGGTATATTATTTTTCATTTCATTTGTAAGTGAATTAACAGATTGTTTAACTGTGCCTGCTTGCTGTTTTACATCTAAAAGCTTGTCCTTTGTGTTTGCAGCGTTTGCGCGCAAATTAGCACGTAGCTGTTGTCCTGATTGAGGAGCTGAAAAAAGTACAGCGATTGTACCGCCGACAATCCCGGCTGCCAGTCCAAATAAAAATGGTTTTGCTTTCATTTTAAATACCTCATTTCTGTAATGATCATGTGTTACCTACTATTAAACCATGAAACGCATGAATACAAAAATAAAAAAGAAACTAAACGAGTGATTTTGACTCACAGTTTAGTTTCCTTGAAGATGAACGTCATTTTTATTAAATTGAAATAGCTGTTTGGAATTTAGAACGCTTCACTAATTTTGCAACGATAGGATATATAACTGCAAAAGCAATCACATTAAATACTACAGCAGGTAATACAACGCCTACAAACAGAACAGCGAATGTTGCACCAACGTTTGCATTGAATACAAAAAGTGCGACTGTTAAAAAGACAGTTCCAGATAAAATTGTTCCTAAACCAACTAAGCCAGCAGATACTGCAAAATTGCCTGCCAATTTTTTCAGCACCATGAAGGCAGCTAAAAAGACAAAGCCTGTTACTGCTTTATCGATAATATTTGGTACAAGGCCAGCTGGAAATGTAGTAAACAATCCTGAAAGTACTCCTGTTGCTATAGAAAGTAAGAACGTTTCTTTAATGGAAGGGAACAATAAAATGCCGATAAACATCATTGTTAGCATGAAATCAGGCTTCATACCATTTACCATACCTGGTGTGACCACGTAAAGGGTAGCACCAACACCAACTAAAAGGGCCATTAATACTAAATTTTTTGTATTCATTTCTAATCTCTCCTCGACTATGCTAATCTTTTTTTGTCTCCTAACGTGTCCTCATGACCGTTAGCGAAACTTATTTGTGATTGTACGCTATAAATTTCAAAAATGCAATAGACAATTCTGACAATTAGAGTTCGTTTACTGAAGGTTAGCTTTAATGCTTTCAGCAACTTCAGTTAATTGCTCTGGTGTATATTTTTGTGTTTGCCAAATTAAGCCCAAGCCTTCTTTTTCATCGTAACGCGGAATAAAATGTAAGTGATAGTGGAAAACAGTTTGTCCAGCTGCAGCACCATTATTATTAATTGTATTCAGTCCAATTGGATGAAAGGCAGCCTTAATAGCATTTGCAATTTTCGGTGCTACTGCATATAAATTACGAGCTACATCCTCAGGCATTTCGAATAGATCCTTACAGTGATGTTTTGGAATTAATAGTGTATGACCTTTTGCTACAGGCGAAATGTCAGTAAATGCATAGACATGCTCGTCTTCATAAATTTTTGTACTTGGAATAGATCCTTCAATGATTTTGCAAAATAGGCAATCGCTCATTTGAAAATTCCTCCTTATTTTATATGTAAGTACATTCTATCATACTCATAACTGTATCATTTGCTAATTTTTGATAAAATATAAACTAGAAGAGGAGTGAGGGCATGACGGTATTAGAGGTACAACATGTGACAGGTGGTTATACAAGAAAGCCTGTTATTAAAGATTTATCATTTACGATTGAAAAAGGAGAGCTTGTTGGCTTAATAGGGTTGAACGGCGCTGGTAAAAGTACAACGATTAAGCATATCATCGGAACAATGCTTCCAAAAGAAGGAGACATTCGTTTAAATGGTGTGACGTTAAAGGAAAATACGGACAAGTATCGTACAGCATTTTCTTATATTCCTGAAACACCTGTATTGTACGATGAGCTAACATTACGTGAACATTTAGCATTAACCGCAATGGCTTACGGTCTAGATGAAGCAACACTTGCAGCTCGTTCACAAATATTATTAAAAGAATTTCGAATGGAAAAGCGCCTTAATTGGTTCCCTTCGCATTTCTCAAAGGGCATGCGTCAAAAGGTTATGATTATGTGTGCCTTTTTAGTCAATCCAAGTCTTTACATTATTGATGAGCCTTTTGTAGGGCTCGATCCACTTGGTATTCAATCATTGCTTGATCAGATGGATGAAAAGAAAAAAGAGGGCGCTTCTATATTAATGTCCACGCATATTTTATCGACCGCTGAAAAGCATTGTGACCGCATCATTTTATTGCATGAAGGACGTGTGCGAGCACAAGGAACAATGGAGGATTTACGCAAGGCATTTGCGATGCCACATGCGACATTGGATGATTTATATATTGCAATGACAAAGGAGCGCGACCATGAAGAACTTGCGTGATGTATGGTCCTCTCGCTTCATGCACTATATAGGTGAAGTGCAAAAATATATGCGGTTTATTTTTACAGGGCATTTAGCGATTGTACTAGTATTTCTTATCGGAGCAGGGGGCTATCAATATAGTGAATGGCTGAAAGTTGTACAGGCTGATTTTCCAGCAGAGGTATTAATCGCAGTATTTGTAGGGATTTTACTAGCGTTTAGTCGTCCAACTTCACTTTTGAGAGAGCCAGACCAAGTGTATTTATTACCTTTAGAATCAAAAATGTCGCAGTATTTCAAAAAGGCGTTAGCGTGGACGTTTTGGTCACAGGTGTGGATTGTGGCAATTGTTTATATCGTTAGTATCCCTTTACTAAAGGCTGTTACTGAATTAACTACATTTGAAATTTGGTCAGTGTTCCTACTTATTATTATATTGAAGTATTTGAGCGTTCAGGGTGAATTTAGCTTTCGTTATAGTGAACGGGGTCAAATGATATGGGTGGACAGGCTAATTCGAGCTGTTATCTTTAGTGTGGCTGTGTACATGGGGCTTCATATGCAGCTTATTTTAGCAATTGTTGCTGCTGCAATTGGGTGTGTGTATATTGTAATATTTAGAAAAAAATGCACGGGTGAACCTGTCCCATACGAGCATTTCGTAAAGCTTGAACAAAATCGCATGATGAGCTTCTATCGTTTTGCTAATTATTTCACAGACGTTCCACATCTACGTGGTAGCATCCGTCGTCGAGGTTGGCTTGACTGGCTTTATAAATTTGTGCCATACAACAAGAATAATACTCAAAAGTACTTGGTGTTCCGTACATTCATCCGAACAGATGATCATTTTTATTTATGGTTCCGTTTAACAGTAATTTCAGCTGTTATTGCAGCCTTTGTAGATATCCCAGTCGTTTCATGGATTGTCGCAGGTGTATTGAGCTTTGCTACAACTATTCAATTAAAGCAGGCTTTATTATCAAGCGGTGAATTCCGCATGGACATGCTTTATCCTTTACCTGATGAAGCACGCAAAGTAGCAGTCAATCAAATTGTACGTCTTGCGATGATCTCTCAAGCAATTATAGTTGGTCTATGTAGTATTACACAGCCAATGTTTTATGTAACTTTTATTATCATACTCGTTGTGAGTGAATTAACTGCTAAGGTCTCAAAACCTTGATAACAAAAGCTCATATCTCCAATAACAGACTTGGAGATATGAGCTTTATTTTCTATTCTACTAATTGATAGTCTAGTGCCGCTGTTAATAATACCTTTGCAGCAACGAGCATACCTTTTTCATCTATATCGAATTTCGGATGATGATGTGGTGCATATTCAGTTGGTTTGGCTCCAGTAAAGAAGAAAGTACCTGGTTTTTCCTCTAAGTAGTAAGAAAAATCTTCAGCCCCCATACTTGCTTTTACTTCAATAACATCGCAAATATCCTGAGCGATCGTACGCACAAATAGTGTTTCTTTCTCATGATTTATAAGCGCAGGGTAGCCACGACGATAATCCAGTTCAATTGTACAATCATGCGCAATTTCTGTACCTTGGATAACCCGTTTAAACTCACGCTCCATCGTTTCACGAACATCTTTATTAAATGTTCGAATTGTACCATTTAAATAGGCTGTATCGGCAATAATATTGTCAGCATTAGATGCTACGAATGAACCAACTGATAAAACAGCCGATTCGATTGGATCAACTCGACGTGCCACAAGTTGTTGTAAATTCATAACAAGCTGAGAGCCAATAACAATCGCATCCTTTGTTTGGTCCGGATGAGCACCGTGACCGCCTTGACCTTGAATTTTCATTTCAAAACTATCAACAGCAGCCATCGTTGGACCGACGCGGTAGCCAATCATGCCTGTTGGATGATTAGAAGATAGATGTGTACCGAAAATAGCATCAACGCCATTCAAAGCTCCAGCCTGTACCATTCCGATTGCTCCGCCTGGATCAGCCTCTTCAGCATGCTGATGAATTAGTACATATTCTCCTGCTAATTCATCGCGCATTTCCCACAGTAGCTTACCGACGATAAGCAAAGTAGCTGTATGTCCATCATGCCCGCAAGCATGCATAACGCCAGCCACAGTTGATTTGTATGGAACGTCTTTTTCATCTTGTATAGGCAGTGCGTCAAAGTCTGCTCGTAAAGCAATTGTTTTGCCCGGCTTGCTTCCTTTAATCCGTGCAATTAATCCGTAGCCACTGACATTAGCTTCAACCGGTACGCCTAGATTTTTATAAAAATGAATAATATAATTAGCGGTTTCTTGCTCCTGGAAGCTCAGCTCTGGATGCATATGTAGATGACGACGAATTGCCACCATTTCATCAAAATGGGCATCAATCTTTTCAAGTAGACGTTGGTTCACGGTAAAACCTCCTTAAACAGATTATCCTAGATTTTTATTATTAACATAATAGTTTCACAAACTGGATAAACAGCGGTTGAGCACCTCTTATAAAAGATATTCTAAGTAAGAGTAAGGAATTCCCCGTTCTGAAGAATGCCTCCGGAAGTGCAGCGAATACCGCGCACACCCGGAGGATATCCACAGAAGTGCAGAGAATCGAAGTGGAATACTCGAAGAGCAGCAAACCCCGGTGAATACCCTGGAAGAACAATGAATACCCGCGCACTCGGGATACCTGCGGAAAGCAGTGAATCCTGCATGCTTCAACTAATCCTCATTTTCTTCTTTTGGAGCAGCGCTATAGGTTGTGACATATGAAGCTGCTGAGAAAATATTTTGCTGATTCACACCTGTTGGTTCTTTACGTTCAGCATGTGCGGATGCAAAGGCTTTTGAGCTTTTCCATGCTTCAAACGAATGTGGGCCGTTCCATTGTGTCATGACAATGTATGTTTCACTATTTAATGGACGAAGTAGTCGAAATGCTACAAAGCCTGGCTCATCTTCTATAGCGCCTGCTCGATTTAAAAAGCGATGTTCAAAAACTGGTCGACCCTCATCTGTAACGGGAATATTGTTCAATACAAAAAAGCCGCGATCTTCTAAATCATTTACTGAATCTAACACTTCGAATTTGCGTGGTGTAGCAAAGACAGATTTTCTTTCAGTTTCGTGTATAAGCACAGAGTTTCCTTCTCCGTGTATTAAAATCATTGCCTCATTTGGATATTTATTCTTTAACTGTTCTAAAAAATCACCTGTACCAGAAGTTAAATAAATATACATAAAATTGACCTCCTTATGAATTTTCTTACTATAGCGTGATTATCTCCATTTAAGTGGAAGTCTAAAGCTTTGTCAAAAAAGAAATCCCTTAGAAAGAACAATTTTATGACATTTCACTATGAAAACTATACAATAACAGAGGAAGCGTTTACTATTGAAAACGGATATCAATAATAATGAAATAAACAAGAGAATTTTACGATATGAATTTATTGAGGGGAAGGAACTATTCATGACAACTTTTAATGATGCTCTTCTACGTGCTGCACGAGGAGAAAGAACTGAACATACACCAGTATGGTATATGCGACAAGCAGGACGCTCTCAACCAGAATATCGTGCGATTAAAGAAAAGTATTCTTTAGAGGAAATTACACTTCAACCTGAGCTTTGTGCATATGTAACACGATTACCAGTAGAAAATTACAATGTTGATGCGGCAATTTTATACAAAGATATAGTAACTCCACTCCCTGGTATTGGGGTAGATGTGAAAATCAAAGCAGGCGTAGGTCCTGTAATTTCAAATCCTATTCGCTCAATCGCTGATATAGAAAAACTAGGCGAATTCAATGCGAAAGAACATACACCATACGTTTTAGAAACAATAAAAATGTTAACAGCGGAACAATTGAATGTACCTCTAATCGGCTTTGCAGGTGCGCCATTTACTCTCGCAAGCTATATGATTGAAGGTGGTCCTTCAAGAAACTATAATAAAACAAAGTCATTTATGGTATCAGAGCCTCAAGCTTGGTTTGCTTTAATGGACAAGTTAGCTGACATGATTATTTCTGATATTTCTGCTCAAGTAGAAGCGGGAGCAAAAGCTATCCAAATATTTGACTCTTGGGTTGGTGCTTTAAATGTTGAAGATTATCGTGTCTTCATTAAACCGATTATGACACGTATTTTTGCTGAATTGAAAAAAGAAAATGTGCCACTTATTCAGTTTGGTGTCGGTGCAAGTCATTTAGCGAAAGAGTGGAATGATTTACCGGTTGATGTTGTTGGCTTAGATTGGCGTTTACCAATTAAAGAAGCACGTGCAAACGGAATTACTAAACCAGTACAAGGCAATTTAGATCCGTCGCTATTACTTGCTGATTGGTCAATTATTGAAAAACGCACGAAAGATATTATCGATCAAGGCTTAGAAATGCCAGGGCATATCTTTAACCTAGGTCATGGTGTATTCCCAGAGGTAGACCCAGAAGTGTTAAAACGTTTAACAGCTCTTATTCATGAGTATAGTGCTCAACAAATTCAAGCACGCTCTTAATATAGATGTGAACAGGATATTAACGCTCATATTTCTTTTTTATGAATGATATCTTGATTTCATCGTAGAAAGGGTGCTGTCCAACCTAATGAATTGGACAGCTTCTTTTTGTCACATTATGTCCGATTAAAGATAACTATTATTTTGAGGTGAAAAGGTTAATGAAAGAAGTTAAAGGCTTATTAGTTATGGCATACGGAACACCCTATAAAGAAGAAGACATTGAACCTTACTATACGCATATTCGCCACGGTCGCAAACCTTCAGAAGAGCATTTAGAAGATTTACGCAGTCGTTATGAAGCAATCGGTGGATTATCGCCACTTGCTGCTGCTACTCAAGCGCAGGCTGAGGCTTTATGTGCACGTTTAAATGAAGTACAAGATAAGGTGGAATACAAATTATTTATCGGATTAAAGCATATCCACCCATTCATTGAAGATGCTGTAGAAGGAATGGTAGCGGAAGGTATTAAAGAAGCGGTTTCTATCGTGTTAGCTCCTCACTTCTCAACGTTCTCTATTAAATCATATAATGGTCGTGCAACAGAAGCGGCTGGAGATCGATTAACCATTACTTCTGTAGAATCTTGGTATGATGAACCAAAGTTCATTGAGTATTGGAAAATGAAAGTAAATGAAACGTTTAATGCAATGTCAGAAGAAGAACGTGAAAAGGCATGTTTAATCGTGTCTGCACACTCACTTCCAGAGAAAATTAAAGAGCTAGGCGATCCATATGAAGATCAATTAATTGAGACGGCTCGATTAATTAAAGAAGCGACAGGTGTAAACAATGTAGAAGTTGGCTGGCAGTCAGCAGGGCAAACACCTGAGCCATGGATCGGTCCAGATGTTCAGGACTTAACGCGTGAACTTTACGAGCAAAAAGGATTCCATTCGTTCGTTTATACGCCAGTTGGCTTTGTAACAGAACATTTAGAAGTTTTATATGACAACGATTATGAGTGTAAAGTTGTTTGTGAAGAACTTGGCGCGAAATATTATCGTCCAGCAATGCCAAATACACACCCGTTATTTATTGATGGAATGGTTGATGCCATTCATAAAAAATTAAGCTAAGCGAAAAGAAAGTGATGATGTTGGTGACTCAAAAAAGACGAAAGGTAGTTGTTGTAGGCGGTGGTATTACTGGCCTCACAGCTGCGTTCTATTTGCAAAAAGAAGCAAGCGCAAAAGAATTGCCGTTAGATATCGTACTTGTCGAGTCGTCATTACGTCTTGGCGGAAAAATACAAACACTGAGAAAAGATGGCTTTATTATCGAGCGCGGTCCAGAATCTTTTTTTGATCGTGAGAATTATGTATATGCTTTGGCAAAGGATTTAGGCATTGAACAGGAAATGATTACAAGCAATACAGGTCCGACTTACGTTGCTGTCGGTAGTCAATTGTATCCAATCCCTAGCAATCTTTTGTCTGGAGCAACACCACATGTCTCGTCATTTATTACATCAGGTTTGTTTTCACTTAGCGGGAAAGTTCGTGCGGCGGGGGATTTTTTCATCCCTCGTTCTGCCCAGAACGAAGACCAACCATTAGGGCAATTTTTTAGAAGAAGATTCGGTGCTGAAATTGTAGAAAATTTAGTAGAGCCATTACTTGCTGGAACATTTGCTGGTGATATTGAGCAATTAAGTATGCGTTCTACATTCCCACAGCTCTATGGATTAGAGCAAAAATATCGTAGCCTACTGATTGGTATGAAAAAGTCTGGTTCGAATTTTTTAAGTAACAAACTCAATACGAAAGATAAGGGGATTTTTCAAACATTTAATAATGGTCTTGAGACACTTATCGAAAAACTTGAAGAATCACTACTTCCTGGGATAGTTATGAAGGGTGTTAAAGTTGAGGAAATTGAACATGGTAAGGATGGTACAGTCCAAGTTTTGTTAAACAATTTTACACAATTAAAAGCAGATGCTGTTATTATTGCTACACCATTTAATGTGGCAAGAAAAATGTTCAGTAAACACCAGTTATTAAATGAATTGAGTACGATGAAGGCAGCAACTATTGCTACTGTGACAATGGCATTTAAAAAAGATCAGTTAGGTGATCTAGATGCGTTATCATTTTTTGTCTCCCGAAATAGTGATTTTTCAATAACTTCTTGTACGTGGATTAACCGCAAGTGGCCTGGTACAACACCAGATGATTATGTACTGTTACGCAGTTATATTGGCCGAGTGGGCGATGAGGCAATTGTTGCGTTATCTGATACAGAAATTGAAAAGACTGTATTGCAGGATTTAATGAAAACAATTGGTGTAGATGGAGAGCCGTTAATGACTGTAGTTTCCCGCTGGAAAAATGCCATGCCACAATATACGGTAGGACATGAGGCGAAGGTTGAACGTTCAAAACAAGAGTTACGTGAACATTTTCCCGCTGTAAGGCTCTCAGGGAGCTCCTTCGAAGGAATATCAATACCTGAGTGCGTTGAGCAAGGTAAAAATGTTGCTGAAGAAATGTTGAAGGAAATGTTTGCGGATTTGTAAGAAATAAATGGTTATCAGTAAGTAGTACAAACTTGAAGATCAATGTTTGTACTACTTTTTTTATTTTGAAGTTTGATGGGGCAAAGTACGAATTGCACAAGTGAGATATCTCAAATTAAAAGCTGGGAAAGTAAGTTTCTACTTTCCCAGTAAAGATCTTAATGCTATGAAATTCGGTGACAAGACCATACAATACCGCCAGAGTTAGCTCCTCCAAGAGTAAGCCCTATTGTTAAACCGTTAGCATTGTAGAATAAATCAATGGTATCACCTGCATTTAAATCGACTTCTCCAGCCAATGTTACTGTCCCATTACCAAGGACAGCACGTAAAGTCAATACGGCAATAATATTTACATTTAATAAAGGGAATAGCCCGGTTATTAAATTCGTTGTAGCGTTTTGGCGAATAGCAAATGATGGATTGATGCCAGCCCCCAAACTTATGCTAATTGCTGCAGCAGTAGAGTAGTTGATTGTAGCTTCAAAAGCATATCTTCCAGTTGTTGGAACAGTGAAAATTCCGGTCGTTGGATTAAATGCTGGTGTTGTGAAATATGGAGCAGCAACACTCCAGTTAGTGATTGTAGTAGAAGCACTTACTGATATACCATTATTGAATGCTGAGAAACCTTCTGTAAATGCTGGTCCAGTAATGCCAGTAACACCGGTAATGCCGGTAGAGCCAGTAGCGCCGGTAGCACCAGTAACACCAGTAGAGCCAGTAGCGCCGGTAGCACCAGTAACACCAGTAGAGCCAGTAGCCCCGGTTGCACCAATAATACCAGTAACACCAGTAACACCAGTAGAACCCGTAGCGCCAGTAGGACCAGTGACACCCGTAGAGCCAGTCACACCGGTAGCCCCAGTAGAACCCGTAGAGCCAGTAACGCCGGCAGCCCCAGTAGAACCCGTAGAGCCAGTAACGCCGGTAGCCCCAGTAGAACCCGTAGAGCCAGTCACACCGGTAGAGCCAGTAGAGCCAGTAGAGCCAGTAGAGCCAGTAGAGCCAGTAGAGCCAGTAGAGCCAGTAGAGCCAGTAGAGCCAGTAGAGCCAGTAGAGCCGGTAGAGCCAGTAGAACCAGTAACGCCAGTAGCGCCGGTAGAGCCAGTAGCCCCAGTCACGCCGGTAGCGCCAGTAAGACCAGTGTCACCAGTAGGACCAGTAGCCCCAGTAGGACCAGTAGCGCCAGTAGCCCCAGTAGAGCCAGTAGAGCCGGTTTCACCAGTAGAGCCAGTAGAGCCAGTAGAGCCAGTAGAGCCAGCAGAGCCAGTAATACCAGTAATACCAGTAACACCAGTAGCCCCAGTAACGCCAGTAACGCCAGTAACACCAGTAGAACCAGTAACGCCAGTAACACCAGTAGAACCAGTAACGCCGGTTTCACCAGTAGAGCCAGTAACGCCAGTAGCCCCAGTAACGCCAGCAGAGCCAGTAGCGCCCGTAGCGCCCGTAGCGCCAGTAGAGCCAGTAGAACCAGTAGCGCCAGCAGAGCCAGTAATACCAGTAACACCAGTAGCCCCAGTAACGCCAGTAACACCAGTAGCCCCAGTAACGCCGGTTTCACCAGTAGCCCCAGTAACGCCGGTTTCACCAGTAGAGCCAGTAACGCCAGTAGCCCCAGTAACGCCAGTAGCCCCAGTAACGCCAGTAACGCCAGTAGCGCCGGTTTCACCAGTAGAGCCAGTAACGCCAGTAGCTCCAGTAACACCAGTAACGCCAGTAGAACCAGTAACGCCAGTAGAGCCGGTAGAGCCAGTAAGACCAGTGTCACCAGTAGGACCAGTAGGACCAGTAGCACCAGTAGCGCCAGTAGCGCCAGTAGCGCCAGTAGAGCCAGTAGAGCCAGTAACACCAGTAACACCGGTAGAGCCAGTAGAGCCAGTAACACCGGTAGCGCCAGTAGGACCAGTAGAGCCAGTAACACCAGTAGCCCCGGTAGAGCCAGTAGAGCCAGTCACGCCAGCAGCGCCCGTAGCCCCAGTAGAGCCAGTAACACCGGTAGCGCCCGTAGCCCCAGTAGAGCCAGTAACACCAGTAGCCCCGGTAGAGCCAGTAGAGCCAGTCACGCCGGTAGAGCCAGTAGAGCCAGTAGCCCCAGTAGCCCCAGTAGCCCCAGTAGCTCCAGTTCTTCCAGGTTTAATAGGCCAAACAGGACAGCTAGGAGCACAAGGATTACAACAACATGGGAATGTATTACACTGACTACAAACTCTCTCTTTAAAATTTCCAAATTGCATTGTTTCACCTCCTCTCTCAAATAGCGTATTCATAGAGGGAGAAGGTTAAATAGACAGTTAACTCATTGGTTATTCTAAAAATATCAATAGCGACGAAAGTATTTTTTAATCACGGTTTACTAACAACCCATTAATATAGAAGATATTTATGATGTTTCATTTTCTTTATTTAAAATACGATCAAAATATTTTTTATTGTGTAGTATTTTTTCGTCATTTGGTAAAAAGGATCTGGCTAATTCATTATGTGCGTTGGCAAGTTCATATTGTTGTAACCGATCAAAGAGGACACATAGTTGTAAATGGGGTAACCATGTTGTAAAGGTTTTATTTTGAAAAGGAGCGTTAGGATTTTGTTTGATGTTAAGTGCTTGTTCATACCAAAAGATTGCTTCATAGGTTTTGGCCTGTTCCATAAAAATAAAACCAAGTCTACAACACGCTTCAGGACGTGGAATATCGTATTCAAAGCTTCTTAGAATGGAACTCAAATTATTTTCGGGATCATTTAAATGAGAATAACAGTCTGCTAATTTGAAACAGGCTGTAATATTGTCTTCTACCCAGCCTAATTTTGAAGTTAAAAACGTTTCATAGTAAAATATTGCGTCCTCAAATTGTCCGTGATCTAGTAATTCATTTGCGTAATAAAAAGTATCTCGTGGAGAGAGCGGTTCTCCTGAGTCAACTAATTGCTTATAGATATTAATATTTCGTGAATGATCGTGACTAAGTGGTAAATGACTGACAGAGACATTACTATCCAATAGTTTTCCACCTACTTCTAAATATTCGTGTACGGCACCTATCCATTGGAATTGTTTATCCCTTCTTACTAAGCGATATCTTCTTATTAGAGAACTTACATTTCCTTCATTATCAAAGCTTAAATTATAATTCATTGAAACGGCATCTATATCAAGGGTCAGGGATTCTTTTAGTGCTTTAAATTTTTCCTGATCCTCCTCTAATAATACGTCATCTGCATCTAGCCATAAAATGTACTCCTTTGAAGCTTGTTGGAATGAAAAATTTCTTGCAGCTGCAAAATGATGAATCCACTCAAAATCAAAAATACGATCTGTAAACTCTTTAACAATTTGCTTTGTATTGTCGGTAGAGCCAGTATCGATGATATTAATCTCATCGACTAAGTCTTTTACAGACGTTAGACATCTACCGATGACAGCTTCTTCATTTTTCACAATCATACATAAGCTGATGGTTACCATAAAGTTGATTCCTCCTTACCATAATCTATGTAGTATATGTGCTACTATAATTTTGGTTTGGATAAATGCTCGTATTTGTAGCATTACATAATAATAATTGTGAAATTTGCTTGTTTTCTTTGTCATAAATTTACCTCTCAAGTTTCACGTGAATTTCACAATTGTGAAGTATAGTTAAGAAACAGAGGTGATGATGTTGAAAAAATGGGCAATTTTCATTTTTTCTTTAGTACAGCTAGTATTGCTAGTAGGGTGTACAGAGAAATCGTTTGAGCCTATTGAACGCGATCAGAATTTTATTGCATCCTTAAATATACAAGAGCCTTCTCTAGATTTTATCGATGAACAAGGTAATGTGAAAGCAACATGGTTATTAGATAAAGCTTACTCGGGGGCAATTCTCCTCGGAAATGATCGTCTGTTATTGTATGGTCATCAATTAAATGAAATTGACATCTATACATTATCAACTGGAAAGAAGCTCTATTCCAAAAAAGTACAGCTTGGCTCAACGAATGCGTATTATGCTGAAAATAGAAAACAGTTTTTTATGACGAATAGCAAAACGAATACAGTGACAAGCTTTGATGAAGAGGGCAATGAACTGGCAACACAGAAGCTTGGTAATTATCCTATGTCAATGGCAGCCTATAAAGATAAGCTATATGTGATTAATTATAAAGATACGAAATTATCGGTGTTAAATATTGAGAATCTAGAAATTGAACAAGAGTGGCCGATTCAAAAATCATCACATGGAATAGCAATTCTTGAAGAGAAAAATGAACTATGGATTGGTGGCCATGGAGAAGGAAGTAAACCGAATAGCTCTGTTAAAAAATATGATCTTATAACAGGCGTCAAACAAGGGGAGATAGCAATGCCTTTAATGCCTGTTGGATTAACCAAAACAAAGGATGCTGTTCTCGTTGTTAGTCATGGCCGTAATGCATTATATGTTGCTGACTTTGATGGAAATGTGAAATGGCAGCAAGAGGTAGGAGCTAATCCGTTTGTCGTAAATCAGTTTAAAGATTATATTGTTGTCGCTGGTTATGATGACCATACTTTGTATTTTATAAAAGAAGGTCAGGTGAAAAAAACAGTTGATGTGGGGAAAGGTGCTTTTCAATTGTTAGTGAGGGAGGAAAAAATGTGACAACTGTATTAATTGTTGATGATGAGCAAGATATGCGTAATTTAATAGAAATGATGCTCCATAATGCAAAAATTGAGACCGTAACTGCAGCAAGTGGTACAGAAGCCTACGATATGATTGTACGCGAAAATATTGATTTAGTTCTACTTGATGTGATGATGCCGCACGAAGATGGCTTTGCGGTTTGTCAAAGTATACGTGCGATGTCGAATATACCAATTATTTTCCTGACAGCACGTGATGCAAATGAGGATAAGGTAAAAGGCTTAACAATTGGCGGAGATGATTATATTGTAAAACCCTTTACAAATGACGAACTAGTTGCGCGAATTCATGCAGTGCTAAGAAGAAGTGGTACTAATATTGAAGACTTGCAGCAAAAATATGTGATATTAGGACCTATTAAAATAGATGAGATAGCACGCAAGGTATCTGTAGATGGAAAGAGTGTTCCACTTACGTTGAAGGAATTTGAACTATTACATTTATTTATGAATAATCCTGGAAATGCTTATACGAGGGAACAATTACTAGAACGCATTTGGGATATTGATTATGTAGGGGGAACAAGAACTGTTGACACTCATATAAAAACCTTACGTCTAAAGCTTGGAAAGGAAGCGGCGGGGCATATTCAAACTGTCTGGGGAGTGGGCTATCGCTTTGATCCTGGCGAATGAAAAAAATTTCAACACGCATTTGGCTATTAATCTTTGCATTTTTGATCATTACCGTTGTCTTTATGTATGTCCTGACAGATTATTTATATGAAAGACTTTATGTAGAAGACACAGAAGAGATGATGGTAGAAGTAGGGACAAAGCTACAAACGATGTATACAGGTAGTAAGGTAACAGATGAATTTATTGCAGATATTGAACATTATGCTAATTATTCGAATTTGAATATTTTTGCAGTAAGAAATCCGCGAGAACTAAGTGCCTGTGTGCCGTTTGATATAGATTTCGAAACATTAATTGGTCCAGAAGAGCGACAGCAATTACTTGCGGGTGAATATGTACAAAAAATTGGATATGAACCCCGATTTGATAGACAGCTAATTTCTGTAGTACTTCCGCTAGTGGATCAAAATAGGCTCGAAGGAATTATTTATATATACTTCCCACTAGCAAAAATAAGTGAGTTAGCGAATAATGAAGTCATTTTCTTATTTGTCAGCGCCTTTATATTTTTACTTGTCATCAGCTATTTAATTTATAAAGGAATTCGACATATTATGCGACCGTTAAGTAATTTACAAAGAGCTGTTGAGCAAATGTCATACGGAAACTATGGAACGCGTGTGCCAGTTCATTCGAAAGATGAAATCGGAAGGCTATCGAGCACCTTTAATCAAATGGCAGAGGCGATCCAACAAGAGGATGAGGCTCAAAAGACGTTTTTGGCGACTGTTTCACATGAATTGCGGACACCTATTAGCTATGTAAAAGGCTATAGCGAAGCGATGCAAAAAGGTATTATCCCAGAACATCAAAAAGAGGAAACGATCCAGCTTATTGTACGCGAGGCAAATCGTATGGAACGTTTAACGAATGAATTGCTTCAACTTGCTCGTATGGAAAATGAACAAGCAGAAATTACTTTATATCCAATTCCTCTTGCCGAAACAATACGTGAGGTTCAAAAAATATTAACTCATCAGGCAGAGAAGAAGAACATAGTACTCCATTTAGATGCTGATGATGCATTAATCATCAAAGCGGATGAAGTAAAGCTGAAACAAATTTTTATTAATATTATTGAAAATGCCATTAATTACTCGTATGAACAGTCAAAGGTTGAAATTACTGCCTTAGAGAAAGATGCTAGAGCACAAATTATCATTAAGGATTATGGAATGGGTATTCCTCAAAAGGATTTATCGCATGTAACCGAGCGTTTTTATCGTGTTAACAAAGCGCGGAGCCGAGCAGATGGTGGTAGTGGACTAGGCCTGTCAATTGTTGAACAATTGTTGAAGCAGTTACATGGCAAGATTGAGATTGAAAGTGAAGTTGAAAAAGGCACAGTTGTAAAAATCACATTGCCGTTAATGGAGGAATAAAACATGAAAAAATGGTTATTGGCATTAGTTGCAGTACCTGCATTATTAGTAGGTTGCGGAGAAAAGAAAGAGTCAGCAGCGCTACCAGAGCCTGAAGTAGCTCCAATACCAGAAGTTGAAATTTTAACACCGAAAGAAGTAGCGATCAATGAAACAATTGATCTTGCGGCGCAAGTTGTACAAGGTGGCAAAAAAGTGGATAATGCAGTTGTACAATTTGAGGTTTGGGAATCTGGTAAACGTGATCAATCGCAAATGATTGACGGTGAATTAGAGAAAGATGGCGTTTATAAAGCGACGACTACATTTGACCACGATGGGGTATATTATATGTATGCTCATACAACTGCTAATGGTGTTCATACTATGCCGAAGCAACAAATTACTGCTGGCAGCCCTGATATGACGAAAGTTTTACCAGAGGATGAAAAAGCAAATAACAATAGTATGGATCATAACATGATGAATCACGGTAATGATACTTCTGAGCATAGTGATCATGAAAAAAAGTGAAAAAAATCACAATTAATGCTTGCATTATTTTTAAAATAGGAATATGATAATGACCAGATGACCGGAATGGTTTTCTGGTCATTATCATTTTCGTGTACAAAGGCATGTACATAACATAACAAGAAAGGATGTTATTAATGGATCGTAGGCAGGAAATTCTTGAAGCAGCTGCAAAATCCTTTACATTGTTTGGTTACAAGGCAACAACAATGGAGCAAGTGGCTAAAATCGCTAACGTCGGTAAAGGGACGATTTACACATTCTTTGCAAATAAAGAAATTTTATTTCAAGAGATAGCTATGTCACTTGTACGAGAGATGCAAGCAGAAGCAGATGTAGTGTTGGATGCATCCGCTAGCTTTATGGACAATGCGCATAATGCTTTAATGAAAATGCTACAGTTCCGTGAAAAACATCTTTTATTTGCGAAGTTATTAGAGGAAGAAAAAGAGCTACGAACGCCAGTAGTTAAACAAGCTTTAGTTCGCATTGAGACTGAAATTTTATCCTACGTTACAGAATTAATTCAAAGACGTATCGATAAAGGAGAAATTAGAGATTGTGATGCAGAATTAGTAAGCTTTCTGTTGTTAAAGGCGTATCTAGCATTTGTCGTTGATTGGCATGAGCTACATGGCGACATTATTCCTGAAGAAAAGATATTAAATCTTTTCAAGGAAACAATCTTCCGTGGGCTAATTCTAACTTGATTCAGCTGAGCTAAAGGTGAATCAATGACAGTCTATTGAGGATTTAGGTTTTTTTTTGAATAAAAATGACCGACTGACGTTTTCGGTCAAATATTATAGGAGTGAAGAAAACTTATGATTAAAGCTGAGTGGCTTAAAATCTTAAAAACAAGAAAAATGCTTGTTTCAATAATCGCTGTATTATTTATCCCGGTGATGTACGCAGGCATGTTCTTATGGGCGTTCTGGGATCCGTATGAAGGCCTGCCTAATTTACCAGTAGCTGTTGTCAATCAAGATAAGGGCGCAGAAATGGAAGGGGTTAAATTAGATCTAGGGAAAGAATTAGTCGATAAGCTTGTCGATAGTAACGAGTTTAAGTTTATTGACGTTTCCAAAGAAGAAGCTGAAAAAGGCTTACATGGTCGAGACTATTATATGATTCTAGAAATTCCAACAAATTTCTCAGAGCATGCAACTACGTTATTAGATGACAAACCTTCTAAACTAGTTATGAATTATATTCCGAATGAAGGATTAAACTTCCTTGGTGCACAAATTGGTGAAACAGCAATGGACCGTGTTCGTGCGGAAGTGAATTCAAAAGTTTCTGCTACTTATGCAGAAAAATTATTTGATTCAATTACAACACTTGGAGATGGCTTTACAGAGGCTGCAGATGGCTCAAGTAAGCTAGATGAAGGTGCAAAAACTTTAGCCAATGGTGCAAAAGATTTAAAAGGTTATCTTGAGAAATTAGCATCTAGTACAGTTGAATTGTCAAATGGTGCAGATAAGATTACTAAAGGTGCTGGAGATGCTGCAAAAGGTGCAAATGACTTATCTACTGGTCTAGTAAAATTACAAGACGGTACAGTACAGTTACAAAAGGGTGCACAGCAAGCAGCAACAGGAGCATCAAGTCTTTCGCAAGGTGTATCACAATATACACAAGGTGTAGCGCAAGTTCAAGCAGGTTTAGCTACACTTAGCGATAAACAAAAACAAATTAGTGCAGGCGCAGCTTCAATCGCTGATAATGCCGGTAAATTAAATGGTGCAGCAGGCCAATTAACAGCGGGTTCTGCAAAAGTAGCAGAAGGCATCACAGCTTTATCTAATCAATTACAAGGCATGATGGCTTCATTGCCTGAAGAGCAAGCGGCAGTATTAAAACAAACATTAGCAGAGCTACAAGCAGGAAGTGCAAGCGTGCATAATGGTTTAGGTTCTTTAACTGCTGGTACAGGTCAATTACAAGCTGGTGCTAATCAATTAAGTTCTGGTGCATCGCAAATTGCAGCAGGTCAATCACAAGTGTTAGCAGGCGCTAATGCATTAACATCAAAAAGTGGTGCATTAATCGAAGGAGCAAAAGGTCTCCAAGCTGGTAATGCAACACTTGCTCAAAAATTAGGTGAATTAAATGCTGGTGTTAAGACAGCCGTAACAGGTTCTAAAACATTAGCTTCAGGTTTAAATGAGCTAGCAAGTGGTTCAACAACATTGAATCAAGGTACATCAACACTTGCATCTAAATCAGGTGAATTAGCAGAAGGTTCTAAAACGCTTGCTGATGGTACAACTGAACTTGTAGATGGTACATCAACTTTATCTAGCAAACTAGGTGAAGCAAGTGAAAAAGCAAAAGAAGTTCATGCAGGTAAAGACACATATGATATGGTAGGTAGCCCAGTAGAGGTTGATAAAGAATCTGTTAACCATGTACCTAACTATGGAACAGGTTTCTCACCATACTTTATTTCTCTTGGCTTATTCGTTGGTGCATTATTAATCTCTATCGTGTTCCCACTTGTGGAACCAGCGATTCGTCCAAAAAATGGAGCAACTTGGTTTACAAGTAAAGTCTCAGTTTTAGCAATGGTCGGCTTAATTCAAACTATATTAACAGTGTTTATAGTAAAATTGACTTTAGGTCTTGAAGTATATAGTTTAGGATACTACTTCCTAACAGCGTTATTAACAAGCTATGTTTTCTTAGCTTTAATTCAAATGTTAGTATCTATTTTCGGTGATCCAGGACGCTTCTTGGCGATTGTTGTATTAATTTTACAACTTACAACAAGTGCGGGTACATTCCCACTTGAGTTAATCCCATCAGAATTACAATGGTTGAATAAATTATTACCAATGACATATACTGTTCAAGCATTTAAAGCAAGTATCTCAACTGGTGATACATCATTCTTAATGCAAAACTACGGAATTCTAGCAGGCTTCCTAGTAGCGTTCTTAGCTATTACTTTCGGTTATTTCATGTTACTACACACAAAACGTTACTCAAAAGTAGCTGAAGAAAACTAAAAATAGGAATTTTTTGCACCCACCAATATTGGTGGGTGTTTTTTTGTGGTTGAATGATTGCTTTAAATGGGGAGGAGGAAGAGCTGCCAAAAACTGATCAGGTAGAGAATAAACCTGCTCGGGTAGCTTTGAAAACTGATCAGGTAGAGAGTAGAACTACTCGGGTATCCCCGGAAACTAATCAGGTAGAGAGAAGAACTGCTCGGGTATCCTCGCAAACTGATCAGGTAAAGAGAAGAACTGCTCGGGTATCATCGAAAACGGATCAGGTAGAAAGTAAAATCGCTCATATGCAACAAAATCGCACAAAAAACAGCAGCTGATATGAGCGTATCAGCTGCTGTTTTGTAAGTGTAAGAGATTAAATTAAGGGTTCATCAAAATATGATGAGGGTTGTCATTATTAGTACGTGTGGGGCACGTATATGACTACTTCACAGAATAGGCAAATGCTTATAGGTGGTTACAGTTTTCACAAGTGTTGCTGTAGCATTCACTTTGTTCTTCAATTTTTTCACCGCATTCTGTGCATTGCTTGGCAGGTAGGTTCTTGAAAAATTCAACTACATTTTCTAACATTGTGGACTCCTCCTTTAAATTCATCTGTACTATTACTGTTTTGATATTTTATAGTGTATTATAACAGATGCTTTTCGTCAACACAAAATGCCTAATTTACGATAAAATAAATATGGATATTTTGTGAAGGAGGAAACGAAATTTATGATATTCGTTGATAATAAAGGGATTCATGACCCACGCATTAACCTTGCCATTGAGGAGTATTTATTAAAAACAATGGATGTTGAGAAGGAGCCAGTGCTACTTTTTTACATTAATCAGCCGTCAATCATCATTGGTAAAAACCAAAATACTATAGAAGAGATTAATACTGATTATGTAGAGGATAATGGCATTATCGTTGTGCGACGTCTTTCTGGTGGGGGCGCGGTGTATCATGATTTAGGGAATCTTAACTTCAGTTTTATCACGAAAGACGACGGCGATAGCTTTATGAATTACAAAAAGTTTACGCAGCCTGTTGTAGAAGCACTTGCAAAAATGGGCGTTCAAGCTGAGCTTTCTGGCCGTAATGACATTTTGGCAGAAGGGCGTAAAGTTTCTGGTAACGCACAGTTTTCTACAAAGGGCCGTATATTTAGCCATGGTACTTTAATGTTTGATACAGAAATTGATGCTGTTGTATCCGCATTAAAGGTGAAAAAAGATAAAATTGAATCAAAGGGCATTAAATCGATCCGTTCACGAGTAGCTAATATTTCAGAGTTCTTAAAGGACAAGATGACAGTCGAAGAATTCCGCCTAGAAATTTTAAAATCCATTTTCGGTGGTGAGGAAAATATTCGCTATTATGAGTTAACAGAGGAAGATTGGGCAAATATCCATAAGCTATCTGCTGAGCGTTATCAAACATGGGAATGGAACTATGGGAAATCACCACGTTTTAACATTCAAAAAACACATCGTTTCCCAACAGGAGGCATTGATATTCGCTTAGAGGTGAATCACGGAATTATTGAAGAAGCGCATATTTTTGGTGATTTCTTCGGCGTGGGCGACATGGCAGATGTTGAACAACGATTAGTTGGGACAAACTATGATCGAACTGCAATTGCTGAGGCGTTAACAAATATTGATATTCCAACATACTTTGGTGGAATTACGACAGAAGAGTTTTTACAATTAATTTATTAAGAAAAGCTTGCGTAGAAAATTGAGGATTCGAGTTTGACAAAATAAAGTAAAAGGATTCACACACAATTTTGTGTATGAATCCTTTTTGGATGTCGATAAAAATTAAAAGTTGGGCGATAAAACGTAAAAGTGTTTCGATAAACAAAGGTAGATGATATGTATCATGCAGCTTGGCGACTCATTGGAAATTAGCAATAGAGAAACGAAGGCTGAAGGCATTACATCCTGTGATGGACGGATGCGTGTTTTAGCGGCGATCCTTGCTTGGTTAGCGGCGGAATTTCGTGTTTTAGCGGCGAATTCCAACATAAGCTGGACAATTTGACAAAACTAAAGTCAGAGTTGAAGAACATTGTATAAAATTTTACACAATATTAAGGACTTAACTGGAAAGCGACGGATGAAAGAGCCGAAGCGACGGATAGAAGGGCGAGAACTACGGAAGGAAAACGAATCGACGGATAGAGGGGCCAGAGCGACGGATAAAAGAGCCGAAGTGACGGATAGAAGTGTCGGAGCGACGGATAGAAGGGCGAGAACGACGGAAGGAAAACGAATCGAGGGATAGAAGGGCCAGAGCGACGGATGAAAGAGCCGAAGCGACGGATAGGAGTGCCAGAGCGACGTATAGAACGGCGAGAACGACGGAAGGAAAACGAATCGACGGATAGAGGGGCCAGAGCGACGGATGAAAGAGTCAAAGTGACGGATAGGAGTGTCAGAGCGACGGATAGAAGGGC
Source organism: Lysinibacillus sp. NPDC095746 (assembly GCF_044763535.1). Classification (NCBI taxonomy): domain Bacteria; kingdom Bacillati; phylum Bacillota; class Bacilli; order Caryophanales; family Bacillaceae; genus Lysinibacillus; species Lysinibacillus sp. NPDC095746. Next base: position 89,841 of record NZ_JBIWGL010000005.1, read on the forward strand.
GAGAACGACGGAAGGAAAACGAATCGACAGATAGAAGGGCCAGAGCGACGGAAGGAAAACGAATCGACGGATAGAAAAGCCGAAGAACGCGGCACACGAACGCACTCAGGAAAGCGCCGAGTAGGAACGGAAATTAACACCCACGTTAAGGGGATGCCACTAATTGAGGCAAAGGTATTTTGAGACAAATATCTCTAGCTAATAATTCGGGTTAACTTTTGCTACAAAAGGTTCGCTGACAGTTATGTCATCGAACCTTTTTTTGATACAATATAAGATAGAAAGGAGTGTTGGTATGGAGAAGCATCGAATATTTATTGTCGAAGATGATGTAAAGATTGCGTCATTGCTTGCAGAAACGCTTAGAAAATATCAATACGAAGTTGAAACGATCAAAGAATTTGATCATCTCGTTGAAGAATTTACAGCATTTAATCCACATATGGTGTTGCTTGATATAAATTTACCTTCGTACGATGGCTACTATTGGTGTCGCCAGCTACGTCAACATACAACTTGTCCAATTATTTTCATTTCCGCTCGTTCTGGCGAAATGGATCAAATTTTTGCGCTTGAAAATGGGGGCGACGATTTCATTACGAAGCCATTTAATTATGAAATTGTACTGGCTAAAATCCGCAGTCACTTGCGTCGTACATATGGTGAATATGCAGCAAGACAAGAGGAGCGGACAATTAAACAAGGACAGCTTATTCTTCATTTAGAAAGAATGGAGCTTCATAAAAATGATTTAGAAATTCCACTGCAGAAAAAAGAATGTATCATTTTAGAACTGTTAATGGGAAATGCTCCAAAAGTAGTAACACGTGAGCAACTGTTAGAAGAGCTTTGGGACGATCAGGCATTTGTCGATGAGAATACGTTGAACGTCAATATGACACGAGTGCGGAAAAAGTTAGCTGATTATCATATTGCGTCTTCTATAGAAACTGTACGTGGAGCGGGCTATCGCTTTATTTTAAGTGCAGGTGAGTTGTAGTGGGCTGGAAATTATTTTTGCGTGATTACGCATCGTTCATTGTATTCCAGATCATATTAGTCGGCTTCATCATGGTTTTATATTGGTTGGACGGTTTTCGCAATGTTGATACTGCTATTTATTCCTTCTGTATTAGTTTAGTGTTATTAGCCTCGTTTTTACTGATCCGTTATTTAATGCGCCAACGTTATTTATTAAAAATATCACTGCTGCCTAAAACAATGGAGGATGTGTTGCAAAAAAATGCTAAAACACCTGAGGCTATACAGGTTGAGAAATATATGCATGAACTATATCGACTATATAAGCATGAGCTTCAAACGTTATATGCAGGTCAAAAACGGCATGATCAGTTTATTAATCAATGGGTGCATCAGATGAAAACGCCAATTTCTGTTATTGAGCTTTTATTGCAGGATGAACGTCCTCTCGATAAAAAGAATGTGCAGGAGGAAATTGACCGTTTGCGAAGAGGCCTGGATATGGTGTTGGTGAATGCACGATTAGAAAATTTTGAAGAGGATATGCAAGTAGAACAGGTTGCTTTAAAAACGATTGTGACTGCAACTGTAAATGAAAATAAACGTTTATTTATTACAAAGCGTGTTTTCCCAGAAATTCATATTGAGGATGATATTATCGTAGCAAGTGATTCAAAATGGCTGCGCTTTATTCTCGGACAATTTGTAACGAATGCGGTTAAATATACGTTTGAATCAAATAAAAAAATAGTCATTTCTGCCATTAAAAAGAGTGACTACGTACAATTAGCCATTCGTGATGAAGGTATCGGTATTCCAGCTTCCGATCTTTCTCGTGTCACTAAAGCCTTTTTTACTGGTGAGAATGGGCGTAAAACTGGGGAATCCACAGGGATGGGCTTATATTTAGCAAAAGAAATCTGTGAAAAACTCGGTCACGAATTACACATTACATCAGAGGTAGGAAAAGGAACAATTGTTACAGTGACATTTACGAATTAGGGGGATCGGAAATGATAGAAGTACGTTTGGATGAATGGGTTTTACATGTAGAGACAGAAAAAACAGAGACATTATACGAATCGCAAAATGATGTTTGTAATTGTTTATCCTGTAAAAATTTCCGTAAAGCTAGTCTTTTGTTTAATGAAGAAGTAATGCATTTTTCGAATAAGCTTGGGCTAGACTTACATAAACCAACTTTACTTAACGCTTTTCCAGTAGAAGGTGAACAAGTGATGTACAGTGGGCATTATACGGTTTGTGGAGAAATCATGGAAGGCGAAATGGATGCCTGGGATGTAATTGTTGGGTCGCATTGCTTTAGTCTAGTGGAGGAGGATGGTAATCAGTTAGCTGAATCATTAACAGAGCCGCATTTTCAAATTGGCTTTGAGGTAGTATTGCAATGGCTGTTACCAGAATCTATGGAATTAAACAAGAAATAAGGTGAACAAGATATGCCTATTTTACAAATAAAAGACGTGACAAAAGTGTATGAAGGCAAAGTAACTCATCGTGCGTTAAATCAACTAAGCTTTGATGTTGAGGAAGGTGAGTTTTTAGCAGTCATGGGTCCATCAGGAAGTGGAAAAACAACATTATTGAATATTATTTCTACGATTGATGAACCAACGAGTGGAGAAATCATTTTAGATGGCATGAATCCTCATACGCTAAAAGCAACTGAGCTAGCTTACTTTAGAAGAAGACAGCTTGGTTTTGTTTTTCAAGATTTTAATCTTTTGCATATGCTAACAGTGGAAGAGAATATTGTGCTGCCACTTACATTAGATCAACAACCATTAGAAGTAATGGAGGAGCGTCTTGCAAGCATTGTGGAAAAGCTCGATTTAACTTCGTTCTTGCATAAACGTCCAAATGAAATATCAGGTGGACAAGCACAAAGAACTGCCATTGGGCGGGCACTTATTCATAATCCAAGTCTCATTTTAGCAGATGAGCCAACAGGAAATTTGGATTCGAATTCTTCGCGTGATGTACTTGAACTTTTAACAAAAATTAATCAGGAAAAACGAACAACGATTGTAATGGTAACACATGATCCAATTGCAGCTAGTTACTGCGATCGCGTGTTATTTATTAAAGATGGTGAATTTTTCAATGAAATTTACAAAGATGATCGTCGTCAAATGTTTTTCCAACGAATATTAAATGTTTTGAGCTTACTAGGAGGAGGACAAGTAGGTGACCTTTCGACAATTCGCTTACCGTAATGTCGTACGGAACAGCCGTATATACGGTGCCTTTTTCATGGCAAGCTTTTTTTCTGTTGCTGTGTTTTTCATCTATTCAATGCTCATGTTTCATCCGGATATTGAACAAGGAATTTTAGGAGAAGCATCGTTAATTGGAATGGTAGGTGCGGAAACCGTACTCGTCCTTTTTACCTTATTCTTTTTATATTATTCGATGAGTGCTTTTTTAGAGGCTAGATCACATGAGTTTGCAATTTTATTACATTTAGGAATGGAAAAACGCCAGATGAATAGGCTTGTCTTTTTGGAGACAATGATTATTGGATCGGGCTCTATTTTTGTTGGGATTATATTTGGTTTCTCATTTTCAAAATTCTTTTTCATGATTGTACGAGAAATTTTACATTTAGATAGTTTACCCTTATATGTTTCATGGCAGCCATTTTTACTAACGATTGGTGTCTTCACAAGTGCTTTTGTAGTGATTTCCTTTATTAGTGTGTATTTTACACGTGAAAGAAAATTACGCGATCTTCTTAAGGGGAATGACTATTTAAATAGTGTTTCAACCTATTCTAAAATTCGTGCAGTATTTGGTATTACCCTTATTTTATCAGCATATGTACTAACGTTTATCGTATCGAATACATCTTGGATTGGTTTAACACTATTAATCCCGTTTTTAGCGACCTTTGGAACATATTATTTTTTCAGTGATTCTTTACCTTGCTTTTTAGATAAAGCACGGGGCAAACGTAAATTTCATTGGCAACGCTATCGACTTCTTTCGTTAGCTGAGCAAACGCATATTATGATGGACAATGTGAAAATGTTTTTTGTAGTAACGATGGTGTCAACAATGGCCTTTTTATCGGTCGGTGTATTAGCGACGATGTCATCCTACACAATACAATATGATCGTTTAAATCCATTAGGACTTGTCTATAAGGGAGATGTCGACAATCCCTATGAGCGAAATCATATCGCTTCTTTACGAATTCAATTAGAGGAGAAGGGGTTGTCCTATCATTTATCGCGCTTTGTTGTTATTAAGCAAACATCTTCATTTACTCACAATGAGGTTGAAGTTTTTAGGGAATCGGATATGAATGTATTGCTTTCTTCCTATAGTTACCCTTTACTTGATTTGGCTTCAGGAGAGGCAGTGTTTATACCATACTCGGAAGATTCTCTAAAAAGACTAAAAAATAAAGTTGTGCATACTGTATTAGAGGAAAATTCTATCCCGATAACAATTGATAGCGTATATCCTAAAATAGTATTCCCAGGGTCTATTGTTAGTGTGAATTCTATAGTGATAAGTGATGAGGATTTTAGAAAGCTTAGAAAGCCGATTGCTGATAAAAACGTAGTGCAGCCAATCTATCATTTATTTACCTTCTATATCCCTCAGTGGATAGAAACAAAAGAGATCGGCCAGGACATAGAGGAGTTAAAAGCCTCTCAATATTTTTATAAGAAGGATAGATTCAGTCCATTTTACTTTGAAAACGCAGGATTAAATTATTCTTATATATTAGCTACTTACTCATTATTCACTTTAGTAGGGGTTTTAGTAGCAACGGTATTTTTATTAGCAGCAGGTAGCTTCGTTTACTTTAAACTGCATACTTCTCTTGAAAGAGAAAAGCGTAAATTCGATGTCTTAAAGCGAATGGGCTTAACAGATACAGAACTCAAAAAGCTTGTGAATCGTCATTTGTTCCCACAATTTTTCTTGCCATGGGGTGTTGCAATGATGCATAGTGCCTTTGCTTTTCTTATGGTTCAAGGTATTTTGAAGGATATTGCTAATATTTCCATTGTCAAAGAAGTTGTCTTTGCTTTTGGATTTTTTGTTTTAATACAAGTAGTCTATTTTTATTTGATTCGTTGGCGATACATCTCGCACATTCGTTCGTAATCAAAATGTGAAATGGAGAAAAAAATGAATTATTTGACGTAATTTATGACATGAAATAAAAAGTTTCGTTGTCTTTTAGATGTGTTTCTTATATAATATTACTGAATAATGATTCATTTTATCTTCGTTCAGTAGCAGACTCCTACCTCTGCGGTAGTGAGATGGATTCGGCTGTGATTCCATTTTAAGGGATTTCTATGCATCTACTGAATAAAGGTAAAGCCTCTGGCGGATGTCACGGATTTTCAAAGGAATGCTTAAACGATGTTAGCCTAAAACCTTCGCATCCTGCGAAAACAGCTAACTGACCTGCATCGGTAATAACGCCACGTCCTTGTGGCATTACCGAAATGACCGACATCGTGTCGGCACTCGTGCAGGCCTAGGCACAATTTAAAATCCTGACCTCAATTACGCCAAGGTGAAATTGATACGATAAGGGGATGGGGTAATTGAATTTAGTTTCAAGTGTTCGTCAGCAAGCATTAGAGCAACCGGATAAAATTGCGTATCATTTTATGGGGAAAGATACGACGTACGGTGAGTTTGAACACACGGTAGGTCGCTTTGCAAAGGGGTTACAAGATTTAGGGGTAGAAAAAGGGGACCATGTGGCGTGTTTACTCGGCAATACACCACATTATTTAATTGCGTTATATGCAACAATGCGTTTAGGAGCAACGGCAATTCCGATTAATCCAATTTATACACCGGATGAAATTTCGTATATTTTGCATAATGGTGATGTAAAAGCTGTGATTGCACTAGATGCACTTCTTCCATTAGTAGAAATGGGTGTACATGCTTTTCCACAAGTAAAAACATTTGTTGTTTGTGAAACAACAGAGGATGTTGCTGAAAAAGTAATGACTTTATCCGAAGAAGCACAGGCAAAAATTCATTTATTTTCACAAGTGATTGCTAGTGCATCGGACTCTCTCCAACCAGTAGAAGTAGCTGACGATGATAATGCAATTATTTTATATACTTCAGGAACGACAGGTACTCCGAAGGGTGCAATGCTGACTCATAGAAATATCTATTCAAATGCACGAGATGTTGCACATTATTTAGGCTATAAAGCAGATGATCGTGTTATTGCAACGTTACCAGTTTTCCATGTATTTGCATTAACTGTCGTCGCCAATGCACCTTTATTGAGTGGAGCAACGATTTTACTTGTACCACGTTTTAGTCCAACTGAAATCTTTAAATTAACGAAGGAACAAAAGGCAACCGTCTTCGCTGGTGTGCCAACTATGTATAACTTCTTGTATCAATTACCTGATAGCAACCCTGAAGATTTCTCTACAATACGTTTAGCGATTTCAGGTGGCGCGTCTTTACCGGTAGCACTATTACATAATTTCGAGAAGAAATTTAATGTGCGTGTATCAGAGGGCTTTGGCTTATCAGAAGCCTCACCAGTAACGTGCTTTAACCCATTGGATCGTGAGCGTAAGGCAGGTTCTATTGGGACATCCATTTCCAATGTGGAAAATAAGGTGGTGGATGTAAACGGTCAGGAAGTGCCTGTTGGAGAAGTAGGGGAGCTCATTGTACGAGGGCCTAACGTTATGAAGGGCTATTATAAATTACCTGAAGAAACAGCGATGGCTATACGTGATGGCTGGTTATATACAGGGGACTTAGCTAGAGTTGACGAAGAAGGGTATTTCTACATCGTTGACCGTAAAAAAGATATGATTATTGTAGGTGGATTTAATGTCTATCCAAGAGAGGTTGAAGAAGTACTCTTTGCTCATAATAATATTGTTGAAGCGGCAGTTGTAGGCTACCCAGACCCTAATTTAGGAGAAGCAGTACATGCATATGTTGTCTTAAAAGATGCAGAAGCAACTTCGACAGAAGACCTTCTAGCATACTGTGCAAAGCATATGGTGAAATACAAGGTTCCTAAAGTAATTGAGATTATGGATGAATTACCGAAAAATACGACAGGAAAAATTTTGCGTCGTACATTAAAAGAAAAAGTATAAGAAACAGTAGCTGCTATTGAAAAAAATAGTAGCTTTTTTGTATTCTTTGAAAACCCCTTGCTATGGAGGGATTCCGGAAAGCTTTTAGCTATGGACAAGAAAAAAACCCCAATCATACAATGAAGGTGGTCTGGTCAACCGACTCCATGCGAAAGGGGTACCCAAATGGATAATAAAAGTTTAGCACATACGAAATGAAATTGTAAGTATCAGTTGAAGATCAATTGCCCCTAAAGTTCAATTGATTAGGGGCCACAATTGTATTCTGTGAGATAGCGCGTTAGCACATAAATGTTTGCATAGAATGTGAGATTTTAGCTAGTGTGCCTCTAGTGAGGGACGAGGAACACCCACTGCTTCACTTTAGGCCAATATTACAGCAATGTAAAAAAGCATGGCCACTTCTTTAAATAAGTTGAGTGTATATGTCTGTAAGTGATAAAATCAAACTTGTGAAATCTACATACTTTTTAAAGGCTTGTCATATAGTGAGGGAGAAGTAACATCAATAACTGTAAAGAAAATGGAACCTTTGGTGTCTAGCTACGTCAAAACCTTTAGAAAATTTAATTGAAAGAGAGCATAGGAAAAATGATAGAACTCATCAAGGAGTTAATTAGTTTTATTATGCATATTGATGTGCATTTAGAGGAGATCATTCATAAGTTTGGTAATTTGAGTTATTTCGTTCTATTTGCAATCGTTTTTGTTGAAACAGGTGTCGTAATTTTCCCATTCTTGCCAGGTGATTCGTTGCTTTTTGCAAGTGGTACATTAGCAGCAGCAATGGGCGCATTTAATATGTGGATATTAATTCCTGTGTTTTTAGCGGCTGCCATTTTAGGGGATACGATGAACTATCATATTGGTCATAAAGTAGGGACATCCATTCCACCGAAGAGCTTCCTTGGTAGAGTCGTAAAAAAAGAGCGTATGGAAGCAGCAGAAAAGTTTTTTAATAAACACGGTGGAAAAACGATTGTCATCGCGCGTTTTATGCCTTTCATCCGTACATTCATACCATTTGTTGCAGGGGCTAGTAAAATGAAGTATGGCTACTTTATTATGTATAATATTTTAGGTGCAGTGTTATGGGTATTCAGCTGTACATTACTAGGTTATTTCTTTGGTAATATTCCAATTATTAAAGATAACTTCTCAACGGTTCTTATATTAATTATTTTAATTTCCGTTGTACCAGCTGTTATTGGTGCTATTAAATCAAAAACGAGTAGAAAATAAAAAAAGGACAGTCTAAATGTGATAAAAAATCACTGCGGACTGTCCTTGTTTTTTTCTATCATCTAAAAAAGACCTTGGGAGTCTTTCAGAACTGTACTTCGTGGAATGTCGATAACAATGACATTTGGATTGGAATAGCTCATTACATATGATTCACGTTCTAGCTCACGATTCATATCTAAAATACCTAATGTTGCTTTTATACGAAAATAATTTACTTGTTGTCTAGCAAGAGATTCAATAAATAGCTGGTTTTGTGCCACGTATATGTTAGGTAACGGTACTTCGTTTGAAAGATCAATACCTTCTATAATGACAGGAAGTTGATAATAGGTAACAAGAGCATTTCCAGATTCCATATTGTCATTATAGCGCACTCGAATAGTAACTCTTGAACCACTGTCACCTTCATTTATAACAACAGGTAATGTATCTCCTTCATATCTTAGCTCCCACGTTTTCCTTTTGTATTCCTCTGTTAAATAAGAAGAATCGTTTTCTTGATCGTACTTTTGTATTTGATCTGATTTTTTCTCAACTTGTTTAATTTCAGTAGGAGAAAGTATTGGTATTTTTGATTCTGAAAAAAAACTAATATAAATGAAGGCGATCAGTCCAAGTACGATATAGCTAGTAATGCCAATTATAATACGCTTAGGGGTCCAAATATTTTTAGCTTTTTTCCCTAATTTACTTAGTAGTATATAAATAGCAATTACCAGTAGTATTGTAATAAAAAAGAATAGTGTAGTCGCCGTCATTTGCGAGTCACCTCCGATTTATCAGCAATCCAAATAGTGAGGCTAAAGCATAGTAGAGCCATAAGCAAATAAAGAACACTAATCATAAGATTGGATAACATTATTAATGACCTAACATTTATCGACTCTGGTGACATAAAAAATAATATAAAGCCAAGCAGCAGAAAAGTAGATACAAGTATTTTTATCGCTACTGGCCCCTTGAAGCTGGTGCCTAATAGTAAGCCGATTGCGCCAAATAAACAGACGCTACTAAAACATAATAGTAATATTGATGGTGAAATAAATAGATCTTCTATTATAAAGGATTTTTTCTCCACTAATAAAATTCCGAATACTTGTAAATAGTAAGTAGAAATCATAATGATGACCGCGATAAAACTGTAAATAATCATGACAAATATATTGGCTATGGCGCTAGATGTTCGACTAGAAATAACGGATAAGTCATCAATACGATACGCTTTTGTCGTAAAGAGAAGTGCTACAATAAATGCCCAAATTGCTGTAACAATTAGAAATGTATCGAGTGAGTAATTAAAGAAATGGACAGTTAAATTTTCTCCCCCATGACCAGAAGACCCACTCCCTGAGCTTGATGTTAAAAGCCCAAAAATGATTTGTACAATAACTAAGGAACTAAGGGCAGAAATATATAATTTTGCTTTCCATTTCACTTGTTTTTTAACAATGGTTTTCAGTGAAATATTAGTCAAAGATTGCATCAATATCACTTCCTTTTTTACTTGTTAGATACTTGCACACTTCACTTGCTGTAAGGGATGATACTGTGATGCCTTTTACTCGAAGTATTTCTTCTGAGACGAATAAATTACTAGCATCTATTATTGCTGAGGTCATCCCTGCCATAATCTTTTGAGCGTATACTTCCGTCTCAGAGAGCAGTTCTGCAAGTGCATCGCTTGGTCCACTAAGTGATATAAGCTGTTCCTTAAATTCATCCAATGGTTCGTGGGCAATGACAGAGCCTTCATCTATTAATATAATTTCTTCTAAAATAGATTCCATCTCTTGCAAATGGTGACTACTAATTAAAAATGTTCGTGGAAAGGCTAGGTATTCCTTTAAAATCGCCCTGTAAAAATCTGTACGAATCACTTCGTCCATACCATTCATCGGTTCGTCTAAAATTGTCAGTGCACAGCGGCTTACTAATCCGTAAACAAGGTTAAAGGTTGCTAATTGACCTTTAGATAATTGCTGATGCTTTGCTGTGAGATCTATACCTGCATAATCGAGCATGCGATAGGCTAACTCATTTTGCCAATTAGGATAAAAATCAGCGCCCATCTTTAGAATATCCTCGAGTGACAAATAATCAGAAAAGCTTAATTGATCATCGATAAAAATCATATTGGCAGCAGTATGAATATTATTAAAGGGATTTTCATTAAACACTTTGCATGATCCAGTTGTAGGTTTTAGATAGCCAGCAAAAATATTAAGTAATGTCGACTTACCAGCACCGTTGCGACCAATAATGCCGATAATTTTCTCTGCTTTAATAGCGCAAGTTACGCGCTGTAGTGCATTACGGCGTCCAAAGCTTTTAGATAGCTCCTCACATTGAATAATATTCATTCCAATCCCTCCTGTGTTTTTCGAATAAGCACTAGCAATTCTTCATCAGATACAAGTAAACGTTTTGCCTCTAATACGATCTCTTGTGCCATTTTCGTCAATATTTCGTTTCGACGTTTCAATAAAATTCGTTCCTTTGCATCCGTAGCGACAAACATACCTAACCCCCGTTTTTTATATAAAAGTTGCTCTTCAAGTAAAATTGTCAGCCCTTTACCAGCTGTAGCAGGATTTATATTGAATAATTCAGCTAGCTGGTATTGTGAATAGACCTTCGCGTCTGTCTGTAATCGATCGGCGATGATTTCGTGCTGTAGCCATTCAGCAATTTGAATATAAATTGGTGTTGTACCATCTAGATGAACGTGCATCGAAAAACCCCCTTTCATTCCTATGTGACATAGTGCATTAGTGTTGTAATGTACTGTATATCGGAAACTGGAAAATGTCAATATGAAATGAAATTTTTTACAAAAATGTTTCGGGAAGATTAAGTGAAATTGAAAAAGATCTCTCTGGAAAAGGCATAAATGAAATATGTAGTTTGGATTTTTAGGGGCTAATCACCGAAAGTTGGGATTAAAGAGCATTGGAGTGAAGTGACCTTGGGATAGCGGCATAAAAGTGATAAAATCTTTTCTTGTATAGAATGTTAATTAATGTTAGGCGACTTTTAGACAGTTACTTGAATGATAAGCAGAGAGTAATGAAAGGTGCTATAATATTAATTACTAGAATATGGAGAAATGGGGGGCGACGAAATGGAAGTATTTATCGGCAGACAGCCTATCTTTAACCTTCATGAACAAGTCGTTGCGTATGAATTATTATATCGTAGCAAAAACGTAAATGCTTTTCCGATAGTCGATCCAGATGCTGCAACAATCGATGTACTAGTAAACTCATTTCTTTCAATTGGCATTGAAGAGGTAACAAAAGGTAAACCTAGTTTTGTTAATTTTACAGAAAACTTACTTAAGAGTTCCTTAAATGAATTTTTAAATCCATCGCAAGTTGTTATTGAGATTTTAGAGAATGTCCCTATTACAACTCAGTTAGTCGAGAGAGTTATTGAGCTAAAATCATATGGGTTTCAAATTGCATTAGATGATTTTATTTTGGATGATAAAGTACAAATTTATGATGAGTTATTTCCTTATATCGATTTTATAAAAGTTGATTTTTTAGTATCACCGTTATTGGAGCGCATGGAAATTGAAAATAAAGTGAAAGAAAATTTCCCTCACATAAAACTGCTGGCTGAGAAGGTTGAAACACGTAATCAATTTGAAGTGGCAAAGCATTCTGGCTATGAATTATTTCAAGGCTATTTTTTTGAACAACCTCAAATCATTACAGCTACCGATATACCTGCTAATACTATTCAATATTTATATATTATTACGCTATTAAAAGAAGAGGAACCAAATATCCAATTATTAGCTGATAATATCGAGCGTGATATTTCTTTAACGTATAAATTATTGCAAATGGTTAATAACTCAGAGCTAAGGTCTAAATCCAAGGTACGTTCGATAAAACAAGCAATTATATTACTGGGCGTTTCAAATTTACAAAAGTGGATTTATTTATTGGCAATGCGAGAAATTGATAGAAATGCTGAAAATGATCTTTTTAAAGAAGTCATGCGTACTTCTTTATTTAGAGCAAAAGTTTGTGAGAAATTAGCCAAGCTTTCCTATAAGAAAAACTTCTCTGAATATTTTTTAGTCGGGATGTTTTCGTTGATAGACACTTTGTTGCAGAGACCGCTGGATGTTATTTTACAGCAGCTACCTTTTTCAGAAGAAATAACAGAAACGATTTTAGGTAATCAAACTGAAATGACACCTTATTTGGAATTCAGTATTGCGTTAGGTAAGTTAGATTGGTCTACTCTAGAAAATTTAGCTCCTCAGCTCAATATGAATTTCACAAATATTGATCTTTTATACAATGAAGCAATGGAGTGGGCAGAAAAATCTTTATAAAACAAGGATTTGTTTTTATCTTCAATGTCCTGTAGTGGGATTTGCAGTTACGTATATATTTTAGTGAAAAGTCAAAAATAAGCTATCTTAAAATTCTTTTTAAAATAGCTTATTTTTTATGTTTTTATTGGTCGCATCTTTTGTAGTAGGGGATGCATTTGTTAAAACTTATGCCATGTATTTAGTTGATTGGAATGGAGACTGGGCGACTCCTAGGGATCAGATTATACCCGCGAGTGAAGCGGCTCATTAGACGCCCCAGGAAGCTTTGCTCTGCTCGAAAGCGGAGTGTCAACAACGAAGTCCCTGTCGGAACGGAAATCAACCACATGTTATGGTGATGAACTCATGTTTCCTTCATCAAGACGAAGTTCTCAATGCGAATACTATTTGCTATAATCATCTCGTATTTAAAAGATTCTGATAGTTGAAGTGGGTGGGGAAATGAGTCAAATTCGTGGTGTAAGGGAAAGCATTGTGGAGTATATGTACGTCATCGTAGGAGCAGCAATTATTGCTATTGGCTTCAATGTATTTTTACTGCCAAATCAAGTAGCTTCTGGCGGAGTAAGTGGGATTAGTACAATTTTACACGGTTTATTTGGTTGGAATCCAGGCTTTATCCAATATGCATTCAATATTCCATTATTTATAGCAGGTGTAGTCGTACTTGGGAAAAAATTTGGAATCAAATCGTTTATTGGAACAATAACATTACCGTTTATTGTATTACTAACGAATAGTTGGGGGCCTTGGACAGATAATCCTTTACTCGGTGCACTTTTTGGGGGAATTGTGGTCGGTTTAGGAATAGGACTTGTCTTTAAGGGGAATGCTTCTACTGGTGGCACTGATTTACTAGCACAAATAATTACAAAGTATAGCGGCATATCGCTTGGTACAAGCGTACTTTTAATTGATGGGATTATCGCAATTAGTGCAGCAATTGTTTTTGACTTAGAGAAAGGTTTGTATGCCCTTATAGGACTTTATGTCACTACAAAAACGATTGATATTATTCAGCTCGGCTTAAGTCAGTCTAAAATGGTTTATATTATTACGATGAAACAAGATGAAGTACGTGATGCCATTTATGCCGAGATTGATCGGGGAGTGACAAAGTTGCCTGCTATAGGTGGTTATACAAGGGAAGCACGACCAGTGCTCATGGTTGTTGTTTACCAAACAGAATTCACAAAGCTGAAACAACTCATTAAAAACGTTGACCCATCAGCGTTTGTTATCGTTTCTGATGCTTATGAGGTGTTAGGAGAAGGTTTCAAACGTGCATAATTTTGGTATAATGTCGGGGAAAGATACTTATTTACTTTTAGGAGGGGCCCTAATGAAAAAGGCAATGTTAACTTTAGCGATTGGTTCAGCAATCTTCTTAGCTGCTTGTGGCGGAGGTAAAACAACTTCAACTGAAGGTTCAAAAACTGCTACTCCAAATGGCGAAACAATTGCTATGAAATCTTGTATCACTTGCCATGGTAGCGAGCTACAAGGCCAAAGTAATGCACCAAAAATTAGCGACGTAGGCTCTCGTTTAACAGAAAAAGAAATTTTAAATGTTATTGAAAATGGTAAAGGTACAATGCCTCCAGGTGTTGTTAAAGGTGCCGATGCAGAAGCAGTTGCCAAATGGTTAGCTACTCAAAAATAAAACGAAATGAAACTAGCGGGCTGGAGAACCGCTAGTTTTTTATATTTTGTAGATTTCTTAGTCAGGGCAGACAGAGTGTAAATACATTTCTTTTATACATAGACATGCTAAAATAAGGTGAAACTGCAATCATTAGGCTGATTGCTAGTTAACTTAAACATATTCGATTCCTTTGAATGGAGGCTACTAAACATTGGTCGTAGTATTAACAAGAGACGTTATGGAGAAATTTAAGTTAGAACTATTAGCTGGTGAGGAAGGAATAGGAAGAACGATTGTTACTAGTGATATTTCAAGACCTGGGCTCGAGATGGCGGGTTATTTTACGCATTATCCTGCTAACCGAGTGCAATTGCTAGGAAAAACAGAACTATCCTTTTTTGAAATGCTGCCTTCAGATGTGAAACTGGAGCGCATGCGCCTTCTATGTTCGCAGGATACACCAGCTATTATTATTTCTCGTGATTTAGAGGTACCTAAGGAACTTATACAGGCGTCTAATGAAAAACATGTACCTGTATTTAAAACGCATATGACAACAACGAAATTTTCGAGTAGGCTAACTAACTATTTAGAAGGTCGCTTAGCACCAATGACTGCTGCTCACGGAGTTTTAGTCGATGTATACGGCATCGGTGTGCTAATTATCGGGAAAAGTGGTGTAGGGAAAAGTGAAACAGCACTAGAGCTTGTCAAGAAGGGGCACCGTTTAGTGGCTGATGATTGTGTTGAGATCCGTCAAGAATCAGAGAATTTTTTAATTGGGAGTCCACCTCCTCTTTTAGAACATTTACTCGAAATTCGAGGCATTGGTATTATCGATATTATGACACTTTTTGGAGCAAGTGCGGTACGACCGTACAAACGTATTACATTAGTTATCGAATTAGAAATATGGGATCCAGAAAAAGTATATGATCGTCTAGGTTTAGAGGAAGAAAAAATGAAAATCATTGATACGGAATTAACAAAGTTAACGATTCCTGTAAGACCTGGACGTAACGTGTCTGTTATTATTGAAGTAGCAGCAATGAACTATCGTTTGAAAAAGATGGGTGTTAATGCAGCCGAGGAGTTTTCTAGACGATTAGATGAAGTCATTTCATCAGCAGATGAATTGGACGACTAATCGTTTTTAACTTTTTTTAGCGAGTGTTTTTTGTACCGACAGCGTAGCGACAGATACAGAAGTTTTCTACCTTATAGGAGATGAATGCGAGTTACTTTCAGTGGGTGTACAAACATCCGCTGAAATAGAGGAACTGAGGCTAATAAAAACGCCTAGGTTGGCTAAGCCCCCGGTGGATGTCACGGAAATCGAAAAGTTCTTTGTACAAGCACAAAGCAGATTACCGGACGCGATTATGCCGAGGCATTAGCATTAAATGTAATGAATTGAGAGGAGTATAAGATGGACTTGTTATTATTAGAAATTAATCCGATTGCTTTCCATTTAGGACCTATCCCTGTTCGTTGGTATGGGTTACTAATCGTATCGGGTATTATTTTAGCTTATGTTGTAGGACAAAGAGAGGCTGTGAAGAGAGGCTTACCCGAGGATTTTCTTGCGGACTTATTACTATGGGCTGTTCCTATATCCATAATTTGTGCACGTATTTACTATGTTACGATGCGTTGGGATTATTATAGCGAAAACCCTGGGAAGATTATTGAAATTTGGAATGGTGGTATCGCTATTCACGGTGCTCTTATTGGTGCATTTTTGACAGCTTACATATTCACTCGTAGAAGAAATATTAGCTTTTTACGAGTAGCGGATATTGCGGCACCGAGTATTTTAATTGGGCAAATAATTGGCCGATGGGGAAATTTTATGAACCAGGAAGCTTATGGTGGTCCAGTATCACGTGAATTTTTAGAACATCTCATGCTACCGGATTGGATTATTAATCAAATGTATGTTGAAGAATTAGGGACATATGTACATCCTACTTTTTTATATGAATCCATCTGGAACTTTATTGGGCTAATAATTTTATTAGTTTTACGCAAAGTTAATTTAAATCGTGGTGAACTATTCTTCGGCTATTTAATTTGGTATTCGATCGGTCGTTTCTATATAGAAGGTATGCGTACAGATAGTCTATATTTAGTAGGAGATTTACGCTCTGCTCAGATTGTTTCTATCATAGGTATTGTAGTAGGGCTTGGCGCGATTATATACCGTCGTATAAAAGTAAAACCTGCAGTAAAGTATTTAGATAATAAATAAGGGGTGCAAAGCATGACTATAAAGGCATTACTATTTGATTTTGATGGTACATTACTTAATACAAATGATTTAATCATTCAAACATTTATGCATGTTTTAAACGAGCGATTTCCCGGGCAATATTCGCCAAAAGATTGTCTGAAATTCCTCGGGCCATCCTTGAAACAGACATTTTCTGACATTGCTCCTGGTGAAGAGGAAGCAATGATTACTAAATATCGTGAATATAATGAATTACATCACGATGAGCTTGTCACTCAATATCCTGAAGTTGTATCTACTTTAGAGCAATTAAAGGCTATGGGTATCAAGTTAGCGATTGTATCTACAAAACGTAATAAGATGATAGATCGGGGTCTATCTGTACTAGGTGCAAGTCATTTATTTGACATCCGTATTGGTACGGATGATGTGAAAAATGTAAAGCCTGACCCAGAACCAGTTTTGCTTGCGCTTGAACGACTTGGTGTAAACAAGGAAGATGCCATTATGATTGGCGACAATTCTCATGATATTGAGGCCGGGCACAACGCTGGAGTTAGAGCAGCCGGTGTCGCATGGGCTTTTAAAGGTGAGGAATACTTACAACAATTCAAGCCGGAATATATGTTACATCAGATGACGGATTTATTTGAAATTGTGAAAGCGGGGTAAGTAAATGGCACGTAAAACAGAACGCTACCGTGTCGAAGGAGCAAACTCGCTTTGGAATATTTATGATACGGTGTCCTTTTGGAAGGTGATGAAGTGTTTCGTTGTCATTCAAATAGGACGCTTCACACCATTTTTACGTGTGAAAAACTGGTTATATCGAACTTTTTTAAAAATGGAGATTGGTGACCAAACTTCCATAGCTTTAATGGTGATGCCAGATACAATGTTTCCGGAACGTATTCATATCGGTGATAATACCGTTATAGGCTTCAGTACGACTATTTTGGCGCATGAATATTTAATAGAGGAATATCGCCTTGGAGATGTTCATATTGGCAATGAAGTAATGGTTGGCGCCAATTCAACGATACTACCAGGTGTTACGATAGGTGACGGTGCGATTGTGTCAGCTGCAACTCTTGTGCATAAGGATGTGCCAGCTGGCTGTCTAGCAGGCGGTAATCCTATGCAAATAATTTATACAGCTGAACAAATGGCGGAGCGCAAACGCAATGAAGTAGTGGAATGGTGCACGCCGAAAAAATAATAACAAAAACTGTGCATGCTTTACTGTGCACAGTTTTTTTGTTGAAAACAATTGTAACAATGAAATTTAGTTTATCGGAACACTTTTAAAATTTATCACCCAATTGTTGAATTTTATCGACTAATTTTCACTTATTATCACTCAACTTTTGAATTTTATCGACATCCATTACACGGAGCCTCTACTCGCATGATTCGCTATACAAAGGGAATCAAAATAAGAGAGAAAAACTTGCTTTGCTGAATACGTTTTAATTTATTTATTTTCGAGTATAATTAACAGAATAATCAGTATTGAAATTATTTGATAATTTAGGTGAGTTGCATTGACTAGCGAGAAGAAATAAGTTAGAATTCTTTCATAATCTAATTCTCTAATACTCTAGTGAGTTAAAGTGAAACGTAAGGAAGTGTCAAAATTGTCGTCGATTAAAATGTTTGAAAAACCACTTGGAATGCGCGATACATTTCCGCAAATTTTTGAAAAGGTAGAGGCTGTAAGAAATACAGGGCGAGAGTTTTTATGCAGAAGAGGCTATGAATTTATTAAAACGCCTGCAGTCGAGTATTTTGATACAGTCGGCAAAGCATCCGCGATAGCCAATGCGCAATTATTTAAATTAGTAGATGGCCAGGGCAACACGTTAGTACTACGACCTGATATGACAACACCGATTGCACGAGTAGCAACATCAAAATTATTAAAAGAGATGATTCCCTTACGCCTTGCTTATTTTGCTAGTGTCTTTCGCGCACAGGAAGCGGAAGGTGGACGCCCAGCAGAATTTGATCAGATGGGGATTGAGTTAATTGGAGACAATTCCGTATATGCGGATGCTGAGGTTATTGTGACAGCAATGGAGTTATTACAGCAATTGGGATTAACGAAATTTAAAGTGACGATCGGACATGCGGGTATATTAAATTGTATTTTACAAGATTATACAGAAAGCGTTGATCAACAAAATATACTTCGGACGCTACTTGTACAACGCAATTACGTAGGGTTTGAAGACGCGGTAGAATCATTTAATTTACCTAAAACAAAATCCGATGCATTATTGCAATTTATTGAAGAAGCAATGCATTTAAAAGAAATTCAAGATATTGAAAAATATGTGCGAAAAAATGACGCATTAGAATATATGCAACAGCTCGCTAAGCTACTTGAAATGGCAAACTTAGCGGATTATGTAGCCTTTGATTTTACACTTTCTAGTCACATGAGTTATTACACAGGCATGTTATTTGAAGTGTTTGCAACCGGCAGTGGATTTCCATTAGGCAATGGGGGACGCTATGACGGATTGCTGGAGGTATTTGGCTCAAAAGTAGGTGCTACAGGATTTAGTATTCGTGTTGACCGCCTATTAGAAACAATTGATGCCCAATCTCATGAACGACAAGAAGCTACAGTCGTGCTATTTGAGGAAGAACAATTTGAAGCGGCTCTTACGAAGGTACAGACGCTACGTGTACCCGGTAAACAGGTTACCTTACAGTTAAGGAGTAGCCTTGTCGATGAAGAAGCTTTTTTAGCACACTTTACAGAAGTAGTTGTGGTGGGACAGGAGGACGTTGACGGTGAATGAATTAACGATTGCTATGCCGAAGGGACGCATTTTTGACGAAGCATATCGGATGCTTTTAGAAGCTGGCTTTAAGTTACCAGAAGAAGTCGAAATGTCTCGTAAATTAATGCTTGAAATTCCAGAAGAAAAAATACGTTTTATATTAGCAAAGCCAATGGATGTTCCTGTTTATGTTGAACATGGTGTAGCGGACATTGGTATTGCCGGGAAGGATGTTTTGTTAGAACAGCAACGAGAAGTGCATGAATTGCTGGATTTAAAAATAAGTACTTGTTATATCGCATCAGCAGGCTTACCAGATACGACGATGAATGAAATTGCACCAAGAATAGCGACGAAATATCCTAATATTGCAATGAAATATTATAAGGGTATTGGAGAGCAGGTTGAAATTATTGAGCTAAATGGATCGATTGAATTGGCGCCCATGATTGGCTTGGCAGATCGAATTGTTGATATTGTTTCAACGGGCCGGACATTGAAAGAAAATGGCTTAGTGAAGTATGAATTTATTACAGACGTATCATCACGCTTAATTGCCAACCCAGTAAGTTATCGCATGAAGAGCGATCGTATTATCGATCTCGTGAAACGTTTGAAAAAATGCGTTAAATAAAAATGTCTACTGTCTGGAAGAGGCACATTCCTAGATTTAAAGGAGATTAATCCTATGAAAATAGTAAAGCTAGAAAAAGGTATTTCCTTAAAACGACCACTGGAAGGTGGAAATGAAGAACAGTTAAAGATTGTACGTCAAGTATTGAAAGATGTTCGCGCACAGGGTGACGCAGCCATACGTTTTTATACAGAAAAATGGGATGGCTTTGCCCCTGACTATTTACGCGTAACGAAGAAAGAGATAGAAGAGGGCGCTAATACAATTGATCAACAGCTTTATGCTGATTTAACAGAAGCTGCTCAAAACATTCGCCTTTATCACGAGCAGCAAAAACGTGCAGGTTATCGCTTGGAACTGACAGATGGTTCATGGCTTGGACAACGCATTACGGCTCTCGATGCAGTTGGTCTTTATGTTCCTGGTGGTACAGCAGCATACCCTTCTTCGGTCTTGATGAACGTTATTCCTGCACAAGTTGCTGGTGTCCAGCGCATTGTTATGACATCTCCAGCAGGTCGCGATGGAAAATTACCTCCAGGTGTGCTTGCTGCAGCGCATATTTTAGGAGTAGAAGAAATATACAAAATCGGTGGAGCTCAGGCGATTGCAGCTCTTGCGTATGGTACAGAGACTATTTCTCCAGTTGATAAAATTACGGGTCCAGGAAATATTTTTGTAGCATTAGCAAAACGTGAAGTGTTTGGTGAGGTAGCCATTGACATGATTGCTGGCCCAAGTGAAATTGCCGTGTTAGCAGACGACACAGCATTTGCTGATGAAATCGCAGCCGATCTTTTATCGCAGGCTGAACACGATAAATTAGCTTGTGCCATTTTAGTAACGACTTCTGAGCAATTGGCTATAAAAGTAGCTAATGAAGTGGAGAAGCAACTAACGACTTTACCGCGTGAAGAGGTAGCACGTGCATCGATAGAAAACTTTGGTGTCATTTATGTGGCTGAAACGATGGTAGATGCTGTAGATGCCATTAATTCGCTAGCGCCTGAGCATTTAGAAATTGTCACAAAAAATGCGGAGGCTGTAGCTGAGCAAGTACGACATGCAGGGGGGATTTTCATTGGCCGTTATAGCTCTGAACCAGTTGGTGATTACTTTGCAGGGACAAATCATGTGCTGCCAACGAATAGCACTGCACGCTTTGCAAGTGGCTTAAATGTCGATGATTTTGTGAAAAAATCGAGCGTCGTTTTTTATAGTGAAAAAACTTGGGCAGAAAACGCACCGAAAATTGCACGTCTAGCACGTATGGAAGGCTTAGAGGGTCATGCGCGTGCAGTGGAATCGCGTGGCTGGGAAAAGGGGTAATACAATGACTGAAAAGAAACGATATGCAAAAGTTGAACGTACAACAAATGAAACGCAAATTTCTGTAGCTATCGATTTAGATGGTGAAGGGAAAGCAAATATTAAAACAGGTGTTGGCTTTATGGATCACATGCTTGACCTATTTATTAAACATGGGCTTTTTGATGGGACGATAGAAGCGAATGGTGATACGTATATAGATGATCATCATACAACAGAAGATCTAGGAATTGTCTTAGGCCAAGCTATTCGTGAAGCGCTCGGTGATAAAAAAGGAATAAAGCGTTACGGCATAGCATTTGTGCCAATGGATGATGCACTTGCACAGGTCGTTGTAGATTGCTCCAATCGTCCTCACTTAGAATATCGTGTGCCACAGTTGAAGGAAAAGGTCGGTAGCTTCGATACTGAATTAGTACATGAATTTTTGTGGAAGTTTGCACTTGAGGCTCGGATGAATGTTCATGTGATCGTACCTTATGGCCATAATACACATCATATTATTGAAGCTATTTTTAAAGCGTTAGCACGTGCCATTGACGCAGCAGTGGAAATCGATCCACGTGTTAAAGGTGTACCATCGACTAAGGGGCTGTTAACGTGAAAATAGGTGTTATTGATTATGGAATGGGCAATTTATTTAGCGTTGAACAAGCATTAAAACGACTTGGCTGTGAGGTTGTTGTTACGGCTAACGAGACAGTGCTAGATGCAACAGATGCACTGTTGCTTCCTGGTGTTGGAGCGTTTCCAGATGCCATCAAACGTTTAGCTGAAACGAATTTAGATCAATATTTACACAAGGTGAAAGCAGAAAATCGACCACTTCTCGGAATTTGCTTAGGCATGCAATTGTTATTTGAGCAAAGTGAAGAAGTGTCCCCGACGAAGGGGCTGGGCTTTTTTAAAGGCAGCATTAAACGATTTACTGGTGACAACGCTGGGCAGAAGTATCGAGTGCCGCATATGGGATGGAATGAGCTCGTCGTGACAAAGCATCCTTCTTGGTTAAATGGTGAAGTAACGGCAAAGCATGTTTATTTTGTGCACTCATTTTATGCAACTGATATCGAGGAAACGGAGCTTGTCGCTTATGCGGATTATTATGGTATTAAAGTTCCTGGCATTGTGGCAAATGGCTCTATTACGGGCATGCAGTTCCATCCTGAAAAGTCAGGCGAACTAGGTGTGCATTTATTAGAGCAATGGTTGAAGGGGGTGGCATCATGTTAACAAAGCGCATTATTCCATGTCTTGATGTGAAAGAGGGACGTGTTGTCAAAGGTGTACAGTTTGTGTCTTTACGTGATGCGGGTGACCCAGTTGAGCTTGCTAAGTTTTATGATGAGCAAGGGGCAGATGAGCTTGTGTTTCTAGATATTTCGGCATCACATGAAGGACGTCAAACAATGGTGGATGTCGTACGGCAAACTGCAGCCACATTAGCCATTCCATTCACAGTAGGTGGTGGAATTCGAACATTAGATGATATGAAACGTATTTTACGTGCAGGTGCCGATAAAGTATCAGTGAATACTTCTGCTTTAGAGCGTCCAGATCTTATTAAAGAAGGTTCTGACTTTTTTGGCGCACAATGTATTGTTGTAGCTATTGATGCCCGCTATAGCGAAGAAGATGCCACGTGGATGGTTTATACGCATGGGGGCCGAAACAAAACAATATGGCGAGCAACTGAATGGGCGAAGGAAGCGGTTCGCTTAGGTGCAGGTGAAATTTTATTAACGAGTATGAATCAGGACGGTGAGAAATCCGGTTTTGATTTAGCGTTAACAAAAGCTGTGAGAGAGGCTGTGACAGTTCCTGTTATTGCAAGCGGAGGTGCAGGGAATGCCGAACATTTTAACGAGGTATTAGCTGAAGGTATCGATGCAGATGCAGCACTTGCGGCATCCATCTTCCATTATAAAGAAACGAGCGTAGCACAAGTAAAAGAATACTTACGTGAAAAAGGAGTGACAGTGAGATGATTGACAGCATTAAATTTGATGAAAAAGGTCTTGTCACTGCGGTTGTACAAGATGCAAATACAAAAGAAATACTAACTGTAGCGTATATGAATAAAGAATCTCTAGAAAAAACGCTTGAATCAGGAGAAACATGGTTTTTCTCACGTTCACGTCAAGAGCTCTGGCACAAAGGGGCAACGAGTGGTCATACGCAAAAAGTGGTATCTATCAAGGCGGACTGTGATGGTGACGCATTAATTGTGGAAGTAATTCCTGCTGGACCGGCTTGTCATACTGGAACAACTTCTTGCTTTACGGAGATTATTCAGCACAATGCCAAGGTCGGATCTGTTGAGACTCTTTCTAAACTCGTAAAGGTCATTGAAAAGCGCGAGCAAGAAATGCCAGAAGGGGCGTATACTACATATTTGTTCGATAAAGGAATCGATAAAATTTGTAAAAAAGTTGGAGAAGAAGCGACTGAAGTTGTCATAGGTGCAAAAAATCGCGATGCAGAAGAAGTGAAATGGGAGGCTGCCGATTTAATGTATCACTTACTAGTATTACTGCAAGAGCAAAAAGTAAGTATTTATGACGTGTTACATGTGTTAGAAAAACGTCACGAGGAGAAATAACGGCATATTGCTTATTGTATGTTATAATAGAAGTTACTGTGTAAAGGAACGTATAATACGTTCCTTATTTCTTGTTTCGGAGGAAATATTTTGGAAAAGAAACGTCAAAAAGAGAATCAAACGAATATAGTGTCGTTCATTCCAACAGGCGACTATTATTATAAAAAATCAATTCAAGCAATGAATAGTGGACAAATGAATAAAGCCTATAAATATTTGCAGCGAGCAGTTGATTTAAGCCCTGATGATCCGATGATTTTATTACAATTAGCGATAATAGAGTTAGAGGGTCAACGTTTCGAGGAAGCGTATGATCTACTTCGTCGTGCCTATCAAATAGATAAAGACAATCCAGAAATTATTTTTTACATGGCAGAGGTTTCAGGATGTATCGGCATCATACATGATGCTAAGCGCTTTGCAGAGCAATATTTACAAATAGAGCCAGAAGGTGCCTATGCAGATGAAGCTGCTGAAATATTAGAGTTTGTTGATTTTGAGCAGGATGATTTTGAGGAGCTTGAAGGTTCAGCTGAAGATTTATATCGGCAAGAACAGGCGAGACGCTGTATGGAAAAGGGAGATTTCCCTGAAGCTATTAAAATGCTAGAAAACTTAATTGAAGATAGACCAGATTTTTGGTCGGCTTATAATAACTTAGCCCTTGCCTATTTTTATGTGGGTGAAGCAGAACAAGCGAAAGCGCTGCTAAACACTGTATTACGTGAAAATAAAGGGAATTTACATGCACTATGTAATTTAACGGTTATCGCATACTATGAAAAAAATGAAGAAGATTTAAAGGATCTTTTAGAAATACTTGTGAAAATTCAACCATACTTATGGGAACATCGCTACAAGCTGGGTGCAACATTAGCGCTCGTTGGACAATATGATTTAGCATTTAAATGGTTGCGTAGCATGCAGAAAAGAGGCTATGTAGGCGATGCTGGCTTTTACTTTTGGTTATCACATGCCGCTTATTTCTCAGGACATGAAGAAATTTCAAAAAGTACATGGGAGCAGCTACTTGAGCTAGATCCCGATAAAGAAGGCTTTGAACCTTGGCGTCAAGAAGAAAACAATTATTCACTTGATGCATTAGAACATGACCGTGATTATATTGTAGAAAAGCTAGAGAGCGAGTATACAAGTGAACGCATATTTGGTTTGTTTTTATTAAGCTGTACAGCACATAAACAGGAAATTATTGCGCATCCAAAATGGATAGATGTTGACCAATTTAATGCGTATGAAAAGCTATTCCTCGCTTATGCACTAGGACATCAATTTGATATGAAAAACAAAGTAGAGGCTAGCTTTATACGAGCAGTAAGTGTGCCAGAAATTTTACTAGAGCAGTATGAAAAGCTAACGACATTAATTGCACCAATGTTCCAAATGTGGTTTGTGCTTTGTGAGCAAGCATTGATGAACAATTATCGTTTTACAAATCCAGCAGCTATTGCAGGAGCAAATGATTATTTATTCCGTTCTTCCCGAATGCTCAAGGTGACAAAAAAAGAAATCGCTCAGCAATACGGAGTGTCAGTGTCAACTTTATCGAAGTATATTGAAGAGATTTTAATGTTCTTACCAGACACTCATAATTAGACCGTGAGCAACATAGTTGAATAACTTTTTACTTTCACATACGATGAACATACTAACATTATTATAAAAAAGTAAAAAATCTGTTTAGGGGGAAGTATTTATGTCAGAAGAAAAAATTTATGATGTAGTAATAATTGGTGCAGGTCCTGCTGGGATGACTGCAGCTGTTTACACATCACGTGCCAACCTTTCAACTTTAATGATTGAACGTGGGATCCCTGGCGGACAAATGGCAAATACAGAAGAAGTAGAAAACTATCCTGGGTTTGATACAATTCTAGGGCCTGAACTATCTACAAAAATGTTCGATCATGCTAAAAAATTCGGTGCAGAGTATGCATATGGCGACGTAACTGAAATTATTGATGGTGAGGAATATAAAACAATAAAATCAGGTACTAAAGAATATAAAACACGAGCAATTATTCTTTCTACAGGTGCCGAGTATAAAAAAATGGGCGTGCCTGGCGAAAAAGAACTTGGCGGCCGTGGTGTCAGCTATTGTGCAGTATGTGATGGTGCATTCTTCAAGCAAAAAAATCTTGTTGTCGTAGGTGGCGGGGATTCTGCTGTTGAAGAGGGCGTTTATTTAACTCGCTTCGCTGATAAAGTAACAATTGTACACCGACGTGATAAATTACGTGCACAAAAAATTCTCCAAGATCGTGCCTTTGCTAATGAAAAAATTGATTTCATTTGGAATGCAACAGTGAAAGAAATTAATGAGGCTAACGGTAAAGTTGGAAGTGTAACATTACAATCAACTGTAGATGGTACAGAATCTAATTTTGCTACTGATGGCGTATTCGTATACATTGGTATGCTTCCATTAACAAAACCATTTGAGTCTCTAGGCATTTTAAATGATGCTGGTTATATTGTGACAAATGATAATATGGAAACGACAGTACCAGGTATCTTCGCAGCTGGAGATGTACGTGAAAAATCACTTCGTCAAATCGTTACAGCGACAGGGGATGGAAGTATTGCAGCACAAGCAGTACAGCACTATGTGGAAGAATTATTAGAAAAAATTAATGCTTAAAGTGGATCATTGAAAAGGGCAATCTCCTTTCAAAATGGGTGTGCATATTTTAGTAGAATGCCCAAGATCAATATTTTGAGGTAAAAAATACAATTTTAATACGGTCTTAATATAGTTGTAACTTGAATGACATATAAAAGGTGTAATATATAAATTGTAATTAGCAATCCCCCTTTTATTTTGTTAAGTAGGTTGTTTCCACCAATTAGGTGGAGCAGCCTATTTTTGTTGTGAACGGAAATTTTTATGACTGAGTTTCATATGTTTGAGTAAAGGTTAAAAACAGTATCGATAAAGTTAAAATTGCAAATGACGTAAAGTTTAGAATTGAGGACAAACCTTGTTTGGTCTTGCTATAATAAAAGGTAGAATGCAAAAGAGATTAGAGGTGTGCCTATGCAAAGAATTGCAAATTTAATAGCCGTAAAAGACGGTCAAGTGTTATTACTTCAGAAGCCGAGACGTGGCTGGTACGTAGCTCCTGGCGGTAAAATGGAGAGCGGTGAATCGATTTATGAGGCTGCAGTACGGGAGTTTAAAGAAGAAACAAATGTCACACCAATAAATGCTCATTTAAAGGGTGTTTATACAATGGTTATTAAAGAAAATAATGAGGTAGTGGACGAATGGATGCTTTATACATTTGTTGCAAAGGATGTAGAAGGAGTACCGTTTAAAGAAACTAGAGAAGGCGAACTTGCATGGCACCCAGTAGAGGATTTGAAACATTTGCCAATGGCTGAAGGTGATCGAACAAACTTACAATTTGCTATCTCACAATCAGGCATTCAGTACGGTACATTTGAATACACAACTGAATTTGAATTACTTCATGAGAAAATACAAATATCAATCGAACAATAAAGGAGCTGCATGACAGTGGTGGTTGAAGGACCAAAAGGTACAAGTGAATTGGTTATTATTACAGGAATGTCTGGAGCTGGGAAAACAGTAGCTATTCAAAGCTTTGAGGATTTAGGGTATTACTGTATTGATAATTTACCACCAGCGTTACTTACAACATTTTTAACCTTACTAAGGGATTCGGGTAAAAATATTACACGTATAGCAGCTGTCATGGATATGCGTGGTGGCGACTTTTTTGATTCTCTTATCGGCGCTCTCGACCATATTCTAAAAGAAGGTGACATCGTTGCACGTATTTTATTTTTAGATGCAGATGATGCAGCTTTAGTTAGACGTTATAAAGAGACAAGACGTGCACATCCATTGGCTGTAAATGGTTTACCATTAGATGGCATTAAACAAGAACGTAAGCTTTTATCCGAAGTAAAAGGTCGCGCTAAATTTGTCTATAATACATCTAATATGAAGCCTAAAGAGCTACGTGAAAAAATCGCTAAAGAATTTGCCAGCGATGCTGATAATATTTTCTCGGTAAATATTATGTCTTTCGGATTTAAACATGGTATGCCGATAGATGCCGACTTAGTATTTGATGTCCGTTTTTTGAAAAATCCATATTATGTAGAAGAGTTACGCCCTAAAACGGGCTTACAAACTGAGGTATCTTCTTATGTTTTGGCACTTGAAGATACGCAAACACTTATTCAAAAACTAACGGATTTGTTTGAATTTATGATTCCGCTCTATAGACAAGAGGGCAAATCACAACTTGTCATTGCCTTTGGATGTACTGGAGGACAGCATCGTTCAGTAACATTAGCAGAGTATTTTGGGGCATATTTAGCTGGAAAGGAAAATACTGTTATTACACATCGTGACATCAATCGTAGAAAGGATTGAGTGAATGGGAAAGAAGCGAACAAAGCTTGTTGTAATTGGTGGTGGTACGGGGCTTTCTACGTTACTACGAGGGCTCAAGCACCACCCATTTGATATTACTGCAATTGTGACAGTAGCAGATGATGGTGGTTCTTCAGGACGTTTACGAGATGACTATGATATTCCACCACCTGGTGATGTCCGTAATGTGATCGCGGCGTTATCGGATGTTGAGCCGCTTGTAGAGCAAATGTTTCAATACCGATTTTCTGCATCAGAAGATTTACGTGGGCATTCATTAGGTAATTTAATGCTGACTGCTTTAACAGATATTACCGGGGATTTTAACCATGCTATTAGTGAAATGGGAAAGGTTTTAAAGGTCCATGGTCGCGTCATACCAGCTGCCAACAAAAAGATAAATTTACATGCTGAGCTTGAGGACGGTTCAATCATTGAAGGGGAATCTAAAATTCCAAAGGCAAAAAAACGAATTAGTCGTGTTTTTTTAGTGCCTGAAAATGTGAAACCGTTACCAGAGGCTATTCGAGCAATTCATCGTGCTGACTATATTTTAATTGGTCCAGGAAGTTTATATACAAGCATTATTCCAAACCTTCTTGTAAAAGGAATAGGAGAAGCTGTTGTAAAGGCTAAAGGAAGAAAAATTTATGTTTGTAATTTAATGACTCAAAAAGGTGAAACCATTTCATATACAGCAGGTGATCATGTTAAAGCTATATATAAACATGTTAGTGACTCCTTCATTGATTCTATATTGGTGAATGATGTAAAACTCCCTCATCCTGTAAAAGAGCTTTATAAGGAAGAGTGTGCTGAGCCAGTAACATTCGACGTTGCAAAGCTTGAAAGTATGGGATTAGAGGTTATTAAACGGGATATTGCCACGATTCGCCCAGATGGGACGGTGCGTCATAATGCTACAAACGTTGCGAAATGGCTTGTAGATTACGCAAATATCTATGAACAAGAAGTTAGTGAATCATAAAGCGCTTATTGTATATGATAAGATGAACATATACATAGAACAAAAAGTTGAAAGGAGGGCGTGATATGTCTTTTGCTTCAGAAACGAAAAAAGAGTTAACGCAAATAGAAGCGGACAATCATTGTATGAAAGCAGAAGTATCTGCCCTAATTCGTATGAATGGTTCATTATCCTTTGCTAATAAACAGTTAAGCTTAGACGTACAAACTGAAAACGCTGCAATCGCAAGAAGACTTTATACGATTATGAAGAAGCTGTATCCGTATAATGTAGAGTTACTTGTTAGAAAAAAAATGCGTTTGAAAAAAAATAACGTATACATTTGCCGCGTAAGAGAAGGTGCGCGTGAGCTACTGATTGATTTAGAAATCATCTCAGACGACTTTCAATTTAATCATACTATTTCTCGGAAGCTCATTAAAAAGAGTGGTCAAAAAAGAGCATATTTACGAGGCGCATTTTTAGCGGGTGGCTCTGTCAACAATCCAGAAACATCCGCCTACCATTTAGAAATTTATTCATTATATAAAGAGCACGGCGAGGCCTTAATGGATTTAATGAATGAATTTGAGCTCAATGCAAAAACAATTGAACGAAAAAAAGGCTTCGTAACTTATTTAAAAGAAGCGGAAAAAATTTCAGATTTCCTTAACATTGTTGGAGCGCATCAAGCAATGATGAAATTCGAAGACGTCCGCATATTGCGAGACATGAGAAATAGTGTCAATCGCATAGTTAACTGTGAAACAGCGAACTTGAATAAAACAATAGGCGCCGCATTACGTCAAGTAGAAAATATCCGATTTATTGAAAATGCAATAGGTCTAGATCAATTGCCAGAAAAACTACGTGAAATTGCACGATTACGCGTAGAATACCAAGATGTCACACTAAAAGAACTTGGTGAAATGGTAT
The DNA here is from genome assembly GCF_044763535.1 of Lysinibacillus sp. NPDC095746. Classification (NCBI taxonomy): domain Bacteria; kingdom Bacillati; phylum Bacillota; class Bacilli; order Caryophanales; family Bacillaceae; genus Lysinibacillus; species Lysinibacillus sp. NPDC095746. Next base: position 120,128 of record NZ_JBIWGL010000005.1, read on the forward strand.
CAAGTGGAACGGTTAGTAAATCCGGTGTCAATCATCGATTACGGAAAATAGATGAAATAGCCGATGCATTAAGAAGCGGAGAAAAAATTGGTGGTTAAATTTTCATACTTTTCAGGTATGAATGTGAAAAGCGTAATCGCATATTGTTCTTTTGCTAGTAAGTAAGGTAAGATAAAAATAATAGATGAACGGTAGTAAAGGGGAGTTTTAAGAATGACCGAGAGAAGAGTCCATGTAAAATTAAAATTAGGACTACAAGCTAGACAAGCAGCACTATTTGTACAAGAAGCAAATCGTTTTAACGCAGATATCTTTCTGGAAAAAGACGAGAAAAAAGTAAATGCTAAATCCATTATGGGTGTTATGAGCTTAGCCATTGCAAAAGGAACAGAGGTTGTACTTAGTGGCGATGGCAACGATGCTGAGCAAGCGGTTACAGCATTAGCAGCACTAATCGAAAAAGAAGATTAAAGAACTATGACGCAAAAACTGTCCAACAGTAAAACTTACATGTTGGACAGTTTTTTTGCGCTTTTGCACTGAAAGTAGAGCTAAAGCGATGGGAAATATGGCCGAAGAGACGGATAGAAGAGTCAGAGCGACGGAAAGAAAAGGCTGAAGCGACGGAAAGAAAGGTCAAAGCGATGGAAGAACGATCAGAGCAACGGAAAGAAGAGCCGAGCGACGGAAAGAAGAGCCGAGCGACGGAAAGAAGAGTCAGAGCGACGGAAAGAAGAGTCAGAGCGACGGAAAGAAAGGCTGAAGCGACGGAAGAACGATCAGAGCAACGGAAAGAAGAGCCGAGCGACGGAAAGAAGAGTCAGAGCGACGGAAAGAAGAGTCAGAATAATGGATAGAACCGTCAAAATGAAAGATAGAGTAACCAAAGTCGTGGATAGAACCATTAAAATCGTGGATAGAGCATAAAGTCGTGGATAGAACCATTAAAATCGTGGATAGAGCCATAAAAATCGTGGATAGAACCGTTAAAATCGTGGATAGAGCCATTAAAGTCGTGGATAGAACCATTAAAGTCGTGGATAGAACCATTAAAATTGTGGATAGCCCAATCAAAGTGAAGGATAGTCCCATCAAACCAATACAGTTAGTGTCGAACAAAAAAAGACATCCCAGAAATAATCTGGGATGCCTTTAACTTTTTTATTTACGTTCCATAATTTGGTCGATTAGGCCGTATTCTTTTGCACGCTCAGCTGTCATGAAGTTATCGCGGTCTGTATCTCTTGCAATGACTTCAAGTGGTTGACCAGTGCGTTCTGATAAAATTCCATTTAATTTTTCACGTAAGAATAAAATACGTTTTGCAGCGATTTCGATTTCAGTTGCCTGACCTTGTGCACCGCCAAGAGGTTGGTGAATCATTACTTCAGCATTCGGTAATGCGAAACGTTTACCAGGTTCACCAGCAGCAAGTAGGAAAGCACCCATAGATGCTGCCATTCCGATACAAATTGTTTGTACTTGTGGCTTGATAATTTGCATTGTGTCATAAATTGCCATACCAGCAGTGATAGATCCACCTGGTGAGTTAATGTAAAGGAAAATATCTTTGTCTGGATCTTCTGCTTGTAGGAATAGAAGTTGAGCAACAATTGAGTTAGCAACGTTGTCATCAATTGCACTTCCTAATAGGATGATACGATCTTTTAGTAGTCGTGAATAGATGTCATAAGCACGTTCACCACGACTTGTTTGTTCAATAACTGTAGGAATTAAATTCATGTTAAATCCTCCTTAAAAAACTAAATTCGAATACTTTTGCTGAAAACTTCCTTGGTAATTCAGCTGTATCCTTATCATACACATTATAGTCAGGGAAGGTCAAATATTAACCCTGTTAAAGTAAAATAAATTAAATCAATTTTTCCTTGGCGTATTAATAGTGCTGCCTCGCTTTCGCCACAGAAACTATTGGACGCTGCCGCCTCGCTTTGGTCACCAAAACATTGGATGCAATCGCTTCGCTCTCGCCCAGAAACCATTGGATGCTACCGCTTCGCTTTCGCTCCAAAAATATTGGATGCAGTCGCTTTGCTTTTTGCCACAAAAAACTTGGATGCAATCGCTTCGCCCTTGCCAGAAACCATTGGATGCACGCTTCGCCCTCGCCCAAAAACACTTAATGCTGTCGTCTTCGCCCAGAAAACATTTTATGCTACCGCCTCGCTGTTGCTACAAAAAACATTCCCATTACCGCCTCGCTTCCACGCAAATAAGGAAGTACCGCAAACGCTTTGCTCTCATGTAAATAGATAGCGTGTCCAAAATTAAAAGGGTATCAGCATAATTCACAAATCTGTGATATCCGTCTGTAGTTTATCTATTTTTCGTAGGTATTTTGATACTTATTGAATCAAGATAAAAAAAGTTAAAATGTTTTGCATTCTATAGTTGAAATATGGGCAATAGGTTTGTATAATTGATAAGGTCACATAAGTTAAAGTACAGTACACTATTTTGCAGGTATGCTTCACATGAGGGTTATCTACATCATGCTTTTCTAAAGCCTAGGGTGAGTACTTTTTTTTTGTTTAATTGCCCTCGTGGTGTAATGGATAACACGTAAGATTCCGGTTCTTGCACTGGGGGTTCGATTCCCTCCGAGGGCGCCATTTTACTGATTATTTGATTTACTTTAATAACTCAATTCTCCTAATAAGTAGTTTAGCAGCCTGCTTAGTGGGGAAAAGAGAAGGGAATATAATGGAAATATTGCTTAATAGGCATTATTCCCGTATATGTTCCTTTCAAACCTTCAAAAAAGCAACAACTCCAAATTATTTTTAGTGAACATACTGTACGTGAAGACTAGTTATACTAGTCGAAAAAAAAGAATCCTATCTGAGGGGATTCTTTTTTTTTTACAAATAGTCTAAAAATAGCACCAGGATGAATGGCTAAACATTCACTCCAGGTGCTATTTTTAGTTATTCGATGGGTGATCGACTTGGCGAATCCATGAACGAAAGCATTTTTTATAAAAAATTAAACAAGAGCAGCCCCTGGGTGATAGTGACCACAGATGGGCTGCTCTTTTTTTTAAAAATTAATGAAGGGGATTTGTTGTAGTGCTGTATGCATTAAGCATCGTTTGCATATCTTGTTGAGAAAATTGAGGTACTTGATAGTAGCCATGCATATTTTGGTATATAGATAATTCGTATGCCATTTCAATGCAGTTGGGAATACTATCGGCAATAACGCGACGAACAACAGGGTTTGTAGTTTCTGTTGCTGCTGCAGTCATACCTTTTGCCACACCCTTTTGAGCGCCAAGTAAGAAGCCAGAAATACATTCATCGCTGAGCTCGTTTGCATTTTGCATTGGCTTTTTAGGTTGGCCAGGAGTTAATCCATATTTAAAATTATTTCCTGTCTCCATTTGATAGCGACCTGTAGGAACAGATGGATCATGACCTGTGCTATAAGATTCCACAATAGTGTTATACATACCTAATGTGAAATTGTATTGGCGATCCAAAATACTAAGTAACTCTGTGTCCTTAACATGTGGACGTAAAACAATGGATTGATTCATACAAGCAATGATTGCACCGATTGTTTCATGCAAGTCCATTTGCTCATGTCCACCATGATTTAGGCTTTGTTGTTGATTAAACGATGTTTGGTTTGATGATTCGTTTTGAAACGATTGTGTCAAAAAAAGCGCCTCCTAAATATCATAGTTTGTTACAGTATTAAGTATGGCACGTTAGAGAAATTTCATACGGTATTAATGCATTTGCATATATGTAGAATAGGGATGTTTTTTTGCTACACATTAGAAAAAAGAAAGGCTTATCATGGATGATAGCTAACAGAAAGCGAAGGAGGTTTTAGAATTGAAAAAAATATTTGGACCTGTAGGAATAATCGTTATTATTTTAGTTATATTGGCCTTACTATTTATTCCAAAATACAATAGTCTAGTAACGGCAGAGGAAAGCGTAGATTCGAAATGGGCGCAAGTTGAAAATCAGCTACAACGTCGCTACGATTTGATTCCGAACTTAGTAGAATCTGTAAAAGGTTATGTAACCATGAGAAAGAAGTGATCGCTAGCATTACAGAGGCACGTGCACAAATGGGAAGTGCTCAAAGTCCAAAGGAACAGGCTGTTGCCAATGATGCATTAAACGGAGCACTTAGTCGATTACTAGTAGTCGTAGAAAATTATCCGAATTTAAAGGCAGATGCAAATTTCCGTCAATTAATGGATGAATTAGCTGGGACAGAAAATCGTTTAGCGGTGGCTCGAGAAGATTACAACAATGAAGTGCAGACTTTTAATAAAACGGTTAAACGTTTTCCAGGCAATCTTATTGCAGGGATGTTTGGTTTTGAACAGAAAGAATACTTTAAAGCAGCTGCGGGTGCTGAAAAGGCACCATCTATAGATTTTGGCAGTTCAGGTAAACAATAATGAAACGGTTAATATTCCAACTTGCTATTGTTAGCATCATGTTTATTCTGTCTATAAGAATGGCGGATGCCGCAATGCCGACACCGAAGAAAAATACGTATATTCATGATTTTGCTAATGTTTTATCAACATCCGTAAAGGAAGAACTCAACCACTATTCAGAGCAGCTAGACAAAGGCACAGGTGCTGAAATTATGGTCGTAACAGTAGATACGATTAACGGAGAAGAACCAAAAATGTATGCAACAAAAATGATTCGTTCATGGGGGATTGGCGATGCGCAAAAAAATAATGGTGTTTTAATTTTAGCAACGTTTGGGCAGGGCGATGGCAATAATGATGTCGTCATTGCTGTAGGCCAAGGTCTAGAAGGAGCATTACCTGATGGCAAGTTGGGGCGCATTTTAGATTCAGCGTTTTATCCAAATGCAAGAGCTGGGGACATTAATAAGGCATTTAAAGCAACGTACGCAGAAGTATTTCAAACTGTCGCACACGAATACAATTGGGATGGAAAGATGCCTGAAAATACAGCTGACAATGAAGAAATGCCAACGTGGATGATTATTTTAATCACTATCATCGTACTTGTTATTTATACATTTATTTCTAATGGTAGAGGAGGAGGGCCTCGTTCTGGTAGACGTGGCGGTTTTCCGGGTGGTTTTCCAGGTGGATTCGGAGGTGGCGGCTCTAGGGGCGGTGGATTTGGCGGATTCGGGGGCGGCTCATCTGCTGGTGGAGGAGCAAGTCGGAAATTTTAACTTCAGATGCCTGCCTTATGTAACGTGTAAGTGAACTGGCAGTTACAAGTGTTTTGGTAGCGACAGACTTCCTTTATAGGCGGAAGCTTCCGGTGGCATAACTGTTTATAGTAAAAAAGTGAACTCAATCAGTTCGCTTTTTTTATTGGTTTAAAAGGGAAATATACTTAATTATTATCAATTATTGACAATAGAGATAAAATTGCTATAATTCAATTATATCGACAAACGATATAACATAAACTGATATATGGAGGAATCATTTTGAAGAAGAGATTTTTATCAGCATCATTAGCGGTTATTTTAACATCATCTGCTGTCATTCCTGTATCTATGCAGGAAGTACGCGCTGCCAATGAAACTAGCAGTCAAGTAGAAGTAAAAGAGGAACGTTTATCTGCTAAGGAATTTTTAAATTTAACTGTAACAGCCCTAACATTCCAACATGGATCAGAGACAATGCGTCAGCAAATCATTGATACGTGGGTAAAAGGCGAAGAATTAAAAGATTTAAGTGTCCATATTAAACGTGATGAAGCGGCACGTATTTTAGTAAGAGCGCTAAATAAAGAGGAAAAAGAAGCAACACTTGCTGAGTATCAAGAAAAAGCAAATAAACTTGGCTTATTTAACGGTCTGCCAACTAGTGAAACAATTTCTAAACAAGATGCAGTTAAAATTTTGAATAACGCTAAAAATGTGAAAAATGGTGTTAGCAATAATGAAGGCGTGAAAGAAATTTCTGTTGAAGATTTCATGAAAAATCCAGGAAACATGGGCTATGAACTTTCACCAGATGGCAATTACATTTCTTATGCTTCTGCATGGGAAAATCGATTAAACATTTTCGTGAAAAAAATGAATGACGATAGTGAGCCTGTACGTGTATCTAATTCAACGGATCGTGATATCGGGGGATTATTCTGGAAAGATGATAATTTACTATATGTAAAAGATAAAGGTGGCGATGAAAACCACCACATTTATTCAACAACATTTAATGGTAATGAGGAAAAGGATTTAACACCTTATCCAAATGTAACAGTTGGGATATTAAGTGGCTTACAGGGTGTAAAAGATGAAATCCTTATTATGATGAATAAAGAAGATGCGAAAGTCTTTGATGTGTACAAGCTTAACATAAAGACTGGTAAAACTACACATGTTGCGAAAAACCCAGGTAATATTACGAGCTGGATAGCAGACCGTGATGGAAATGTACGTATGGCAGTTGCTTCAGATGGTGTAGTAGGCACTGTTCTATATCGAGATTCAGAAAAAGATGAATTCAAGCCATTTATTGAAATGGAAGAAGAGGATCAAGTAACACCACTTGGTTTCACTAAAGACAATAAACATATTTTGGCGAAATCTAATAAAGGAAGAGACAAAGTAGAAGTTGTTAAATATGATTTAGAAGGTAATGAAGAAGTAATTATGTCCAACGCAGAAGTGGATGTAATGGGTGTATTATATAGTTCTGATAAAGATAAATTATTATACGGTACATATGTATCAGACAAGACACATTATCAATTCTTTGACGAGGACTTTGAAAAACTATTCCGTAAAATTCAACATAAATTAGGTGTTCAAGAAAGTGAATTAGGCATTAATGATTACAACAAAGAAATGACAAAATTCATTGTTAGTGTTTCTAGTGACACGGTTTACGGAAAATATTATTACTACGATTCAACAACAGATGAAATGACTGAAATGGCAACACTAAGCCCTTGGTTAAAACAAGAGGAGCTTGCAGAAATGCATCCGATTTCATATAAGAGTCGTGACGGCTTAACGATTAACGGTTATTTAACTTTACCGAAAAACAAAGATGCTAAAAATCTACCACTTATCGTCAACCCTCACGGTGGTCCGTGGGCACGTGATATGTGGGGCTTTAATCCTGAGGTGCAATTACTAGCAAATCGTGGTTATGCGGTATTACAAGTCAATTTCCGTACTTCAACTGGCTATGGTAAAGAGTTTTTACAGGCTGGTTATAAACAATGGGGTCTAAAAATCCAAGATGATATTACTGATGGCGTACAATGGGCAATCGATCAAGGTATTGCAGACCCTAAACGCATCGGAATTTACGGTGCATCATTTGGAGGTTATGCAACTTTAGCTGGGATTACGTATACTCCAGATTTATATGCTGCAGCAGTGGACTATGTAGGTGTATCCAACATCTTTACATTTTTAAATACAGTCCCTCCGTATTGGGACACATTGCGTAACCAACTTTATAAGCGCGTGGGCAATCCGGAAGAAGATAAAGAGCTATTAACGGCTGTTTCACCTGTCTTCCATGTGGATAAAATTAAAACACCGTTATTTGTAGCTCAAGGTGCGAATGATCCGCGTGTAAATAAGGCTGAATCTGATCAAGTCGTTGAAGCATTACGTGCAAGAGGCGTTGATGTGGAATACATGGTGAAGGATAATGAAGGCCATGGTTTCCAAAATGAAGAAAATCGCATTGAATTTTATAATGCCATGCTAAAATTCTTAGATAGCCATTTAAAAAAATAATAAATGAAAAAAGACTGTGCAGGAACTAAGTTTTCTGCGCAGTCTTTTACCATTATGACCAATAATTGACAAAAGTTCTGAAGTTGGTATAATTTCATTGTATTGACAAAATGCATAATGCGTACTGATATAAGGAGGAATCATTTTGAAAAAAAGGTTTTTATCAGCATCATTAGCGGTTATTTTAACATCATCTGCGGTTATTCCTGTATCTATGCAGGAAGTACGCGCTGCCAATGAAACTAGCAGTCAAGTAGAAGTAAAAGAGGAACGTCTATCTGCTAAGGAATTTTTAGATTTAACTGTAACAGCTCTAACATTCCAACATGGATCAGAGACAATGCGTCAGCAAATCATTGATACGTGGGTAAAAGGCGAAGAATTAAAAGATTTAAGTGTCCATATTAAACGTGATGAAGCGGCACGTATTTTAGTAAGAGCGCTAAATAAAGAGGAAAAAGAAGCAACACTTGCTGAGTATCAAGAAAAAGCAAATAAACTTGGCTTATTTAACGGTCTGCCAACTAGTGAAACAATTTCTAAACAAGATGCAGTTAAAATTTTAAACAATGCTAAAAATGTGAAAAATGCTGTAAGCAATGAAGGCGTGAAAGAAATTTCCGTAGAAGATTTCATGAAAAACCCAGGAAACGGCGGCTATCATCTTTCACCAGACGGAAATTACATTACTTATAAATCTGCATGGGAAAATCGTTCAAATGTGTTCGTAAAGAAAATGAATGATGATAGTGAGCCAGTACGTGTATCTAGTTCAACGGATCGCGATATTGGTGGATCCTTCTGGAAAGATGATAATTTACTATATGTAAAGGATAAAGGTGGCGATGAAAACTTCCACATTTATTCCACAACATTTAATGGTAATGAGGAAAAAGATTTAACGCCATATCCGAATGTAACAGTTGCGTTATTAAGTGATTTACAGGGCGTTAAAGACGAAATCCTTATTACGATGAATAAAGAAGATGCAAAAGTTTTTGATGTGTACAAGCTGAATGTGAAGACTGGAGAAACTAAACATGTTGCAAAAAACCCAGGTAATATTTCAAGTTGGTTAGCCGATCATGATGGAAATGTACGTCTGGCAGTTACTTCAGATGGTGTAGAAGGAACCATTCTTTACCGTGATTCAGAGAAAGATGAATTCAAACCGTTTATTGAAATGAAAGCAGGAGATGAAGTAATGCCACTTGCCTTCTCTAAAGACAATAAACATATTTTCGCGACTTCTAATAAAGGAAGAGATAAAGTAGAAGTGGTGAAATATGATTTAGAAGGTAAAGAAGAAGTAATTATGTCCAACTCAGAAGTGGATGTACTAGGTGTATTATACAGTCCTGAGAAAGATAAAATATTATATGGTGGCTATATAACAGATAAAGCACACTATCAATTCTTTGATGAAGACTTTGAAAAACTATTCCGTAAAATTCAAAACAAATTAGGTGTTCAAGAAAGTGAATTAAGCATTAATGATTACAACAAAGAAATGACAAAATTCATTGTTAACGTTTCTAGTGACACTGTTTACGGAAAATATTATTACTACGATTCAACAACTGATGAAATAAAAGAATTAGCAACGTTAGGCTCTTGGTTAAACCCAGAGGAGCTTGCAGAAATGCATCCAATTTCGTATAAGAGTCGTGATGGCTTAACGATTAACGGTTATTTAACTTTACCGAAAAACAAAGAGGCTAAAAATCTGCCACTTATCGTCAATCCACACGGTGGACCATGGGCACGTGATATGTGGGGCTTTAATCCTGAGACGCAATTACTAGCAAATCGTGGTTATGCGGTACTACAAATGAATTTCCGTTCTTCAGCTGGATACGGTAAAAAATTCCTTGAGGCTGGTAATAAGCAATGGGGTCTAAAAATTCAAGATGATATTACAGATGGCGTACAATGGGCAATCGACCAAGGCATTGCAGACCCTAAACGCATCGGAATTTATGGGGCATCCTTTGGAGGGTATGCAACATTAGCAGGTATCACTTATACACCAGATCTATATGCAGCCGCAGTTGATTACGTAGGTGTATCGAATATCTTTACGCTATTAAATACAATTCCTCCATATTGGGAAACAATGCGTGAAATGCTTTATGAGCGTGTAGGGCATCCAGAAAAAGATAAGGAGCTATTAACAGCCGCTTCACCTGTCTTCCATGTGGATAAAATTAAGACACCGCTATTTGTAGCTCAAGGTGCAAATGATCCACGTGTAAATAAGGCTGAATCAGATCAAATCGTTGAAGCATTACGTGCTAGAGGCGTTGAAGTGGAATACATGCTGAAAGATAATGAAGGCCATGGCTTCCATAATGAAGAAAACCGTATCGAGTTCTACACTGCCATGCTAAAATTCTTAGATAGCCATTTAAAAAAATAACATGAATGTAAACTGTGCAGGGAGTACCTTGCACAGTTTTTTCTAACTAGAACAGTGCTTAGGGATAGGAGCCAATTTTGAAGGGAACATTACACTCTCTTGTTTAATAGTTTTATAATAGCTCTTAAGGGAGGTGCTGTAATTGAACGTGAAATTTTTTAGTCGAGCTAATTGTGGACTATGTGTAGAAGGACTGCATACATTAAAGCTTGTACAGGAAGATCTAGATTTCGAAATAGAAATTATTAATATTGAAGAAGACGAGAGCATACATGAAAAATATATGTTGATGATTCCGGTAGTAGAAAAAGATGGGCAAGTGATACAATACGGCAATTTGGATTACGCAACACTTATGGAGCATTTGTGTAGCGAATAACAAAGGGGGATCTGCTTATGTACATACCAGCGGCTTTTAAAATGAAGGATATTTCCGAGATGATAGCAGTGATTCAGGAAAACAGTTTTGCAACACTCTTTTCGACTCATGAAGGAATGCCCTTTGCTACACATCTTCCGCTAGTGTTGAATGACACAAAAGATTATGTAATTGGGCATTTCGCAAAAGGGAATCCTCAATGGAAGGATATTGAGAACCAAAAGGTTTTAGCAATATTTCATGGGCCACATTGCTACATATCTCCCTCATGGTATGAAACAAATCAAGCTGTTCCAACATGGAATTATGTAGCAGTACATGTTTATGGGGAAATCGAGCTTATGGAACACGATGATGAATTAATGAACTCCTTTAACAACATGATTAAAAAATATGAACATCCTACCAGCACATATAGCCTAACTCAGGTAGATGAGCAGCTTGTAAGTAATCTAAATAAAGGGGTTCAGGGCTTTAAATTAAAAATCTTAAGTATGGAAGGGAAGAAGAAGTTAAGTCAGAATCATTCTAATGAAAGACAGCAATTAGTGATTCAAAAATTAGAAGAAATCGAACATATAAATGAGCAGCAAATTGCTCGTTTAATGAAGCAAAACAATAAGTGAATCCTAAAAATTCCGCATTTTTTCTGCTATGTATGTAGCGGTGAATGAGCGGAATATTTTTGCTTCTTTTAGCGTGCTTCCAAAGAGGAATTGGATAAGAACTCCACTTCTTATGGCAATTTATCTATGCGAAAGCGTAGCGGCAGCAAAACAGGCAATGAGGACCTATATCGAAAAAATTGATAGTTACTTTACTTGAATTTTTAGCGGTAATAACCACAATTCACAAATTGTTCAATGAAAGCGTTTAGAAATTGAACAGTTTGTGAAGACCTTCACATTAGGCTTTATTTTTTAAAAAATAGGAGTAGAATAAGAATCAGTAAGAGATTGTTATAAAACAGTTTATCAAAAGTATCACATTTTTAGTGGTTGTTATATTACAAAAATATATAGTTGAAGGGAGATTTTACAATGTGGGTTATTACAGTATTTGAGAAAAAGGACGTTCGTATTTTTGAATACACAAATAAAAGTGAAGCAACAAAAGCTTTAGGCGGATTTAAGAAAAACGCAATTTTATCTTTCACAAAATAAGCAAACAAAAAACTCGTAGCCATGATAATTAGGCTACGGGTTTTTTTGTTAATAGAAACTAACACTAAATTAATAATACTCACTACCATAACGTGGGGGATATTTCCGTCCCTGCTGGTTTTTTTGTCGCTGTCGCTCCGCTTTCACACAGAAAAGACCATGTTGCTGTCGCTGCGCTTTCGCACAGAAAAGACCATGTTGCTGTCGCTCCGCTTTCGCACAGAAAAGACCATGTTGCTGTCGCTGCGCTTTCGCACAGAAAAGACCATGTTTCTGCCGCTCCGCTTTTGCACAGAAAAGACCATGTTGCTGTCGCTCCGCTTTCGCACAGAAAAGACCATGTTTCTGCCGCTCCGCTTTTGCACAGAAAAGATCGTGTCGCTGCCGCTCCGCTTTCGCACAGATAAAACTAACGCTACTTTCGCGCAGAGTAAAGCTTTCGAAGGTGTCCGATGATCCTACGGTATAACGGCCAACACGATCCGGAGGCGTTATCACAAGACGTGATGATTTTAGGTGTAAACTTTCATAATCCCTAGTGCATCCACATTTAGGTCACTATGCTTAAATTATTTTTCAATACCAAAACATAACATTTACTTGCTCTTTATTTTAAAGCGTATTATAATAAAATTGTAAGTGGGACATAATTTTAAGTAGTGGGGTGAAAAGTGACCCACAACTATTATAAAGGGAGTAGATAAATATGTTATCTGTACCTGAGGCGCAGCAAAGGCTACTTCCAGAGATGTATCCGCTTCTGCAATCGAGATATCGTATTTTGCAAACAGTTCAGCTTATGCAGCCAATTGGGCGTCGTACACTTGCTGATTCACTTAAAATGACTGAACGAGAAATTCGTAAAGAAACGGATATTTTACGTGAGCAAAGGTTATTAGATTCTCAAAAGTCGGGTATGGTATGTACAGATGAGGGTGAAGTAGTGATTGATAAGCTTCGAGCACTCGTCTATGAATGGTCTGGCATTACACAGCTAGCTAAATTATTGAAAAACCATTTTGGCTTACAGCATGTAATAGTTGTTCCAGGTGATTACAATGAGGACGATACGATATTAACATTGCTTGGAAAAGAGGCAGCACAACAATTTATATCAACTACCTTTGATGGTCAAATAGTAGCTGTTACTGGTGGTAAGTCGGTTGCATCACTTGCGCAATTTTTACATCCAGCTGATACAAACAACATTACATTTGTTGCTGCTCGTGGAGGTATTGGGCATGAAATGCAAATGCAAGCCAATACACTTGTCTCAACATTTGCCATGCAGATGGATGCTCAGTATCGCACATTATTTTTACCGGAGCATTTAAGTGAGCAGGCCTATCAAGCAATGTTAACAGAGCCAATGGTAACGGAAATGATGACTTATTATGATCGTGCAGATTGTGTTATTCATGGTATTGGCTCGGCAGAAGAAATGGCTGTTCGCCGTAACTCATCGCCTGAGGATTTACAGATACTCGAAGAAAAGGGTGCAGTAAGTGAAGCATTTGGATATTATTTCAATGCAGAAGGCGAAATTGTACATCGAATTCGAACAATCGGTATACAGTTTGAACAAGTGCAAAGAAGTAAGCAAGTCATTGCAGTTGCTGCTGGTAAACAAAAAGTGAAGGCCATGCTATCGTACTTTAAGGTAGCACCAAAGCAAACCATTTTTATAACAGATGAAGTAGCCGCAAAAGCTATCGCAGAAGGTTTACCTTCTTTATAAATTACTCAAATTTCAGCGAGTGCTCAACACTCTCTGAATGAGAATAGGGCCAATTGTGGATATTATAAATGTCCGAGGCAAAATAAATTATTTAAACAATATTGGAGGAATTAACAATGGCATTAAAATTAGCTATTAATGGATTTGGACGTATTGGACGATTAGTATTTCGTGAAGCAATGAAGCACGATGAATTTGAAGTAGTTGCAGTAAATGACCTAACAGATGCAGGTCAACTTGCACACTTATTAACTTATGATTCAGTACACGGTATCTACGATGCTGATGTTTATGCAGACGGTGATTCTTTCGTAGTAAATGGAAAAAACATTAAAGTTTATGCTGAAAAAGATCCTGCAAATTTACCTTGGGGTGAACTAGGTGTTGATGTAGTACTTGAATGTACAGGTAGATTCCGCTCAATGGAAGAAGTAGGTAAGCATATTCAAGCAGGTGCTAAAAAAGCTATTCTTTCAGCTCCAGCGAAGGGCGAAATGCCAACGTTTGTAATGGGTGTTAACCATGAGGATTATAACCCTGAAACAGATGATGTTATTTCAAACGCTTCATGTACAACGAACTGTCTAGCGCCAGTTGCAAAAATACTTGATGAAAAATTTGGTATTGAGCGCGGTATGATGACGACAATTCACTCCTATACAAACGATCAACGTATCCTTGACTTCCCGCACTCTGACCCACGTCGCGCACGTGCAGGTGCAGTGTCAATGATTCCAACAACAACAGGTGCAGCAGTAGCAGTTTCCAAAGTATTACCTCAATTAAAAGGTAAATTAGATGGCTTCTCTATGCGTGTACCAACACCGAACGTTTCATGTGTTGACTTAGTAGTGGAGCTAAAAGCTGAAGTAACGAAAGAAGCCATTAATGCTGCATTAAAAGAAGCTTCAGAAAATGAGCTTAAAGGTATTTTAGGCTACAACGAATTACCATTAGTTTCAATTGACTACAATGGTAACCATAACTCTTCAACTGTAGATGGTCTTTCTACAATGGTATTAGAAAATAGTATGGTAAAAGTTCTAGCATGGTATGATAACGAAATTGGTTACTCTACTCGTTTAATGGACTTAGCTTTATATATCGCAGAAAAAGGATTAAACACTAAATAAGTGACATAATTCGATAACTAAAGTAAAAAGTGTGACATAATACCGCTTTTTGCGCACAAAAAGTATAGCCTTTATAATATCTTAAAGATATAATATACAAGGGTAATGGGAGTAAGGGAATTTACCCTTACTCCTTTTTTATACGAAATATAAGGCAGACACGTGACTAGTTATGTAATTGCAAGACATAGAACGTGACTTTTGCTACTATAAAAGCAAGTAAAAGGTACTTCACCATAACGTGGGTTGATTTCCGTTCCAAGGCGCTTTTTTAAAAAGGCTTATTTAACAAAATTAATCTTATGTGATGATGGATCAACTATTTTTATCTAATACTTTTAAGTGAATGATGTGAGGAGCCAAGATGGGTGAATCCAGGGAATTCATGACTAAAAACTTTGAAGGGGGTTTCTTCATGTTAAATAAGAAGACGATGAAAGATATTGATGTAAAAGGTAAGCGCGTATTTGTACGTGTTGATTTTAATGTACCGATGGCAGAGGGTGCAATTACTGACGAAACACGTATTCGAGCAGCAATTCCTACAATTGAATATTTAGTGGAACAAGGTGCCAAAGTAATTTTAGCTTCTCACTTAGGACGTCCAAAGGGTGAAGTGAAAGAGGATATGCGCCTAACTGCAGTAGGTGTCCGTTTAGCTGAAATAATGGGTAAACCTGTTACTAAATTAGATGAGTCAATTGGTCAAGAGGTAGAAGAAGCTGTTGCAAATATGCAAAATGGTGACATTATTCTTCTTGAAAATGTTCGCTTCCACGCTGGCGAAGAAAAAAATGATCCAGCATTAGCAGAGCAATTTGCAAAATTAGCAGACGTTTATGTCAATGATGCGTTCGGTGCAGCTCACCGTGCACACGCGTCAACTGAAGGAATTGCTAAGTATGTACCAGCAGTATCTGGTTACCTTATGCAAAAGGAATTAGATGTGTTAGGAAAAGCATTATCTAACCCGGAGCGTCCATTTACAGCCATTATCGGTGGTGCCAAAGTTAAAGACAAAATTGGTGTGATTGAAAGCTTATTAGAAAAAGTAGACCATCTTATTATTGGTGGTGGCTTATCATTCACATTCATTAAAGCGCAAGGCTATGATATCGGTAAATCTTTATTAGAAGAAGATAAAATCGATTTAGCAAAATCCTTTATTGAAAAAGCAAAGGCAAAAGGCGTGCAATTACATATGCCAATCGATGCCGTAGTCGCAAACGAATTTTCAAAAGATGCTGAAACACAAATTGTAGATGTAGACGCTATTCCAGCAGACTGGATGGGCTTAGATATTGGTCCGAAAACAGCTGCTAAATATGCAGAAGTTATTAAAAATTCTAAATTAATCATTTGGAATGGACCAATGGGTGTTTTTGAAATGGATAAATTCGCGAATGGTACAAAAACTGTAGCTGACGCTATGGCGACAACAACTGGTTATACTGTGATCGGTGGCGGGGATTCTGCAGCGGCAGTTGAAAAGTTTGAAGTTGCCGATAAAATGGACCATATTTCTACAGGTGGTGGTGCATCACTTGAATTAATGGAAGGGAAAGAGCTTCCTGGAATTGTGGCATTAAACGATAAATAAAACGGAATAAAAAATATAGGAGGCAAGAATGATGCGTAAACCAATTATTGCAGGTAACTGGAAAATGTATAAAACATTTGAAGAGGCTATTCAGTTTGTTGATGCGGTACAGGACAAACTCCCTTCAAATGATAAAGTAGACGCTGTTGTTTGTGCACCAGCACTTTACCTACCTACGCTTGTGCAAGTTGCTAGTGAATCTGAGCTAGCAATTGGTGCACAAACGATGCATTTTGAAAACGAAGGTGCATTTACTGGAGAAATTAGTCCAGCTCAGCTAGCAAGTGTGGAAGTAGACTATGTTGTTTTAGGACACTCTGAACGACGTGAATATTATAACGAAACAGATGAAGCCATCAATAAAAAGGTTGCTGCAGCACTAGTGCATAATATCGTACCAATTATTTGCTGTGGGGAAACGCTTGAGGAACGTGAAGCGGGGACTACTGAGCAAAAGGTTGCTCATCAAATTACAGCAGCACTTGCTGGATTTGGCGCACAAGAAGTGGAGCATATGGTGATCGCCTATGAACCTATTTGGGCAATCGGTACAGGTAAAACAGCTACAGCAGAAGATGCTAACCAAGTATGTGGAGCAATTCGTGCAGTAGTGAAGGAATTATATAATGCTGAAACGGCCAATGCAATACGAATTCAATACGGTGGTAGCGTAAAACCTGAGAACATTCAGGAATTATTATCGAAAGAGCATATCGATGGCGCTTTAGTTGGTGGAGCAAGTTTACAACCAGAATCATATTTGAAATTATTGGAGGCGGCAGCAAATGCCTAAAAAGCCAGTAGCATTAATTATTCTAGATGGCTTTGCATTTCGCGACGAAACTTTCGGAAATGCAGTAGCTCAAGCAAACAAACCTAACTTCGATCGTTTTTGGAATGAGTTCCCGCATTCAACATTAACTGCAGCTGGTGAAGCGGTAGGGTTACCCGATGGTCAAATGGGGAACTCTGAAGTTGGACACCTAAATATCGGTGCTGGACGTATTGTCTATCAAAGCTTAACACGCTTAAATAAATCTATTCGTGAAGGAGATTTCTTTACGAATCAAGCATTTTTGGATGCTATAGCACATGCTAAAGCTCATCAATCTAAGCTTCATATTATGGGCTTACTGTCAGATGGTGGCGTACATAGTCACTATGAGCATATGTTTGCACTATTAAAGCTTGCTAAACAACAAGGCTTAGACAAAGTCTTTGTACATGGTTTCTTAGACGGTCGTGATGTTGGACCGACAACAGCTTTAGGCTATATTAAAGAAACTGAACAACAAATGAAGGACATTGGCGTAGGTCAATTCGCTTCTATTCATGGTCGTTATTATGCAATGGATCGTGATAAACGCTGGGATCGTGTAGCCCTAACGTATAATGTACTAGTAGATGGTGTTGGTCAAACAGCTGACAGCGCAGCAAGTGGCGTAGCTGCATCGTATGAGCGCGATGTAACAGATGAGTTTGTTATTCCATTTAGCGTTCAAGAGCATGGGGAAGCCGTGGCAACAATTGACGATAATGACGCTGTTATTTTCTTCAACTTCCGCCCTGACCGTGCAATTCAACTGTCTAAAGTGTTTACAAATAGTGAATTTGATGGCTTTGCTTTATCAAATAAGCATCCAAAGAATTTAAAATTTGTATCATTCACACACTACAGTGATGAAGTACACGCCCAAGTTGCGTATGAAAACGATAACTTGAAAAATACGATTGGTGAAGTGTTAGCCTCTAATGGCAAAACACAACTTCGTATTGCAGAAACAGAAAAGTATCCGCATGTTACATTCTTTATGAGTGGTGGTCGTGAGGAGAAATTTGAAGGGGAAGAGCGTATTTTAATCGCATCTCCAAAAGTTGCAACATACGATTTAAAACCTGAAATGAGTGCTTATGAAGTAACAGAAGCATTACTTGCAGAGATTGCGGCCGATAAATTTGATGGCATTATTCTTAATTTTGCTAACCCTGATATGGTTGGGCATAGCGGAATGTTAGAGCCAACCATCAAGGCCATTGAAGCAGTCGATGAATGTCTTGGTAAAGTAGTAGATGCACTCCTTGCAAAAGGTGGCGCAGCTATTATTACAGCTGACCATGGTAACTCTGATGAAGTTCTTACTTTAGAAGGGGCTCCAATGACAGCTCATACAACAAACCCTGTTCCAGTAATTGTGACAAAAGCAAATTTAATGTTAAGAAATGATGGTATTTTAGCCGATTTGGCGCCAACCATGTTAGAATTATTAGAGGTGTCACAACCTTCTGAAATGACAGGTCAATCATTAATTGAAAAAGAGGAGAATTAATTATGCCATTTATTACACAAATTTATGCGCGCGAAGTTTTAGACTCACGTGGGAATCCAACGGTAGAAGTTGAAGTATTTACAGAATCAGGTGCTTTTGGACGCTCAATCGTACCATCAGGTGCATCTACAGGTGAATATGAGGCAGTAGAATTACGCGACGGTGACAAATCTCGTTACCTAGGCAAAGGTGTATTAAAAGCAGTTGAAAATGTAAACACAATTATTGCTCAAGAGCTAGAAGGTAATTACTCAGTTCTTGATCAAGTAGTCATCGACAAAGCTTTAATCGAATTAGATGGCACAGAAAACAAAGGTAAACTAGGTGCCAATGCCATTCTAGGTGTATCAATGGCAGTTGCACATGCTGCGGCAGATTACTTAGATGTACCTCTTTATCAATATCTTGGTGGGTTTAACTCAAAACAACTACCAGTACCAATGATGAACATCATAAATGGTGGCGCTCACGCTGACAACAACGTCGACATTCAAGAATTCATGGTAATGCCTGTAGGAGCAGAATCATTCCGTCATGCATTACGTATGGGTGCTGAAATCTTCCACAGCTTAAAAGCAGTACTTAAAGCTAAAGGCTATAATACAGCTGTAGGTGACGAAGGTGGTTTCGCACCAAACCTTGGTTCGAACGAAGAAGCCATTACTGTAATTTTAGAAGCAATCGAAAAAGCAGGCTATAAACCAGGTGAAGAAGTAAAACTTGCAATGGACGTTGCTTCATCTGAATTATTCAATAAAGAAGATGGCAAATATCACTTAGACGGTGAAGGTGTTGTTAAAACTTCTGAAGAAATGGTTGACTGGTATGAAGAGCTAACAAACAAATACCCAATCATCTCAATTGAAGATGGCTTAGACGAAAATGACTGGGCTGGACACAAATTATTAACAGATCGTATCGGCGCTCGCGTACAATTAGTAGGTGACGATTTATTCGTAACAAATACGCAAAAACTAGCTGCTGGTATTGAGCAAGGTGTTGGTAATGCAATCCTTATTAAAGTAAACCAAATCGGTACGTTAACAGAAACATTCGAAGCGATCGAAATGGCAAAACGCGCTGGTTACACAGCAGTTATCTCTCACCGTTCTGGTGAATCAGAAGATGCAACAATTGCTGATATCGCAGTTGCTACAAACGCTGGTCAAATTAAAACAGGTGCTCCATCTCGTACAGACCGCGTAGCTAAATACAACCAACTTCTTCGCATTGAAGATCAACTTGGTGCAACAGCTGAGTATCTTGGTTTAAAATCATTCTATAACTTAAAATAAGCTATTATTATGTAGCTTTATTGGTATCGCCTCAAAGGTATTTACATACTTTTGAGGCGATTTTTTTGGTAATTGGCAAAGTGATCGGGAAACGTGGGAATTACTCAGGTAGGGAGAAAAAGCGCTAGTACCCTTAAGAACTGCCCGGGTAGGAGAAGGGCCTGGGTAATCCGGAAAACTGCTTAGGTAGGATTGCTCTGTATTGCTTTAATGGCATAAATACACTTATTGAAAGCTATGCAAGTGCATTTATGCCATTATTATATGTTTAATTAGTAAAACATAAATTATATATACGGAAAACAATACTGAAAGGAGAATTACGATGAAAATTTTTGAAACAGAACGACTTACCCTTCGTCTACAAACAACAGATGATGCCGATTTTATCCTAGAATTAATGAATGATCCTTCATGGTTGCAGTTCATTGGTGATCGCGGTGTGAAAACGGTGGAGGAGGCATGTGAATATATAGTAAATGGACCACTTCGCATGTATGAGCAATTTGGTTTTTGTTTTTATTTAGTTGAAAGAAAAGACGATCAAATCCCCCTTGGAATTTGTGGTTTTGTTAAAAGGGAGTCGCTAGAAGATGTGGATATTGGGTTCGCTTTTCTGCCTAAGTATTGGGGAAAAGGATACGCCTATGAAGCGGCCTCAGCAACGTTGGCATATGGTATAGATATATTAGGGTTAAATCGTATTGTAGCTATTACAACCCAAGATAATGAGGCTTCAGCTAAGTTACTAGAAAAAATAGGCTTGAAGTTTGAAAGATTAGTCCAACTTTCCAATGATGCTGAAGAACTTAGACTTTTTTCATTTAACTTCTTTTAGCAAATGTACAGGTGAGAATTCTCTACCTTTAGAGGTGATTAAATGAATGGGCGTTTAAGACATATTTCAGTTGGTCACCAAACATCCGCTGAAATCTAGAAACTCAGTCTAAAAACGCCACATCTTGTGGTCACGAAGGCGTTATCACAGAACGTGATAGGTTTTAGCCTTCGTTCCTCAATTTGCTCCAGGGTCTCATCTGTGCCGCTAATGCCCTCAAAGAAAATCTACATAAAAAAAGAGACAGTCTTTAGTGCGTAACACTTTAGACTGTCTCTACGTTCGTTAAATGATTTATTTCTGTGCCCAATATTTGTCTAGCTCTTGATCTAAATAGACCCAGCCCTTCCATGCAATATGAATCGTATCCATAATGAAATAAGGATCATAGTCATGGCTAGAGAAATCAACAAATGGAACACCATTATCAGTCAATATCTGGTTCATTTTTGCGTAATATTTTTCACGGCGATCCGCAGGATATTCAGTGTAGTCATACCAATGACCATTTACTGGAATAGAAACGAATAGAGGCTTTGCACCAGCATCTTTTAAAATATCAATGACAAGCTGTAAATCCTCATATTCAGGTGAAGACGTATAATCTTCGTTTTTTCGGAATCCTTTAAACCTATCAAGATTAGAATTTTTAAGTCGCTTATAAAACTTGTTTTCAATCATTAAATCATTGGAAACACGCTTTTCGCCATATTTTTCGGCATTTTGTAGTTGTTGCTCAAAAGTTTGGTTCACAACTAGTTTATCATTGTTCTTTAACTTACTCCCCTCTCGAGGGAAGAGCGAGTAATACAAATCTTTTTTCTCTAAAAGTGCCTTTTGGAAATGGCCAGCCAATATTGCAAGTCGCCCGATGATTGGTTTTTTCTTACCATCAGATAATTTATATTCATAAATTGTTCTTAGCAGGTCATCGCGGTTTACAGTATCAAATTCAAGCAGGCGTTTCATTCCTCGATTTCGAAGATCTTCGTCAATGTCCTTATTGTAGGCTAAATCATAAGCATGCAACATCGAATAGTTAGGAGAGAAATGTAATTCATTCATGCCCTTTTTCGTAAACCATTGAGGGGAAATGATGAAAACAATTTTCTTATCCTTTAAATTCTTTTCCTGTGCAGCAAAATTTAAAAAGTGTGTAATAGACTGCATTCCACCACGCCCGACCATAAATGTCGTATACGGAGCATTTGTAGCACGCGTATAGTTATAAGGGTGGAACGGATCAAAACGATTTAATTCTGAGGAGCCATATAAAGGCATAGTATTAGGCTCCTGTAACATTCGCTCTTGGAAATACATCCCTTGGAACACTAACGGAGACATACTAGTCTTTGCTTGCTCTACATCTTCATCTGAAATCCAAGCTTTTATCCAGGAATTAGGGAAGAATAGTAAGGCAGCAAAAAGAGCAAAAGCAATTAATAATGATAGAAAGCCTTTCTTAATCATTGTCTTTCAGCTAATTCCGCTACAATACGATTTGGCGTGTTCCATTCCTCACGGTTGAAATCAGTAATTGGCACTGAGATATTAAAGCGGCTTTCAATTTCCACTAATAAATTAATTGTACCGAATGAATCAAGAAGTCCTTCTTCAAATAAATCGATATCCGGATTTTCTAAAATGATATCGTCCTCGCATAATTCTACTAGCATTTCTAAAACTTGTTGTTTATCCATATTATAAATCTCCTTTATTGTTTAGGCTGCGTTATTCATAAAAATATGAACAGAGCCGTTAATTAAAATAATGTTCCTGAAAAAATATAGAAACCAAAGCAAATGGCATTAAACGTAATAAATACGCCGATTGCATGCGTCCATTTATTTTTTGGCCAAATCTTGCGCTTTTTATTCCAGCGTTCAAATTTATCGAAGCAGATAATTAACAAGGCATGGTAGAGACCGTAGACAACAAAGTGCAATTCTAATCCGTGCCAAATACCCATTAAAAAGAACAGTAAAAAGAAGCCAAGATAAGAAACTGTATATTTATTTTTAATCCATTTTTTCTTCGTCATCCAAAGTACGAAGCGCATATAAACATAATCCCTGAACCAGAATGAAAGACTCATATGCCAGCGGTTCCAGAAGTCTTTAATATTGCGACTCGAGAATGGACGGTTAAAGTTAATTGGCGTTTGAACACCCATAATGCGACTGACACCAACTGCAAAAGCACTATAACCTGCAAAATCGAAAAATAGATAAAAACTATACATATACATATACGCTATTTGCCCTTGAAAAGGTGTCAAATAGTTATACGTTTGATTTGGTAAATATATAAGTGTGTAATTGTATATTAAATAAGCCAAAATAAATTTATATAAAAAGCCTAAAAATATACAATTGATCCCGCTTAATAGCAGTTTTTGATAGTCTTGACCAGACGGCACTGTATGCAAATCTTTATTAAAGCGTCGCCAACGGTCAATAGGTCCCGAAGTGATTGTTGGGAAGAACAGTAAGAAATAAGCAAGCTCAACTACTGAAATTTTATCCTTAATTAAGCCATCACGAGTTTCTAAAATCATTTGTACCGATTTAAAGGTAATATAGGATACCCCTAAAAATCCAAATAAATTATTAAGGCCAAGCATAGGCAGAACCTTCACAAGTACAAGTGGCAAAATAGACAGCAGTACTGCAATTACGAATACGGTCGTGCTATTCTTCTGTAAGCGATATTTTTGGTAACCGACAATTAATAGTAACTGAAATACTGTAAATAGTATAAGAGAAGTTGAGCCATTAAGGGAGTTACCAAAAATAAGAGCTAATACGATAATTGAAATAAAAATATTATAGCGTTTAGCTGATTTCCCTCGTAGTCCTAAAATAATGGTTGGTAATAATAAAATACCAATGATGATGAAGAAAAATATATTTCCATAAGCCGTCATACTGTTTCCATAACCGCCAATCCTTTACGATCAACTTTACCGTTAGTATTTAAAGGTAAAGTGTCAATGTATTTGAACGTTTTCGGAATCATATAAGATGGTAAATACTCCGCTAACAACGCTTTAAGCTGCTTCGTCATTTTGAAGGCAGAGTCTGTTAATGGTTCTCGTAGAACAACATACGCACTTAGTGAAACAATTTCATCATCTTTTGAAATAGGTATAACAACACAGCTAGCTACAGCTGGAAGATTGCCGATTTGCTTTTCAATTTCCTCGATTTCTAAACGATAACCGTGTAGTTTCACCTGGAAATCTTTTCGTCCAGAAAAGAACAGATAGCCATCTTTTTCATAACCAACGTCCCCAGTTTTATAAATACGTTGATCCCCTATTGTAGGAAACGCTTTAAGTGTTAAATCAGGTGCCCCAAGATAACCTGCACTTACAGTCGGTCCAGAAATAATAATCTCGCCATCTTCTTGCAAGGATAGATTAGGCTCAGATAGAGGAGCGATTGGTAATTGATCAAATTGCTCTAGAAGCTCCTTTGTTACTTCCACATAAGATACGGCAACCGTTGTTTCTGTAGGACCGTATAAATTAAAAATAGAAGCTTGTGGGAAGCGCTGCATTAATTCTTTCGATACAGATACTGGTAAAACCTCTCCACAGAATAAAAACGTATTTAAAGAAGGCATTAACGCCTGATCCCATTCTTTGTTCATTAGGCAGATTTTCGCAAAGGAAGGTGTAGAAGTCCAAACGCGAATATCAGATGAAGCTAATGACTCAAATAACGCTTTTGGATTAGCAATTTGCTCCTGCGTAATAGCGTAAAGTGTTTGCCCACTAACGAGTGCAGGATATAAATCCATTACCGATAAATCAAAGGAATAAGGTGCTTGATTTAGAAACACGCCAGATTCCTGTAAAGGGAAATGCTTATGCATCCAATCAACAAAATGTGCTAAATTATCAGCTGTAATTTGAACACCTTTTGGCTTACCAGTAGAACCAGATGTGTAAATAATATAATGAATTTCTTGATCCTTAACCCAAGTGGAAGGCTCTGTCGAAATGCTAGTAGCTTGAGCCACTAAATCACTTACTTCCACTACAGGAACTGATTGATTCGTGTTTAATGCTTCAGTTTTTAGTAATAAACAAGCCTGAGAAGCTTCTATTATAATTTGTAATCTTTCAGACGGAGTAGAAGAGTCAACCGGTACATATGGATGACCTGCCTTTACAGCTCCTAAAAAGGCAACGATTTGTAAAGGGGACATATGCCCGTAGACGACGATAGGTTGTTGTCTTTTTAAATCAAGAGCCATTAAATATTGCGCTACACAATCAGAAAGATGCCAAAGCTCACCATACGTTAAGGAATCACTATTGGTTTGATATGCAGTTCGATGTGGATGCTGTTGTGCCACTTTTTGAATAGCCTCTAAAATGCTTAACATAGTTTATATCTCCTTTTCTTAAAATTCCGTATATATAAATGGTCCTGCGTTCATATCATGGAAGCCATGGATAAGAAACAAGAGCGTTAAAATGATGAAGTAAAATAACGTAAAGCCTATAAAACGTAAAACCTCATTATTTTT
Organism: Lysinibacillus sp. NPDC095746; assembly: GCF_044763535.1. Classification (NCBI taxonomy): domain Bacteria; kingdom Bacillati; phylum Bacillota; class Bacilli; order Caryophanales; family Bacillaceae; genus Lysinibacillus; species Lysinibacillus sp. NPDC095746. Next base: position 145,308 of record NZ_JBIWGL010000005.1, read on the forward strand.
AATGGATTGCATATGTCCACCTCCAATTAAAAATGAAAAAAGATTATAACTTTGTAAATATATAAATAAATAGATATTTTTTCAAGTTTTTTCTAAATTATTTTTCCACTTATTAATTTTTAACACTGTTTTGACGGATTGTAGATTAAAATGTTGCTAAATTTCTCGATATTCATAAAATCATAAGATTAATTTAAGGTAAAATTAAGGTTTCTAAAAACTTACCTACATGACGGAAAGAAAATGATTATCTTTTGAACCTCAATTTGAATTTTACTAAAACTACAATCACCTTTATTATCGCTGTTTTTCCGCTTCAATGGTACTTAAAAAATCCTTAAATTTCGTTTTAGGGCATCGAAGCAATCCAATTTTTTGCTACATTAAGCATAATAAATGAAAGTAAAATCAAAGTAAATCGGACGGAAAATATTGGTATAAATTTATGATGAGAGGGGATAACCAAAATGGAAGCTGTAAAAATGTTAAGCAGATGATAAAAGCGGTAATCTTTTGAGGACTGTTGCAAAAACAAATTTGAGCAAAAAAGAAAAGTGCCACCATCAAGTTAGACATCTTAACTTATGATAGCACCCTTATTTTTAGCTCACTACAGACTTTCCGTAAAAGCCCTTATTTGATTACATTTAAAACTTTTTTAGAAACGTAAAATTCAGTACCGTTGTAGACATTAATTGTATCAAGGGTATGTGTTTTGGCTGTCTTGTCTTGTTCGAATATTACAATGTTCTTATTAACTGGGATTGTAACAGTTACATTATTTTTTTGTGCAATCAATTTAGGGTTTTCTTTATCAGTTAAGTCAATTTTAGATGTGTAGCCTTTTTCCGTAAATGCTTTTGTTGCTGGTATATATAAATCATCTGTAAGCTTATTTAAATCGAAGTCCATAAACTTTGCCATCGCATGGGCCAAATCTGTGTTTTCTACAAGGCCTGTAATTATAGATGGCCCGAATGAGTATAAAAATACATCATCACCAGTATGCCCACCGGTTGTAAAGCCAATATTAGCACGGTCGGCAAGCATTTTTACCATTTCTTCGCCGGGGTCTTTAGCTAACTGTAAGGTTGCAAGCTCGTCCGGAGATAAATCATCCAATCCATAAAGTGCAGCGACTTCTACAATATTTGATTTATCTTCCTTTAATTGGCTTAGCGCACCTTCAACGGTCATTTTAGCTTTCTTTAGAGGGTCGATATAGGCAGAAACAGGTGTGTTGGAATAAGTACTTGTCGTGTTAGCATTACCCATTGTAATCCCGCTATTGCCGTGGTCTGTCACAGCAATAACCATAGTATTGCCATCTTTTTTTGCAAAATCAACCGCTTCCTTAACTGCATCATCAAACGATAAAATATCGCTAATCATGCCAATTGTATCATTGGCATGAGCCGCCCAGTCCACTTTACTGCCCTCTACAAATAAGAAGAAACCATCTTCATCCTTTTTGAGCGTTTCAATAGCTTTACTAGTCATCTCAGCAAGACTTGGCTCAGATGCTTTTGTTTTGGCACGATCAAAATCGTAGGCAAGGGCACCTGGAGCAAAGCTTCCCCAAATTTTTGACGAGTTACTATTTAGAAGCTCATCTCGCGTTTTCACGATGTCATAATTTTTTTCTTTAAGGACATCCACTAAATTTTCGCCATCTTTTCGAGCATTTTTAGTTTCACCGGGTGCCAAAGACTCAAAGCCACCACCTAATACGACATCAATGTTTTGATACACCTGCTGCTCAGCAATGTCATCATATTGGCTTCTATTTTTAACATGTGCAGAAAAGCCTGCTGGTGTGGCATGCTGAATTTCCGAAGTAGCAATCAATCCAGTCGCCTTGCCCTGTTGTTTAGCCCCTTCTAAAACATTAGCTACAGGTCTAAAAGCATCCTCTTTGGCAATTTGCTGAAGCCCTGGTGAATTAATAACGGACGGTAATACACCTACATATTTATCATTTGATTTATGGCCAGTTGCTAACGCAGTAGCGGCAGGAGCTGAATCAGTAATAGCTGATTCGGCAGAGTATGTACGCACGCCCCCTGATAAAATTTCATCCATCGCTAAACTTTGACCTTTATACCAACGAGAAAGTGTAACGGCATTATTACTACTACCATCCATCACGAGCATAATCACATTTGTTGGCTTCTTTACTTGAGTAGCTTCTACTTGCGGCTGAGCGATACTAATCGACGATAAAGCAATTGCACTTGCTAGAAACAATGAACTCCATTTTTTTGAATCTTTCATGATTTTCCTCCTTAAGATAAGGTCATTTCACAAGTAAGTGTAAAGGAAGGTTGTAAAGCTACAATGAATTAATTGTTATGATATTGTGTGGATATTGTTATATGTGGCATTTATAACTAACGTGGGGAGTGTTTCCGTTCCGACTGAGCGCTTTCCTCCAGTCTCATCTGTAACCTGATCCCTGAGGAGTCGCCCAGTCTTTACGAAAACTAAAGGCTGAATGTGAAAATAGAATCTGACTTACTATCTATTAGGTGGAAGCATAAACTATAAATTTTGTGAATGTTTTTCACCATCAATGGTTTCGTATAATAAAACCCCTTTATCATTAATGAACAAGTTTTGAACCTCTTCCTCTAACAACACTTCTTCTGAGCCATCTTTTATAAATATCTTTGTTAAAAAGCCGGCATTATCATAATCACTACAATAAATCGAATCGTCAACTGCCGCAAGGAAATAACAGGCTGTTTCCGTAACCTGTCTTTTTTGTTTTGTTGCTAAATCATAGGCGTATACCATGTTATCGGCCATGCTATTATAATAAATAACATTGCCAACAGTATCCGCGTACCACATATCATGCATAAAATCATATGCATCGCTTGTAGCAGCAAAATAGTTTTCACGTGCCCAAATATGATCTTCACTTAGTTTTTCGTCATTCACTAAAAAATATTCGTAGGAAATAGCATAAGGTTCATCAGGATTAACATCATTCCAAGTCGTATCAACATGATACCAATCACCATTAACACTTACTAAATTCCATGCATGAAGCTGATTATCGCTATAGCCATAAACATATTTAGCATCAAGACCAGCCGCCAAAAATAAACGGTAGGCTAAAAGTGTATAAGCTTGGCAAACACCAGTTTCTTGACTAATTAATTCATAAACAGATTGACCTTCTGACGCATCTTCACCAGAATAAGTGGCTAGTTGTACTACAAAGTCATTAACGGCTTTAGCACGATGAAAATCATCCATGTCATTCGTAATATACTTCGTTGCAAATTTCTCTACATAATCATCGACTTTCTTTTCCTTTTTGGCATCTGTAAAATATGTAAAATCAAATTTTATCTCATAACCACTATCTACTTCCCATGCTTCCCAGTTGTAATCTTTGATATATCCTGTTGTATAAGGATTAACAAAATTAAGTATGTTATAAAGATCATTCAGTTGTTCTTCAAATGTATCCCAATCTAGTTTTCCCCTATACATTACTGTGAAATTTGGGTCAAACGTGGATATATGCTTCTCAACCTTTTTTGAAAATTGCAACAAAGCAAGATCTTCCTTAAATAATGTCGTTGAAAAAAGGTCTTCCGCAGAAAACTCCACTGATTGAGCTTTACTAGTAGGCTCCTTAAAGTCCATAGAAGCCTCTTCTTCGGATGCAGGTTCCTCTGGTGCTAATACTTCGACGGCCTTGATAGCAGCTGAACAAGCGCTAAGCATGCTTAAAATAATAAGTAAAAAAATCAGCAATAAACTCTTTTTCATAATTCCTCCATCATAATTATATTTTTAACTCATCACTAAAACGTCAGGTTAATCTCAGCACTTTCCAGGGGGCGGTTCGATATGCCACTAAGAGCAACAAATGTTTATGTGCGAAAGCGAAGCGACAGCAACAGATGTTTTTGTGCGTTGTGCGAAAGCGAAGCGACAGCAACAGATGTTTTTTCTGTGCGAAAGCGAAGCGGCACAACAGATGTTTTTGTGCGAAAAGCAAAGCGACAGCAACAGATGTTTTTTTCTGCGCGAAAGCGAAGTGACAACAACAAATGTTTTTTCTGTGAAAAAGCGAAGTGACAACATGGTGTTTTGTTTGTGCGAAAGCTGCGGGATGTTGGTCCGAAGGCATGATCAGAGTACGTGATGCGCTTATCCTTCGTTCCTCTATTTTGCAGGATCTCTTCTGTGTCGCTAATCCCCAAGAGTCGTATGGCCTCCACATTAATCAACTTATATGAATGACGTTTTTTGGAATTTTTGTGATGACTATGCTTTTAACTATTATAGGATAATGTGATAGCAAGATGGTATGTTGATTTTTAGAAAAACTAACCTAAAGAGGGAAAATGAGGATATTTATTAATCTCAGTTTGTCAAGAGAACCTTTTTTTGTTATAATATATTACGTTGTGATGTTCGAAGTTCGGGAGGTGCAGTGAATGCATACAGTAGTATTAGTTTCATTAATTATCGTTTCAGTAGCGTTGATCGTTGTAGTATTACTTCAATCTAGTAAAAGTGCAGGCTTGTCAGGTGCCATCTCGGGTGGAGCTGAACAACTATTTGGAAAGCAAAAAGCACGTGGTATGGATTTAATCCTTCACCGTGTTACAATTGTGTTAGCAATATTATTCTTTATTTTAGCACTCGCTATTACAAAAATCTAATAGTTGAAGATATATCGCCTAACCTTTACTGGTTGGGCGTTTTCTTTTATGGTACTAATTATTTGGATGTCGTCAATACATAGTAGTTCAGCAAAGTGAATACCGTGTGTGGGGCAGGAAGCGAAGAATGCTCGCGTGAGGTAGGGAAATACTTGCGAAAGCGAAGTGACTACCCGCGCAAGGGTGTAAATACTGCGAATCGTAAAATTACGGATGGAAAAGCTAAAGGGTAGAATCCTTGAAGCGACGGATAGAATCCTCGAAGCTCTTTTATCAGCGATGAAAGAGCTGAAGCGGCGGGATTTCGTGTTTTAGCGGCGTTCTTCCTTTGGTTAGCGGCGCAACTCACACTTTTAGCGGCGAATTCTAACATAAGCTGGACAATTTTGAAAAAACTAAAGTCAGAGTTGAAGAACATTGTATAGAATTTTACACAATATTAAGGACTTGACTTCGAAGAGTCAAATTGACGGAGAATCCCCGAAGCGACGGATAAAAGAGTCAAAGTGACGGATAGACACCCCGAAGCGACGGATAGAAGAGGCAAAATGATGGATAGACACTCCGAAGCGACGGATAGAAGAGTCAAAGTGATGGCTAGACACCCCGAAGCGACGGATAGAAGAGCCAAAATGCCGGATAGATTTCTCGAAATGCCGAATAGAATGCCAGAAACATCAAAATGCTGAAAAAGACCATAATATTAACCGATAAAACCTCATAAAAGATGTAACAATCGCCAAAACTTTTTAGGAAGCTTCAGTATGGCTATAATGGTTATAGTATATGTATTTGGATGAAGGAGTGCGAAAATGAAAAAATCGTTATCACAGCCTTTTTTCTTTCAGGCAGGACCTAGAGCAGTTTTGTTATTGCATGGGTTTACGGGAAGCTCGGCGGATGTGCGAATGCTTGGGAGATTTTTAGAGAAAAAAGGGTATACTACATTAGCACCTCATTATAAAGGTCACGGTGTGGAACCGGAGGAACTTATTACAACAGGTCCTGCTGATTGGTGGCAGGATGTCGTAGCCGCGTACAAACAGCTGCAGGATGCGGGCTATGAGGAGATTGCTGTTGCTGGCTTGTCATTGGGTGGTGTGATGGCATTAAATATTGCGCTTAATAACCCTGTGAAAGGTATAGTGACAATGTGTGCTCCAATGACGATGCGCACAACTGATGTTATGTTTCAAGGTGTACTGAAATATGCGAGGGACTATAAAAAGTTCCAAGGTAAAGATGAGGAGCAAATCGAAGCTGAGGTTGCGTTAATTGCTGAAAAGGGCATGCCATCTTTACAAGAATTGCGCGAGTTTATCGCCCGGACACGTCAAGAAATTGACATGATATATGCACCAATTTTTGTCGTACAGGCGACAAATGATGAGGTAATTGAGACAGAATCTGCCAACATTATATATAATCAAACTGAGTCACTTGAAAAACAGATCAAGTGGTATGACAACTCAAAACATGTTATTACGTTAGATCAAGAAAAAGATCAGTTACATGAAGACATTTATCGCTTTTTAGAAAGCTTAAATTGGGCACAATAATAATATAATTAGGATTTTCTCATGAAGGAGGGAAATTATGAAAGACCAGAACAATTCACTACAAAGTCGTTTACTCGATTTTTTTGGTGAAGAAGAATATAAACCATTAACCGTTGGCGAAATCGAGGACGTATTTGGCTTTGAAGATGCTGACGAATTTAAAGAATTAGTGAAAACGTTAGTGCGTATGGAAGGGCAAGGCTTAGTTGTGCGTTCTCGCTCCAATCGTTATGGCTTGCCAGAGCGCATGAATTTACTTCGGGGTAAATTTATCGGACACGCGAAAGGCTTTGGCTTTGTGACACCTGATATTGAAGGGATGGATGATGTTTTCATTCCACCGCATGAAATAAATGGTGCGATTAACGGCGATATCGTTTTAATTCGTGTTTTAAAGGAATCATTCGGTGATCGTCGTGAAGGTACGGTGACAAAGGTAGTGGAGCGTGGACAAACGAGCTTTGTTGGGACGTTCCAAGCTAATCGAGGCTTTGGCTTTGTTGTTTTAGATGACAAAAAACTACCGATGGACATTTTCATTGCTAAGGGTGATACATTAGGAGCTGTTGACGGGCACAAGGTTGTTGTTGAGGTAGCTACTTGGCCAGAGGATTTAAAATCGGCAACAGGCTATATTACAAAAATTTTAGGGCACAAAAATGACCCAGGTGTGGATATTCTCTCTATTTTATATAAGCACGACATTCCACCAGAATTCCCTGAAGAAGTAGTTGCTGCTGCGCAACGAGTGCCAGATGAAATTACAGAGGCAGATTTAGAGGGCCGCCGTGATTTACGCCATGAAACGATTGTGACAATCGATGGAGCTGATGCGAAGGACTTGGATGATGCTGTAACCGTAACGAAAAATGTAGACGGTACTTATAAACTTGGCGTACATATTGCAGATGTTAGTTATTATGTAACACAAGGCTCTGTAATAGATGTTGAAGCATATGATCGTGCGACGAGTGTTTATTTAACAGACCGCGTTATTCCAATGATTCCACATCGATTATCGAATGGGATTTGTTCATTAAATCCACAGGTTGATCGTCTTGTACTGTCTTGTGAAATGATTATTGATGCAAATGGTAATGTGATTTCACATGAAATTTTCCAAAGTGTCATTAAAACGACTGAGCGTATGACATATAGAGATGTTTACAAAATTTTAGAGGAGCAGGATGCAGAGCTAATTGCCCGCTATGAGCCACTAGTGCCAATGTTTAAACATATGGCTGAGCTGTCTAACATTTTACGTACTAAACGTGAAATGCGTGGTGCAATTGACTTTGACTTTAAAGAATCTAAAGTGATCGTGGACGAAGATGGATGGCCAGTAGATATTGAATTACGTGAACGTACAGTAGCTGAGAAATTAATTGAAGATTTCATGCTAGCTGCCAATGAAACAGTTGCAGAGCACTTCCATTGGATGAATGTACCGTTCCTTTACCGTATTCACGAGGATCCAAAGCCAGAAAAGCTGCAACGCTTCTTTGAATTTGTCACGAATTTCGGTATTTTAATCAAAGGTACAGGGAACACAGTACATCCAAAGGCGCTACAGGATGTATTAAAGGCCATTGAAGGTATGCCAGAGGAGCCTGTTATTTCAACAATGCTGCTACGCTCCATGCAGCAGGCAAAATATTATCCTGAAAGCTTAGGTCACTTTGGTTTATCTACAGATTTCTATACACACTTTACGTCACCGATTCGACGTTATCCGGACTTAATTGTCCATCGTTTAATTCGTACGTATTTAATTAATAAAGATACATCAAAAGAGACAGTTGCACAGTGGAGTATGGCGATGGATGAAATTGCTGACCATACGTCAGAGCGTGAACGCCGTGCTGTCGATGCAGAACGCGATACTGATGCACTGAAAAAAGCACAATATATGTCCGATAAAATTGGTGAAGAGTTTGAAGGAATCGTCTCATCCATTACAAACTTCGGGATTTTTGTGGAGCTACCAAACACGATTGAAGGACTTGTCCATATTAGCAATATGACAGATGACTACTATCGCTTTGATGATCGTCAAATGATGATGATTGGGGAACGTACAAATCGTCAATTCCGTATTGGTGATGAAGTTACAGTTCGTGTAGCAAATGTTATTATTGAGGAGTCATCGATTGACTTTGAAATCGTCGGAATGGTAACGTCTTATGGACGAACTCGAAAAGCTGCACCTACTGTTATTCACGCACGTAAAAATTATAGCGACAACAAAGATGGTCGTAATGGCCGCAAAGGTGGTCGCAACGGGGAAGAGCGAGGCGGACGTGGCAGTCGCAGTGGTCGCAACGAAGAAGAACGAGGCGGACGTGGCAGTCGCAGTGGTCGCAATGAAGAAGGACGAGGCGGCCGTGGCGGTCGAAATGGTCGCAATGAAGAAGGGCGTGGCGGACAAGGAGAGCGACGTGAAAACGACCGTGATCCACGAGGACGCCGCAAAGATGGCTCAAGCCCAGGCCCTAAAAAAGGCGTGAAGCAAAAGCAAAAGTTCTACGAGGGCGTAGCCAAGAAAAACAAAAAGAAAAAACCAAAACCAAAACGCAAATAACGTAAAAGTATAGGTGAAGGCATCATTAGCGCTTTAAAACAAATTGAAGTGGGTGCTTTCACTTTATCAATAAAAGCAGGTTGACCCTGCTTATCCTTTAAGTAGAGGGTGATTTTATATGGCAAAAGGTACTGGGAAAGTATTAGCACAAAACAAAAAAGCCGGGCACGACTACTTCATTGAAGACACAATTGAAGCGGGCATGGTGCTCACAGGCACAGAAATTAAATCCATCCGTGCAGGAAGGGTTCAACTAAAAGAATCCTATGTACAAATCCGCGGCGGTGAAGCATGGATCAACAATATGCATGTCAGCTCATTCGAACAGGGCAACCGCTTTAACCATGACCCACTGCGCGCCCGCAAACTACTGCTTCATAAAAAGCAAATCGGCGAACTAGTAGGTGCCGTAAAACGTGACGGCTACACAATCGTCCCGTTAAAAATGTACATCAAAGACGGCTATGCCAAGCTTTTAATCGGCGTCGGCAAAGGGAAAAAGGATTACGACAAACGTAACGACATGCGCAAAAAAGAAGCAAAACGCGACATGGAACGTGCCTTCAAAGCAAAAAATCAAGATTAATAGGTTGTTAGAAAGCTCACTATTGGATGGTGAGCTTTTTGTATTTAGGTGGAGTGAGTCGGAAGATGTAAGATGATGAAATAAAAAAATCATTGTGAGCTAGCCAATCTTTTCTATCATTGCGGGACACTTGAACTATAGCTAGATTTGCTTTATAATAAGTATTATTGAATGCCAGATTACATGGAAGCGTACTTTTAGCTCCCACCGTACTAGAAGAAATTCTAGCTCCTTTGCTTGAACGAGGCCATGTGCTTCGATTCATATTCAAGGGGACGTTACGGATTCGACAGGGATGGTTCAAGCTTTGGTCGCGCGTCGGAGGTCTCGGCTCCGTCATCAACGGAAGTTATATAATAACTGGCAAACAACAAAACTTAGCTTTCGCAGCGTAAGCTCTTAAGCGCTCTGCCTCTCTATCGCCCATGTAGAGAACGTGGGGCCCAACTTTAGTGGGATACGGTCGATGGTGCCACCTGAGTCACCGACAAGAGATTTCCAGGTTAGCGTACAGGACGCCTGTTTGTCGGCATAATGCTACGTGAATCGTAAATAGGCAAACTACACGCGTAGAAGCTGAAGTATTGGAGTTTCTGGACGCGGGTTCGACTCCCGCCGTCTCCATAATACGATTTCATTGAGTTTCAATGAACGTTAAAACCCTTGTATATCAAGGGTTTTTTATTTTATCTATGTCATATAGTTTCATTGAGTATCAAACGAACGTAGTCAAAGCGTAATCGCTCAACTACATTTCAATGTAGCTGACGAACTTCTGTATAGCTTCTTCTTTCGCTTTCTTTGTAACGTGTGCATAGATGTTCATTGTCGTTTGAACGTCACTATGCCCTAAACGATCCTGCACCTCTTTTAAGCTAGCTCCAGCCTCAAATAACAGTGAGCAGTGTGTGTGACGTAAACCATGTGTTGTAATTGTCCCTAGCTTATACTTCTTCTGTACATGTAGAATCCACTTACGAGTTTTAGTAGGCTGTATATACTCATTCACTGCATTGCTAAATACAAGCTGCTTTGGTTGCATTGTATTAAAGCCTAGCACTAGGTAATCTTGCTTTTGCTGTTTCTTCCATTCCTTCATGACAGCCATTGTTTTGTCGTCCATTTTAATTGTACGAGAGTCACCTGTTTTTGTAGTTTTTAAATAAATGTGGTTATTTTTTCCGCTAGAAATAGCTTTATTGATTTGTACCTCATTAGTATTAAAGTTTACATTATTCCAAGTTAATGCTAGTGCTTCACCTTTACGCATACCGCTGAATGCTAATAAACGAAATAGTGCATAAGCCTTGTAGTTACTTTCCTTTTCTAAACAAGCTAAAAATTGAATAAGCTGCTCACGAGTATAGAAGTTTTCCTTCTTTTCTTCAACTTTAATTCGTTTCTTTAATACGTTTGTAGGAAGTTCTACGAGCGCAAAAGGGTTAGTTGTTAAGTACCCACGTTTGATAGCAAAGTCTAATACTTTGGCGGCATATGATTTTGTTGCACGGAAGTTTTTTAATTTCGTCGCCCATTCATTTACATGCTTTTGACATACATCAATCGTAATTTTCTCGATTTTATATGCAGCCATCGCTGGTAATATGATTTTTGAAAATCCTAGTAGTCTTTACAAATGTACTTTCCTCCACTGTATTTTCGTATTGAACCACCCATAGGTCATAAAGCTCCTGATCGGGTACGCCGATCTTTGATGTAAACAAGAAGACCAGAAATGAAGCGCCAGTGGAGAAAGACATTAGATGAAATTATGGTATCTTTTGATGACGAGTTGAGATAAAGTCATTTTGAAATTAACCTTTTTTCTTTAAAAGGAGTCAGACTCGCAAAATTATTTATAGGCAATTTATAAATATTATGCATTCTGAATAATAGGAATCAATTACTTTGCTAAACCAATCATTATAATAATCCATGGGTGAAGACAGTTTGAAGCTTCGGATTTTATTGTTTCGGAGATGTAAGAAAAGGCTTTAGAGCGCCTAACTGAAAATCAACATCTACTGATGCATTTCGGATCAAGGTTTTTCGATAGTTCTGTGGTGGAGAAATTCTTTGACATACTGCTGACATCAGACTTCCTCTGTTTAAAAAGATTTGAAAGTGTATAGCATTTTAAATCAGAATTAGAATAATATATAACGTAATACAGAACAAAATGAATTAAGGGAAAATAAAAAGGCATGAGCTTAATTCATTATCGAACTCAAGCCTCAACAGCTTCCTAATGCATTAACCGTGTTAACTTTTAGGGGTCGGTCACTTCAGATTTGATTTTCGTAAGTAAGCTTATAAGTTTAAGCTAAAACATTTAAGGTTATTTCTATTGTAAAAATCCATTTTTAAAAAAAACAGGTAATATTCATACAAATATCATTTGAATATAAAGAATAAAATGAATATAATTTAGTCAACATGTAACTTCCAGTAATTAAATATAAAAAAATAATTACAAATTTAGAAAGGAGTGAAAATAAATGTTGAAAGGGGTATTAAATCCAAATCCAATGTTAAAAAAAGCATTGCATTATATTTCAATGATAGGGACATATATGGTGCTTTTCGGTATTATCTTTTTATTTCAAAAGTATACAATTGGTCTGTTCTTTAGTATTAATAATAGGATTTTTTTTAATGTACCCCTAGAAATATTAATTTTCACTCCAACCACAATATTGATTATTAAACATTTTTTTGATATTTCGTCTCCATATTCAGATGATTAGTCTTCTCGGTTTTCTTTTTCGAGAAGGCTTTTTAATTCTTCTGGTAATTCTGCTTTGATTTTAGTGAAATTTTCTTGTTGTATGTTTTTTAATTTTTCTAATTCATCAGCTTTTTTTAGTAAATTATCTCCTAATAATCCTTTGATATTAATTTCAGTCGAAGAATTATCAGCTTTTTTAGTTTTTACTTTAACCTTACTTCCCGCTAATATAACAATTAATAATCCAATACCTACAATTAATTGAGGAGCATTTGAAAAGAATTCTGTAAAACCAGGCGATTGCACATTTAGCTTTAAATCTAAATCATCTTTTTCGTATTTTTCCTTTATACCAGGTAATTCATTCACTACCGGTACCAAATCAATAACGCTATTCACAAAATTAACTAAATCAAAAGCCGGTATATCACCTTGTTTTTCAACACGTAGTACTAAATAAGCTTTACCGTCCTTCATAAAGAAATTATGTAAGGTTCTATCTATATAATGTGCATAATCATTTGCATTGTTAATAGTTTGATGTGATTGCATCATTCTAAATAAATAAGGATCAAGCTTTGATTTTTCAACTATTTTAATCCATTCAACATTCCTAGACTTAATATAAGGACAAGAACCTTCGTCAATTTCTGTTGCACTTACTTCTCTTATATATGGGTCACTAACAATTACACCGAAACGGATAAAACTTGAATTTTCGCTAGGAATCATAACTATATCTCCGACTTGCATTTCAAACAAGAAGCGGTGAATTTGTCCATATATTCTACCTGACTGTTCTTTGGGATAAAAACCTTCAATTTCCTGTGCGATATTATCATTTTTCTTTTCTTCTATAAATTTATTGAAGTCCCTGCATTTATTCCAACCAATAGCTATGAAATTCTTTATATAGAATTCATCAAAATACTCACCAGCATTAGTTCTAACAAGCCAATAATTACGTGTAGAGTCAATTTCGACTATAGGTAAACCAAAAGTATCGATCGAACTCTGTGCATTTGTTTCCATAGTTCTACCTCCATATGTTTTATTCTATTATAATGTATTTATTTAAATAATGGTAAGATAGTATAAAATATCAATAATTGGTGGTATGTATATGGATAAAAATTATGCAAATGAAATAGTTATGTTTTTAGGAGTTGCAATTGCTATTGGTGGTTTATTCCCGGATTATAGCAATAATTCAGCACTTGTTGTATCTGTGACACTTGCAGCTGTTTGTTTTTCTTTTTTTGATTTAATAAACTTTTACAACAAATGGTATAGAATGCAAAAAGTTGTATTGTTCTTAGGCATTTTTTCAATAATTGTAGTTCCCTATCTTTCGTTTATTACAACGTTTTTAGATAAACAAAATAATTTTTTAACATTACTTGGTTTGGCTATTGTAATGTTTCTAATGGGTTTAAAGCAAAAAAAGCAAGAGGAAGAAGACGTAGAAAAATTAAGTAAGGGTATAGCAAAGCTTGAAGGAATAATAAATGAACAAAATAAAATAATTACAGAGCAAAATGGTCTAATAAAGATATTAACTTCTAATATAAGTGGAGATAATCTGCAAATTAATGGAGAAATTAAAAGTAATGATGGATCTAAACAGCAAGATTGAGATATACGTTTATGTTTATTCTTTTTTTGTTATGTATAGGTATTGAGTAGCTAACAAGTGCGTTGATCCAAGAAAGATTTAAACTTTTTGTTGAAGAATGTGGTTTAACACAACTAACATTAAGGAGTACTTATTAACAATTAGGTTGTACTTACTGTATTAATTATTAATTTAAAATTTTCTATCAATAATAGACAGACACCACAATAAATGTGAATAATAGATCTTGCTCCTGCTACATCTTTTTATCAAACGTAGTCAAAAAAATCAATTGCCCCCGCAACCCTTGATATAATAACATTCTGAGACGGTTGGTTCGACTCCCGCCGTCTCCATACATAAGGTGGCTACAAACGTTTCATCTCAACGTTTTTGAAGACTAGGGACATTGAATGGGAGTGGAACTCTTACGCAATATCCCTTTTCTTATCGCTACGGAAGAATAACATATTTGAAACAGTTCGTAGACCTTCTAATTACACAATTAGGGGGTTTTTTTATGTCTAGTAGAAAGCATAGGCATGATATTTTGCTGTTGATAGTGAAGTAGTAGAAATGATACAAACACAGAAAGTTCAGCAGAAATGGAAAGGTAAGCAAATAGCTGAAGCACTTGAAACGGTACTTATCTGCTACAAACAGTATTAGTATTATTTATTCATTCATTCATTCATTCATTCATTCATTCATTCTTAGATCCCTTGGTCGCAACAAAGGTATGATATTAAATTAGTGAACAGACATCACGTAAAACTTAAAAGCATACATAGATATACTCGATATGCCATTAATAGATACACCAAAATACAATGATTCAATAGGCACTTTCGTAGCTATAGGCAATGGAAAGCAAGAGAAATAACTGCATTTGTTGTCGTTTGTATATCATTATGGCCAAAAAGAACCTTTATTTCCTTCAAACTAGCACCCGCATCAAATAACAATGAACAATGTGTTTAAGAAATGTTTAAGAAACAAGATCTGAATGTTAAAGATGACTCATTTAAAAAGGAATTAGTCGTAATAATATTTTATACTTAAGGTGATAAATAAATTATTTTTCTAATTCTATTACTTCCCTTAATTAAATATTACCCGTATAATAAATCATGTTTGTGGAAGCAATTTCCTTTACTAAGTATATTTTTCACAAATATAATACAAAATTTAGGGGGATGGGTGAGTGAATAAAGATAGTGAAACCCGGTTAAGGGTTGTTTCAATTAAAGAATTACAATTTCTTACTTGCTTAAAACACAACTTATGGGGTGCGAATAATTCCCACTTACATAATTGGGCAGTTGGAGACTACATAGTTTTTGTCGTAGATAAAAAAATTACTGCACTTGCTAGAGTTAATGGGGAGCAATATAAATCAGATGAAAAGATATGGACAAATGGTAAATATCCTTATAAACTCCCAATTGTTTTTGATGTAGTTTTAGCTAATGACAATCGAATTGCCATCGTAGGTGAAGTAAAGACATATTTCAAGAATAATTGGGATAATTATGGAATTCCTATAAGATTTAAATTGTTAATTCCTGACGATTCTGCAAGGGAAATATTAAATATCATTTTTGAACAGAAAAACTCAATTGAATTTTATCAAAGCAATGTAGATGAACTTATAGGCAAATTTCAATATGATGACGATAAAAGTGATGATAAAGATAGTATTTTTTGGGAAGAGAAGAGAGATGGTAAATTAGATTTAAAATTTAGAAGTCTAACTTTAAGTAATTGGCGTCAATTTGAGATGATTGATATACAATTCCATGAAAATTTAACAATATTGACAGGTGCAAATGGCACAGGGAAAACGACATTATTAAATTTGTTAAACTACCATTTTGGCTGGGAGACAGAATTTATTAATAGCGAAAAGTCAAACGAAAATTTAACCTCTTTTCAAGATGTTAAATATATTGG
The DNA here is from genome assembly GCF_044763535.1 of Lysinibacillus sp. NPDC095746. Lineage (NCBI taxonomy): Bacteria > Bacillati > Bacillota > Bacilli > Caryophanales > Bacillaceae > Lysinibacillus > Lysinibacillus sp. NPDC095746. Next base: position 161,018 of record NZ_JBIWGL010000005.1, read on the forward strand.
TGAATTAACTTATAACAATGGAAAAAATGGGAGAATAAATTTTCCTAGTGTTTCATCTTATACATATAAATTGGAAATTGACAATAAACAGAATATTAGTGGTTTATATATTCCATCTCATCGTTCGGTTTTTGGCTTTAATGAAGTTGAAAGCATTCCAACTAGGATTAAACCTTTAGAGAAGTTGTATAGTGAATATACAGATCTGATTAAAAGTGATTATAACTTGAATGGTAATAATATTAAACCCAATTATGTCCTAAAAGAAAGTCTAATATCTTTAGCTGTATTTGGATACGGTAATGATGTAATTAAAAAAAATATTAATTCTCTAACTGTATTTGATGAGTTTAAACAAGTTTTAAAAGAAGTACTACCACCAAAGTTGGGATTTAATGATATTTCTATAGTTTTACCAGATGTGATCTTCGAAACTAATTCTGGAAGCTTTTCAATCGATGCAGTTTCTGGTGGCATAGCTGCAATTATAGATCTATCTTGGCAGATTTTTTTGCATTATAAGATTAAAGATAAATTGGTTGTCACTATTGATGAACCTGAAAATCATCTGCATCCTGAGATGCAAAGGAGAATAATGCCTAGTTTAATTAAAGCCTTTCCTAATATACAGTTTATCGTTATTACGCATAATCCATTTATAATAAGTTCTGTAAAGGATTCTAATATATATATTCTAAATCATAATGAAAAAAATAAAGTTGTTACTGATAAGTTAGATTTTGTAAATAAGGCTGGAACTTCAAATGATATTTTAAGAGAGGCTTTGGGTCTACCTATTACGATGCCTATTTGGGTTGAGGATAAATTAAATCAAATAATATATAAATACAGTGAATTAGATATTACAGAGGAGAATTTTCAAGAGTTAAGAAATGAAATGGAAGAAATTAGTTTAGAAAAGTACATTCCAACTACAATAGTGGATATTATAAAACAGGTGAAAAAAAATGATTCAACTAATTAAATTAAATGAACCAGATGTTCTATCACAAAATAACACCGAATGGAGAAAGCAGTATCTAAGTTATTTTAATTATGACGGAGTTAATTACACCAAAAAAGAGGGTGTGAAAATACCTGAATCATTGGTGAAAAAATACAACAGTGATGATATAAAGGAACAATTGCTCATAGAAACTAATAAAAAATGTGCTTATTGTGAGAGTAAAATGACACACATCACGTATTCGGATATTGAACATATTAAACCTAAGGCACATCGTCCGGATTTAATTTTCGAATGGGGAAACCTTACTGTTGCATGTGAAAAATGTAATAGAACTAATAAGAACGATTATTATGATGAATTGGCTCCTTTAGTGGACCCATTTAACGATAATCCCGAAACCTGCCTTTATGCATTTGGTTCAATAATTAGACATAAAGATGGGGATAAAAAGGGCTTTCGTACTCATAAAGTTATTGGGCTTAATCGTCCGGATTTATTTGAAAGAAGAAATGAGAGAATAGAGAAAGTTTCAGTAATGATAGATCAATGGCGCGATGAAAATAACCACGGACATAAACAAATATTATACAAAGAAATATTAAAAGAAATGGAACCTGATAAGGAGTTCTCTTTAATAGTAAAATACTTATTACTTGCTGAAAAAATTATTTAAAGGAAACTTATGGTGAGTATAGTATATTGGAAATAACGAATGCGATAGCCAATAACCCTCTATCTAATGAATTTTCAGATGTTCTATGAAACGATTCTATTTGATAGTTTAATATACTTACTTCAGTAAGGTCTAAGATCTAAGTTCGTAAATATGTAATATTCCTTAATGAAGAAAATCCTTATAAACAATAGGAGTAATGACTCCAATCCCTTGTGGATCTAATTGTCGACATAATGAACGTAAATCGTATATACCCAAGGTATAAATACAATCTGAAATATTGGATTCATAGGACTCTCTAATCCAACCGTCTCCATAAATAGGATTTAGATTTTGTAATTAAACAAAAATCCCCTTTATCAAGTATTTCTTGATAAGAGGGGATTTTTCTAATTTTATATTAAATTTTTTAAGGAGTTAGAATACTGTTCTTTGAATGTAGTCCAACATTCTTCATTTTTAGCCCATTGAGTAACGTTTCGTTCTCCAGCAGAAATACGTAAATGATCCAATGCTGCTTTAGCGATTGTTTGGACACAACGTTCCCACTCTGAAGATAATTCTTGTTTTTTCCATATATCCTCTAAATCAATTTGATTTTTATATAAATGGTTTAACATTGAGACAGTATAGTAAATAACATTAGCTTTATAGCCTTTTAAATTCATTTTCTCTACGATACTTTTAACGTAGTTGTTGATAATGCAGTAAGCAATTAAATTTGTATAGTAGGGTGTATCGATACTTTTAATTTTGTCACCCTCTGATAAATCATACTTCCAATATTCATTATTTAAAGACATGAATTTTGTGAAGGCCTCTTCACCACCTTTACTGGAAACGTGTGGATATCCATTCCATGACATAAAGTATTTTGCTACGTCTACTTTCCCTAAGACAAATTCTTTTGGATAGAGTTTTTTAAAATCATTTTGTTCTCTACCTTTTTTACGGCGACCTATGTCAACCATATACTGACCACGCGCACGTTCAAAGTACCATTTAGACTCTTCTTTTCGCCCGTCTTGGCCAGGAATCCATGTATTACGTGAGTATTTTTCGATATCTGATAGAAATCGTGTATTTGCTAATAAATCAGATTTGTTAATTTTATTCTGTGTATTGGCATACTCGGATATTTTAGAAATCATCTCATCTTCTAAAAGATAGTTATCTCCGTCATTTTTAGAATCTATATGGATAATTGTTAACTTTGCTTGAATAAACACTTCATCCAATGGTACATCATTTTTATAAGCTTGATGGATAGAGGCAGTAGTTTGACCACCATTTACGATTTGCCAGCTTTTTAAGCTTTTAATACGATATAAATTAGAATCATTAATTTGTTCAATGTCTCCAGACTTCGCTACTGTAGAAATCCCATTGTTATATGCTACAAATAAATCTCGTTGTTTGGGATTTTTTAAAGTGTCTCTTATTCCCTTGTTAGTACCGCCACGTGCTTGTAAAAATGAACGCACATTTCGCTCAACTAGTTTTGGTCCAAATTCATCATATAATTTTGCCAATAAATGTGCTGGAACATATCCAATATAGCAATCAATCCCATTATGAATAACGTCCGTGGATAATTTAGGGACTTTCATCATCTCAAAATTAGTATCGTATTTACTAAAATTTATTTCAAAGTCTCTTATACCTTGCTCTGCCTCTGTTAGTTTATGAATACGGTCCATATCCCATACAAATACATTTACATTAGGTATACCAGGTATAGTCAAATCAACAGGTTTATTGGATGTGTAGAATCGATTTGTCACAACATAGATATTTACTTCTTCAAGCTCATTTTGAACGTCTAAGATATGTTTGGCTAAATTAGCAACTTCTAAAGTTCTCTCTGCATAGGTATGAAAGGATTTTGCATTTGTGAAAAAACGCTTTGCTCGAGTAGCAACTTCTGTAACAGTTGTTTTTGATATTTCAGGTAGAGAATTATCTTCATATTCAATATCATAATCCACTACATAAAGATTTAAAGAGTTACTTGCTTCTGAATAAAGATAACCATTTAGTTGGACCTTAGCATTAGAATTTCCAAAGTAAAAAACAGTTGGCTCATCTTCTTCCGAAATAAAGGGTAGAATTGCTTCTAGAAATGGGGTTTGGCGACTGCCGATTGTAGCGCCGCGTCTTTCAACAGCCTCCATAAATTCGTTGAAAAACTCTAATTTTTGTTGAATTTCATTCATCTTTCACACTCATCTTCCATTGTTTAAATAGTATACTTCTTGAGAATTTACTTTGAACTCTTCACAATGAGATAAATCTACCGAATAGGATACATATGAAACACCTTTTGGTAACATATTTGGTGTTAATTTAGGGAAATCGCCATCTACTTTATATGCTATATCTTCTAATACAGAAAATTTATTTTCCATATAATCTTCTTTAATAATACGAAGTTCTAACAATAAATTTTCCAGCGATACAATAGTTGAAGGCGCTCGAGTATTTAAAATATTGATGATATCCGTTAATATGTTGAATAAATCTTCTCCTTCTGTATCAGATATCTCAACACGTAAAACATATAAATACAAATTTTTAATGATAGGTGTTAACTCTAACTGACGCTCACTAGAAATTCGAATATCTTCACGAATTTTAGGACAGATTGTTTTAATTTCTACGCCTGTTTTAGCAGCGACATAATCAATCCGATTCATTAATGGGCCTTTCCAATAATCCATAATTATTGGTGGTGCATCAGGAAACTTGTTGAGCCAAGCTCTAAAGAAATATAATTCTCCATAAAGACCCATCTGCTCCTCAATCGTTAATTTACCATCTCGTTTACGCATGAAAAAGTTTTTCCATTGGTCCAATACTGTGTAAAGAGTAGAGAATAAATCTTCCTCCAAATTATGAATAATATTGTCATAGACACTTTGCATAACATTATCAAAAATTTCAATGCTTTGATCTGGTTCCTGATATAATACCAACATTTTTTTCTCTTTTAATGGTCCTATTTTTTTATGGAATTCCTCTTTAACCGTTAGACCACGCCATTTAGGGAAGGTTTTCATTTTATCTTTAGGCCAATTTTCTTTAGTTATATCGATATAAAGTCTGCGTTCTTTTGTTAAAGAATCCACGCCGATCATGATACAAGGTTTTTTAAAATGGATAGTTTTTAATTTATAAATTGCCTCACTTTCAGAGGGATTAATTTGAGTAAGTAATTCATTAAAAGCTTCTGTTACCTTTGTCATTCTTTATTCTCCTCTTCATCAAAAACTGTTTTATTTTTTACATATTTTTGACGTGCTTCAACGATTTCTCCTTTTAAATTTTCTTTATATACTCTTGGGAAATCAAAAGCAATACCAATTGGTACAAAGTTTTCATTGAAATCATATTCCAGCTCATTGAATGCAGGTATCTGTGGATGTAATGGATAAATTATTAATAATGGATTAGCATTATCACGGATTTGCTGATTCTCTAAATCAATTAAAAAGTGTTTTCCAGAAGTGATTGCACCTAAATCAATAGAATAATAGTTAGTATGGTTTTCTTCTGGATTTATTCTACGTAAAACGGCATTTTCTATTTGTATATCGCCTAAGTTTACGGGAAATTCTTTTATACTTTGACCAGACGCATTTGCTTTTCTAACTTCACTTCTGTTCAATGATTTTTTTGTAGCGTCTACAACAACAATGTTAAAGTTTAAATATTCTCCACGAGAAATTTGTTTTTGTATATAATCAAATATTTTGTTTGAAACTACTTTAGTTGCATTAGGATCAGTTTTATATGTTTTTAGGAACTGAAGAATGTTCTGAACAGAAACATTTTTGGCTACATAATATTTAGTATCTCCTACAGTACATTGAGTAAAATTCTTAATGGATTCTATTAACTTGATAGTAATATCCATATTTGTTTTATAAAAATCTAGATCCTTACTAAATAATCGTGTTTGAGGTTTTTTACCTCCTAGATAATGTAAGAATTCAGCTGTTTTCATTTTGGCAGGGCTTGTTATATCCATATAATCATGTCCGAGTACGGAGACAGCATAGTCATAAGGAGTAAGAATCTCGTGTTTTGCTAACCAATCGAACTCTTTACGTACTTCTACCATTACTTCTGCTAAATGTTCAAAGTTTGATGCAATTTGTTGTGAAGTATAGATACGACAAAGATCCATATAGCCATTACGGAAACCAAACCAACGCCCCATTTGTAAAAGAGAATCGTACATACTTGTTCCACGGTAGTAGTAGGAAACAGTTAAACCATCCAGTGTCAAACCTCGAGATAATTTATTTCCACCGATAGCAATTACGTTCCATCCGTTTTCCTTGCGTGAATCATAATCTAATATATCTTTACTATCACCGTTAATAGCCAGAATGTCTATTTTCCCTAATACTTTTCTAATTTCTTTATAAACTTCTACCCATTCAAGTACTAGATAGCAATGTTCGGTATTTTTGTCATTAAACGTTTTTTGAACTTGAACAAAATCTTTTATATATAAATTTTGTAATTGATTGATTGTTTCATCAGTCGACGCATAAAGGATAGTATTTGAAAATTCCTCAAAGTAGGCTTCTACTACTTTTTTTAGTTCTAATTGAATATCTGTTAAATGAGATGCATGGATTAGCATGGAGTTATGCTCTTTTTCTTGATTGCGTAAATTTCTCACTGCTGTAGCAATAATAAAGCTCTGAATAGCTTGTTTCATTGAATACGGTACATAATTGATTAATTCTGCATGCTCTTTATTTTTAATATTATTGAATAAATCCAAATCATCCTGATTTAGATGTCGAATATATTGTGGTTTGTCATCATCTTCTTCATATCCAGTAACATTAAAGTATTCCTCTGGACCACAATATCCATCTGGTTTGGGTAATGCAACGATAAAATCTTTTGGATATAAGTCTTCTTGTACTTCCTCATCAGTTGTTCGAGAGTCAATGAGTAAGTTAGCAAACGGAGTTGCAGTATAACCTACGTATGATTTACGGTTAAATTGATTTAAAAGGCGACGGATTAAACTATTAATTGTTTTTGGTTTCTCATTAGAATCTGCTGTGTCAACAGATGCTTGATCGGCCTCATCATCAATTACTAAAACAGGAACGTTACGATAATCAGCTGATAAGTTGCAACAAGCTTCAATCACAGTATTTAATGTTTCAAGAACATCTTTATTTTTTTTAACAACCATTAAATTTGGTACATTCAAATTATGGCGTTGATCTTTGGCTTTAATAGAAATATCATTTTCTACATCAGTCCATGTTTGTACTAATTCCCCCTTATTAGATATTGAAGCAACTCCCGTAGCAACTTTAGTAACTTTATCAATCACACCAACGACCTCTTTTTCAAGCCGTAATTGTGTTTGAGAACGTAAATCATTATGCATACCGGCTAGTACAATAACTAATTTGTAACCAACATCATAAGCTTTGTTGATTAAACCAGTAAAGTTTGCTGTTTTACCAGATTGTACATATCCCAACACCAATCCTCTATAATCAAATTCAGTTTGTTTATTAGGGTTTCCAATACTTTTTAGAATTTCATTAGTTGTGGTATCGATGGATCTAATAGTATCGATTGGCCAATGTTTGATCTCTTCTAAATACTTAGAATAGCGATACCAATAGTAACTAAATTCTAATTCACCATCTTCCCATGCACTATCTTTAGAAGCACGAATTACACTTGTTGGTTTTATAATAATTTCTTGCACATGCGTATCATATATCTCTAATAGCCACTCCTCTAACTTGTCTGCTGTTAAGTCGAGATGTTTCTTTTTAATCTTCATTTTTGCTGCATTCATTGCTATATCAGCTGCATCTTCAGTATTTAAAATAAGAAGCTTTTTGTATGTTTCAACAAATGCTTTTTCTAATTCATTTTTAATAGTATCTTGTGTGTCAATCATTGATAACATCCTTTAATATAATTTTTTCTAATGCAATTCTACCAATAGATTCGAATTGTGGGAAAAGCATAAGAGATTCGACTAATTCATCTAGTGGCATATCTGGATTCTTTTTCAATAATTCTCCTGATATTAATACCAATAAATTTTTCAATTTCAAATCAAGAGATTCTTCTTCACGTTGAATTAAATGTTCCATCTCAAATAAATTCATTGGTGAGCCAAGTTCAATTAAGTTAAGATATAAATTTAACTGTTTTTTAGTCTCATCGTCTATACTAGACAAAATTTCATTTAGGATAGGATGGAGTCTATTTAAAATATACTTACCGTGGTTGTTATCATTATCTAGCTCCCAGGTATTTAATGTGCCGATAGTTCTTTTTATCCTAGAGCCGGATGTTCGTTTAGTACGGTATAACATTATATCTTGAGACAATTGGCGATAGTATCTACCAATGGATTCTAAATTTTCTTTTGCTTCTTCAGGTATTGAAATGCTAGATTTTTTAATGTCTATTTTCCAATCATCATCAGACGCATTTAAAAAATCTACTCGTATTCTTACGAGATCATAGATACTTTCTTTTTTGAATAAACCAAGCCAATCACCAAATGTAACAAGGCGATTTTCACGATAAATATAAAACCCTTGATGTTCACGCCAACCCTTAAGACCACCAGCTTGAGTAAATTCTGTACTATTATAATTTGATGGATGTGGTAATACATACGGTCGTACGATTACCCGTTTCCCATTAACGCGAAAAGCCTGTTTTTCTCCCTCTAAAATTTTTTCTTGTATAGTTTCTGACATATTTAATAAAAATGGATCCCATCCATTTAATTGATTATTATTAATTGTGATGGTTAATTTATCATTTAATAGTAGATGATAAACTAATTCTAAGTAGTCACGAATTCTTTTTATTTTCGTAAAGTAACTTTTCTTTTTTAAAGGAGACGATAATCCAGCTTTTGAAAAACGATCTAATTTATCTATGTATACAATAGTTCCACTTTCACCTTCAATATCAGGTAAATCGTGGAGTATAGAATCTGGTACTTTCTTATATAAATACCATTCATTGTGTTTACTAACTAGATCTAAGTCCCAGCAACGTTCTGATATGATGCCATTTTTTTTAGAAATAACACTTACTCGTTTTCCTAGAGAAAAACTTGCTGTTTTAAGTCCCATTCCAAAACGTCCTAATTCATTTTTATCTCGTTCATCTCGAGGATCCTTTGAGCCAATTGTCATTGCTATTTGTAATTCATCTTCATCCATTCCACTTCCATTATCCTTGATTAATATGAATCCATCACCACTGCCATATTCAAATTGTAAATCGATAGCCGTAGAATGAGCATCAATACTATTATCAACAATATCTGCAATAGCTGTTTGAGCTTTATAACCTATATTTCGTAAAGCATGAATAACAGGAGTAGCGGCTGGTTGGGTGTGGATTGTACCATCCATATATTTCAACTCCTCATGTGAAGATTAACCTATTACTATGATACCATATAATGGTTTTATGGAAATATCTAATATGATTTAGAGTAGCTATATCTGATGATTACTCTGTTTATAATCTATAACTAAATTATAAATAGTCCAATCTAATTACAGAAGAAAGATTAGATGAAATATAATTTTGTCGTTTTTTATAATAAGAATAGATAAAAACAATTGATAAATTTATCAGAATCCTATATGCTGCAATAAGAGTAGTTTTTAATAGGAGCGAGATTTAATGAGTAACAAAGTAAGTAAATTCAAACTTATCGATTTGTTTGCTGGAGCCGGTGGATTAAGTAATGGTTTTGAACAAACTGGTAGATTTGAAGTAATAGGTGCTGTAGAAATAAACAAAGAAGCAATTGAAACGTATGTTTATAATCATAATAAAAATGAAAATATTATTATTAAGCCTGAAGGTAGTAAAATTAGTGATATAACTAAAATTGATTTTAAACAGTTTTTAGACTCAAAAAATATTTTGGGTGAAGAGATAGTCGTAACCGGGGGTCCGCCTTGTCAAGGGTTTTCGAATGCGAATCGTCAAAAAAATCATTTGATTTCTGGAAATAATCAGTTGGTAAAAGAATTTGCTAGGGCAATTGAAGAAATTCGTCCAATAGCATTTTTAATGGAAAATGTTAAAACAATGAACTCCGTAAAGCATAAGTTTTTTGTGACTGAAAATTGTGGGGGTATTTATGGATACAGTTCTGAAGAACATCTAATTAAAATTATTGAAGGGTCAAACCAGAAAAAATTTTGGGAAATAGAAGAGCTAACTTTAATAGAATGTAAAAACCCTGATTTAGGGCCATTAATAAAAGAGCTTGTTACATCAGAATTTAATCCTGTTCTTTATAAAGAAAAGCATTTATCAAAGTTGCGAACAATAGTTCGGAATTTAAAAAAGAAGAGGCTCTATATTATTGAAAAGAAAAATGAGATTGAAGAAATAAATGAACTCATTACTGCAATAAATAAATATGATAAGTCAAATTTAAAAGAAATTGGATTATTTAATGGTGTAATTCTAAACACGACTGAAGTTTTACAAGCATTAATTGATCATAAACATGATAATAACGAAACTTCGTTATCAAATCTTATAGATTTTATTAACATCAACCAATTATTAAGATATTTAATAGAGTTGAAAAATGAGAAAATAATTTGCTTCGGTGAAACTAAAGTGAAATCAATATCTGAAGAAATACGAGTTAGTGTTCAAGTGAAATCTTATAATATTGTTCAATATTTAGATGCATTTTTTAAATACCTTGGCTATGATATTGATTATAAAGTAATGTTAGCGAGTGATTTTTTTGCACCTCAAAATCGTGAGAGGTTTATGATATTAGGTGTGAAAAAAGAGAAGGTAAATAATGGACCTGTACAAATGCCTGCAAAATTCGATTCAGATCAATTACCATTTACGGTGTTCGATGCTATAAAAGATTTAGAAGAGATAACTCCAAAGAAAGACATTAATGATAATAAACTTCCTTATTCTGTAACTGATCATATAACTAGAATGCAAAAGTATTATCGTTTAGGTATGAATGAGAATTTAATTTATAATCATATCAATACTAATAGTGAACCATTAAGTAAACAAAGATTTGAGGCATTAAAACAGAGCGGAGGGAAGAATTTCCATAGTCTTTCGGATGAACTAAAAGAGATTTCTTATACAGATAGTTCACGCACACAAAACACAGTTTATTTAAGGTTGAACTATAATGAACCTTCTCCAACAGTAATAAATGTTAGAAAATCAATGTGGCAACATCCAGCGAAACCGGAAGCATTAAGTATTCGGGAAGCGGCAAGACTTCAGTCCTTTAAAGATAACTATATATTTATTGGAACAAAGGACAAGCAATATCAACAAATAGGTAATGCAGTGCCTCCTTTACTAGCACGAGCAGTAGCTGATCAAATGTTAAAAATAATAGGAGAAAATCCAGTCAAAAAATTATCAGATGAATTTAATTAACTTTAGGGATTAGTTACAATTAGCATCTCCTACATTAAAAAACAACAAATGAATATGTCCCTCGTCCATTTCCTTCTAAAAAAGACCTTTTCTTGAAACAACAGTAAGCCCGTAATCAAATAACGCATATAAACAACCAGGCACCTCCGGTACGATAAATGTATCAAATTATAGGAGGTGCTTCTTTATGTCAACTAC